>JAXIOW010000116.1:0-7405 GCA_045403215.1 Nitrospirales bacterium | reverse complement strand
TCCGCATCGGCATAAACCGGGATCGTCCCCTCGGGCTTCGCCCGCCATTCCGCATATTCAGCCATGTGGCTCAGCACCCGCGCGGCGGCTTCCGGAAACACATAGGTGGGGATGCTTTCCTTCTCCAGAACCAGTGGAGCGGCGATGCCTCCTTCCGCCATAAGAGAGACCAGCACGGGCTTGTCAGCCCCGCCCAACGTTCGGCCCGCCGCCACCCCCATGCGGATCGCCTCCACCACGGCCTCCGGCACCGCCTGCTCCAGCGAGACGTACAGCACGACCAGCATGTCCGTCTCGGGCACCGCCAAGACCGTCTCGATCGTCCGGCGATACTGTTCGGGGCTGGCAGCGGCGATCATGTCGATGGGGTTGTCGAGGCTGGCCGTCGCCGGCAGCCATCCCGCGAGGAGGGCCTTCGTTTCCAGAGAAGGCACCGACACCACTAGGCCGCCTGTCTCACAGGCATCCGCGCACAGAATCCCAGGCCCTCCCGCATTGGTCACGATCGCAACGCGACGGCCTTGGGGCAGGGGCTGCCGGCTCAGCGCCCCGGCCAGGTCGAACATCTCCTCCAACGTTTCGGCGTGGATGATGCCGGTCTGCCGGAACAGCGCATCGACGGCCACATCGGGGGCGGTCAAGGCCGCCGTGTGCGAGCCCGCCGCGCGCCACCCCGCCTTCGTCCGCCCGCCTTTCACCACCACGATAGGCTTCCGCCGGCTGACGCGTCTGGCGATGCGCGCGAACCGCCTCGGGTTGCCAAACGATTCCAGATACAGCAGGATGACATCGGTATCGGCGTCCTCTTCCCAGTACTGCAGCAGGTCGTTGCTGGAGACATCCGCCTTGTTTCCGATACTGACAAAGGCGGAGAGGCCCAGATTGAGACGTTGGGCAGCGCCGAGGAGCACCAGCCCGAGCGCCCCGCTCTGGGACGCCATGGCGATGCGCCCCGGTCGTGGGAACACCGGGGAGAAAGACGCATTCAAGCGCACCTGCGGATCCGTGTTCATGAGCCCCAGACAGTTCGGACCCAGCATGCGCATGCCATACCCGCGAACTTTCTCGACCAGCCGTTCCTGCAACCGCTGGCCTTCGGGGCCGGCTTCCGCGAAGCCGGCCGTAATCACGACGAGCGCTCTGATCCCGCGTGCCGCGCAGTCATCCACGACGTTCAGCACCGCTTCGCGAGGGACGGCCACGACGCCCAGATCGACGGGCTCAGGCAAGTCACGTGCGGACGGGTACGCGCGCAGCGCGCCGATCATGGTGGCCTGGGGATTGACCGGATACACGGGCCCTCGAAATCCGCTCCGGGAGAGCGCATCGAAGACCCGATGGCCGATGCTCGACGGATCACGAGACGCGCCGATCACCGCCACCGAACGAGGCTGAAAAAACGGTCGAAGCGAAGCGGTCGTCGCCACCCGATCACGCATCTCCGAACTGGCCACGCTCGTTGCGGTGGGCACGACGGACAGCTCGACTTCCATCTCTCCTCCCTCCAGCTTCTCCTGAACGGGAAACCCGGATTCACGGAAGACATCCCGCATCACGAGGTTGTCGGGATGGGTGACGGCCCAGAAGCGGACGATTCCATTGCGGACCGCCAGCAACGCCAGCCGCTCCAGCAGGATGGTCCCCAACCCCTTGCCTTGAAAGTCGTCGTCAACTGCAAAGGCGACCTCGGCCGTATTCTCATTAATCCGCTGATACGAACCCGCGGCAATGATGTGGGGAGCGCCTTCCCGCGTGCGCGTGATGATGAGCGTGACCTGCGAACGTGGATCTGCGAACTTGCACAGGGACGCGATCAGATCATCAGGTGGAAGCGTCGCGGAGAAAAACCGCCGCGCTTTCGATGCAGGTGAGAGGCCTGTAAAGAAAGCCCCCAACGCGGCCCGATCCTCGGGGCGGGCGATGCGAATGGCCGCCGTGGAGCCGTCCCGGAGAATGAGCCGGCCGGATTCGGTCGCCATCATCGAGCACCAAACTGGTCCTCCAGGCGTCGCCGCAATGGGCGTGTCGGCGAACGCCGACCTCGCGGCCGTCTGCTCTCGTCCAACAGGAGCCGTTCCGCCGTCAGCCAATCCTCGACGTCGTGGCCGTGCTCGCCCCCCCGGCGCAAGTATAACTCATACGCTAGCCTGGCCTGGGCGTCCTTGTCGACCACGACCTCGGAGGACGGTTGTTGTTTAGTCTTAGGCTTTTTGCTTGGCATGGCCGACCTCGCTTGCTCTTTTATACCGGTAACGGGGGCTCTTGACCGTGAAGACGGGACAGGCCGCGTGTCGCACGACATCTTCAGCCACGCTCCCGAGGGCCAGATGGCTCAGTCCGCGGCGGCCGTGTGTTCCCATCACGATCGCCCCGGCGCCCTCCTTCGCGTGCTTCAGGATGACCTCGGCCGGCGCTCCTGGCTCGCACACGCCCTCGGCCACGATTCCATCGGCCTTCACGACCGACACTAATTCGTCCAGATGCTCGTGCACCTTCTTCCTTAACGCCTTTTCCTCGCTGACGCCGAACATGGCAAAGTCCAGCGGGTAGGCAGCCGCCGTCATCGCATGTACCAGACGCACGCGCGCGTTCACCTGCTTGGCCAGCAGAGTGGCGTACTCGAGCGCCTCCTGGGCAAACTCCGAAAAGTCGATGGGGACGAGCAGGCGCTCGATGTTCGCGGGCCCGGGAAGCCCGGCGGCCTCCTCGGTCACGCGCACCGTGAGGACCGGACACGGCGCTTCCCGCACCACCGCTTCCGCCGTGCTGCCAAGCAACGCACGGTTCCAGCCGGTCCGTCCATGCGTGCCCAGGACGATCAGGGTGGCGGCTGTCTTGTCCGCGGCCTGAACGATGCACTGTGCCGGAATGCCGTATTCCAGCCAGGGCTCCACGCTGACCCCATCCTTTTTCGCAAGCCTGACCAGCTTCGTCAGCTCGCGGTCCGCCTCCTCCTGAAGCTGTTTCAAATACAAGGCATTGACTGGAAATTCGCGATCCAACCCCGGGGGCCCTTCCAGCACGTTCAGGATTACCATCCGCTCAGCAAAAGCCGTCGCCAGTTTCACCGCATACGCATACGCTCCCTGGGCAGGCTTCGAGAAGTCGGTCGCGAGCAGGATCCGTTTTGTTTCGCCCGTGGACATCGCGCGTATCGGACCTACCGGGAAGGTCCGCCTCCTCCCTTTTCGACCTTGCGTTTTTCGGACAGGGCCTCCGCCTGCACGACGATCTTGCAATGCTCGCAGATGGTCTCGGGCCCCGGTTTCCCGCAGACTAGACAGTTATGCCGTTCTTCGAACGGTTGCGTTTCTTCGGTTTTCTTTTCCGGCTTGGCCATGGGTGCTTCCTCCTCCCTGTTACATAGGCAGTGAGCAAGCAGGATGCCATCACCGTTTTCGGTGAGGAGAGCCGAAACCCTGTGATTGAAAAGGCTTTCGAGTAAGTGTGCTGACGAGCTGGTTTTTAGGAGGGACATTCCGCCACAGGAGGGGGTCAAGCATGTGCGGAGAAAAGCAACATTAATCGGTCTGTTCCTACTTCGGACAGGGGTACGGAAACGAAGCCTCCGGGGGCGCCGGCACCTTGAGGTGGACCGTGCAGGGTTCGCGCTCCATGGCGAGCTGGCGATTCGACGAATAGACGATCTCGTCCACGGTGAACGCGGGAGTGTAGCGGACTCGGATCTTGTCCTCGCCGATATCGCTGGTCATGCGCGTCCGGCGAAGAAAGACTTGCTCACGCGCCGTCCGGTCAGGCTCCTCTGCGAGCTTCCCGCTCCACGGAACAAACACGAGCGTGGCCCGCGACAACTCCAGCCAGAGAGATCGCCGGACGGCGGCATCCTTTTCGGACAGATACCGCGCCGCGTCGTCCTGGAGTCTCCGGTGCCGCTCCCGATCCGTTGTCATGGAAATCGGCAGCGACGCATTCAACTCGACGATGCGCCGCTCCATATCGGCGCGCGGCAGACCGACCGGCATCGCGCTCACCGCACGCGTGACGGCTTCCACCGTCCGGTCGTCGATGTTAAAGGCTGCGGGGTACAAGCCGCACGACACCGGGTGCAAGAAGAGCAGGACCCAGATACCCAGCGTGGCGCGCCAGCGGGCGAAGGGTCGCGGGCCTGGATGCACCTGCTCATCGTCGTAATACTGGCGTATCCAGCTCAGTAGGAAAAACAAGACCAGGGACACGGGGAAGAAGAAGAGGTGGGTAGTGGCGACCTCGTTGATGTCCGGCATCCGCGCCGGGATGTCCCAGGCCCTCCAGAACGTCAGGACGATCACCAGCAGCGCCCAGCCCCAGACGACCGGGACCAGCGCCTTCCCAACCCGATAGGGCGGAACGTTGAGCTTCATCGACCAGCCCCGGCCACGGCAACGCACTCTAACATCACATGGGTAGAAACACCAGTCGAGACAGCGCTTGACGCCTTCTTGCGAATCTCTGATAATCCCACTCTCCGCACGGTGCCGAAGTGGCGGAACTGGCAGACGCACTAGATTCAGGGTCTAGCGGGAGCAATCCCGTCGGGGTTCAAATCCCCGCTTCGGCACCATGTTTCTCCCTATCTGTGTATGCCTCTCCAACCCACCACTCTCGCTTCCATCAACCGCATCTTCGACAGCCTAGACTACGCGGCGCTCGGACCGATTTACTGTCATGAAGGCGGCGATGCCTTCTGGGCGGAACGGCGGGGCCCGTGCCAGGAACTCGGGATCAAGCTGGCCGCCGTCCTGCGCGACCGCCTCCGCCCAGGGGGCCGGAGCCTGTACGTGGGCGCCGGCGTCGCCGAGCTGCCTCCGCTCGTGATGGAAACAGCCGAGCTGCACCGGACAGTTGCCGCCTACAACCTGCGCGCCGATGAGGCGGCCGTGCTCAACCGCGCCTGCACGGGGCTGCCGTTCGAGTTCCAGGCCAAGGACGCGCGGGAGGCCGAGGGTCCCTTCGACCACCTGTGGATCGTCAGCGTGCTGAACGACCCGGAATGCTTCCCGGAGCTCGGCGCGCTGTCCTCCGGACGAGCCAACCCCGTGACGTTCGACCCGGCCGCGTTCACCGTCGAGCGCCAGGCCGTCCTCGCCCTCGCCGCCGGGTGCCTGGAGAAGGTCGCGCGCCAGGCCCTCGTCACCACCTCAGTGGAAGAGATCCCCTGGATCACCGACTGGTGCGAGCGCCACGACGTCCCGTACGTGGTCGAGGATGAGGACTACACGACCGCCATCGTCGAAGATCCGATCTGTTTCATCCGCCTCGGCGAATGACGCAGGCCACCGCCTGGCGGTATACTAGCGGCATGTTCAAGACCATCATCGAGCCCTTCAAGATCAAGGTCGTCGAGCCTATCCGCATGACGACGCAAGACGAGCGGCGGACGGTCCTCCATCAGGCCCACTACAACATGTTCAACATCCGGGCCAAGGACATCCTCATCGATCTCCTGACCGACAGCGGAACTTCGGCGATGTCCTCGGAGCAGTGGGCCGCGATGATGCGCGGCGACAACGCCTACGCGGGCTCGAACAGCTTCTACCGGTTCGAAGCGGCCGTCAAAGACCTGACCGGCTACGCCCACATCATTCCGACTCATCAGGGCCGGGCCGCCGAGCGCATCCTCTTCTCGACCGTCTGCGGCAAGGGCCAGGTCGTGCCGAACAACACGCACTTCGACACGACCCGCGCCAACATCGAAGCGACGGGCGCGGAGGCGGTGGACCTCGTGATCCCTGAAGGCAAGCAACCGCAGGCCAAGCACCCATTCAAGGGGAATATGGACCTGAACCGACTGGACGCGCTGCTCAAGGAGGCCAGGCCCGGCCAGGTGCCGCTCTGCATGCTGACGGTGACGAACAACTCCGGCGGAGGGCAGCCGGTCTCGATGGAGAACATCCGGCAGACCAGCGCGCTGTGCCATCGCTACGGCGTTCCGCTCTTCTTAGACGCCTGCCGGTTCGCCGAAAATGCGTATTTCATCAAGCTGCGGGAGTCCGGCTATCAGAACAAGAGCGCAGCGGAGATCGCCCGCGAGATGTACCGCCTGTCGGACGGCTGCACGATGAGCGCGAAAAAGGACGGGCTGGTCAACATCGGCGGCTTTCTTGGAATGAACAACGCAGACTGGGCCCAGCGGTGCCGAAATCTCCTGGTCCTCACCGAGGGGTTTACGACCTACGGCGGGCTCGCCGGCCGCGACCTGGACGCGATCGCCCAAGGACTGCAGGAAGTCCTGGAGGAGGACTACCTCAAGTACCGGCTCCGCTCGGTGGAATACCTGGCGGAGCGGCTCGACAAGATCGGCTACCCGATCGTGCAGCCGCCCGGAGGCCACGCCGTCTACATCGACGCGCGGACGCTGCTGCCGCACATCCCCCCCACCCAGTTCCCGGCCCAGTGCCTCTGCTCGGCCATCTACGAGCATGGCGGCATCCGGACCGGCGAGATCGGCAACGCGATGTTCGGCCGGAACGTGGACGGGCGGGAAATCCCCTCCGACATGGACCTTGTCCGCATCGCCATCCCGCGTCGGGCGTACACGCAAAGCCACATTGATTACGTGGTGGAAGTGGCCGAGCACGTCTACAGGCTGCGCGAGACCCTCCGCGGCTTCCGCGTCATCCGGCAGGCGCCGGTGCTGCGCCACTTCACGATCGAGTTCGAGCCGGTCTCGTAGTGCTTTCGTTCTTCAAAAAGCTCGCCCGAAGCGCAGGGTCACCGCTGGCGGATTTGGTTGATCCCGCGATCGAGGAGTACGCGGCGGCGCACTCCGTGGCCGAGTCGGACGTCTGCCGGCTGATCCGCGAAGAAACCTATCGCACGCAAGACTACCCGCAGATGGTGGTGGGCCCGCTGGAAGGAGCCTTCCTCAAGGTGATGGCCCTCGCCGTCCGTGCCCGGCGGGTGTTGGAGATCGGCACGTTCACGGGCTACAGCGCGCTGGCGATGGCGGAGGCGCTGCCGGAGGACGGGTCGGTCCTCACCTGCGAGATTGATCCGGAGTCGGCGGCCTTTGCGCGCCGCTACTGGGACAAGAGCCCGCACGGCCGGAAGATCGAAGTCCGCGTGGGCCCGGCGCTGGAGACTCTTAGAACTCTGACGGGGCCCTTCGACGTGATCTTCATCGATGCCGACAAGAGCAACTACGTGAACTACTACCGGCGTGCGAAGGAGCTCCTCGCCCCGACCGGCGTGATTCTGATCGACAATGTCCTCTGGAGCGGGAGAGTGCTGAACGCGAACGCGCCCGACCCTTCAACTAAAGCCATCCAGGAGCTGAACCGAATCGCCGCCGCCGACTCAAGCGTCACCGCCGTCTTGCTCACCCTCCGCGACGGCGTCTTCGTCATCAAGCCAAAGGCGAAACAATTATAAAGCGGGTGACACCGCATGGGCGCCCAGATGCAGC
>JAXIOW010000208.1:0-14089 GCA_045403215.1 Nitrospirales bacterium | reverse complement strand
TGGTCGTTGTCTTGCCGTTGCTCCCGCTGACCGCCACTACCGGGATGGCGAAACGGCGACGGTGCGCACGAGCCAGCTCCTGAAACGCGCGGAGGGGGTCCTCCACCTCGATCAGGAGCGCCTTCCACGGCGGCGCCTCTCTAGCGGGATGGGGCCCATTCACCCGTTGCATCTGCGGAGCAACGGGTACCCGCGCCCCTCCCACACCCACTCCCGGCTCGGGTCGTCGATGGAACGTAATCGTGTAGTCCGCGCAGCGCTCTCCCCATCTGCCTTGCCCAATCGGCGCTACGCACGTTCCCAGGGGGATCAGGCAATCCCGAACGAACACGTCGGTCGCGGCCTGCTCGTTGACGGTGGAGAGCACCCCCAGGTGCGGCATCATGAAAATGCTGTCCACGGCCAGCTCGGTGAACCCGAACGGCTCGTACGCGTCTACCATCATCAGCAGGGACTGCACCCGGCGCGGGGCATGCGAGAGGATACCCCCGCTGCCGACGATCAGATCGAGCTGCAGCATGTCCACGAGCGTCTCCCCCGACGCCTTTTGCTCGAACACATCGGAGATGGACCGCTCCTGCTGGACCCCCTTCAGCCCGGTCGCCAGGGACTTGTGGTGAATGAGGGCCAGGCGCAGGGCCTCGCGCGCGATGGCCTGCTCGATCTGGAGCTCGTCCAGGGTCTGCGGGACCGTCGTCGGGCGGATCATCTTGTTTTTGATCCGGTTGCGCAAGTCCTGCTCATCGATCGAGAACGGCACCCAGCGCATGATGTTGTCGAGCCTCGCCTCCGCCAGCACGTTCGAGATACTGTAACTCATGCCCAGATTGGCCGAGACGGTCCGGTTGAAGATACCGTGGAAGATCGAGAACACATCGGTCGTCGCCCCGCCGATGTCCACGCCGATCAGGTTGATCCCCTGCTTTTTGGCGATGGTCTCCATGATGAGCCCCACCGCCGCCGGGGTCGGCATGATCGGCGCGCCCGCCCAGGAGATGAGCTTCTTGTAGCCCGGTGCCTGCGCCATGACGTGCTCCAGGAACAGGTCGTGGATCTTCGCGCGGGCGGGCCCGAGGTTCTCTTTCTCCAGCACGGGCCTTACATTCTCGGTGATGGTCAGCGCGGTCTTCTTGCCGAGGATCTCGCTGATGCGCGCCCGGGCGTCCTTGTTGCCGGCGTAGATCAGCGGCAGGTGGTAGCTCATGCCGAGCCGCGGGCGGGGCTCGGCGGCCGCGATGTATTCCGCCAACTCCACCACGTGCGTCACGGTGCCGCCATCCGTCCCGCCGGAAAGCAGGATCATGTCCGGACGCAGTGCGCGGATGCGTTCGATCTTCTCGTGCGGCAGGCGCCCGTCGTTCGAGGCCAGGACGTCCATCACGATTGCCCCGGCCCCGAGGGCACACCGCTGGGCGCTCTCGGCCGTCATGCTCTGCACCACCCCGGCCACCATCATCTGCAGCCCGCCCCCGGCGCTGCTCGTGGAGATGTAGATGTCCGCGCCGACCTTCGGGTCGCCGCCCGCCCCGCTCGGCGTGATGATTTTCTCGCCGTCGAGAATCTTCCGGCCGGAGAGCTCCTCGATCTCCGCGATCGCGTTGAGAACGCCGCGGGTGACGTCTTCGAAGGGCGCTTCCACGGTGGTGGGCGCCTCCCCCCGGTAGGTCTGCCGGTACTCGTCCCCCACCTTCTCGATCAGAATGGCCTTGGTCGTTGTGCTGCCGCAGTCCGTCGCGACGATCGTGCGGAGCGGGTCTGCGGTCATGGGCGTGTCGCCGCGCGTCGCTCGATCAGGACCGTCAGTCGCGAGAGCGTGTCGCGCCGCTCGAGCAGCTGGGCCACGCGCTCCACGTCGCGCTGGGGGAAGACCACCTCGAGGATCGGAGTGAAGAAGTGCAGGGCTTGGCTGCCGAGGAAATTCATCGGCCCGACTGACTCGAGAAACAGGATGGCCGGGGTCGCCATCCCGCGCTCGACGACGGTCGCCGCAACCCGCTCAAGCAGGGTCACGTCTGCAGGGGAGAGCGGCTGGCCCTCCGGTTCCACCGCAAAGGCATGCCGGACCCGGGCGGTCAGCCCGCTCAGCCGTTGCGACAGAAACCCCTTCGAAAACGGTGCCATAGCCACTCACAGGCGAGGCTTCGCCCTATGAACGAGAGGCCATTATAAGAACGGGTCGGAACAGAGTCAATGAAGTGTCGCGGTCATCCTTTTCTCTGGAAATCTTCCTCCCGTCTCCAGTATCCTTCTGCGATCCGAGGCGACCACCTCGCTCCCGGCCAGCGGCGAAGGTGTCCCCGTAATATGTCTAAACCCGATTCCACCATGCCTTTTCACCCGCATCTTGCGACCTATGTCGGAGCTATCCTTTTGGTCGCCCCCCTGGTCCTGGCTCCGGGATGCAAACCGAACGATTCTCCGCTCAAGGAAGAGAACGAGCGCCTCCGAGAGCAAGCGGCCAAGCAGGACTCCGTGATTGTCTCGCTGCAGGATGGGAACAAGTACGTGCAAGAGCAGATCAACCTGGTCACCCGGGAGATACGGGAAGCCAAGAAAGACCGCGAACGTGTGGAGTCGGAGCGAAAGATGCTCGCAGCCAGACTGGAAGCGCAGGTTTCAGAGAACCGGAAGCTGGCGCTGGAGAACGAGCGCCTGGCGAACAAGAAGGCCCTTGCCGAACAAGCGCTGCGCGTCGAAGACAAGGGGAGCCAATCCGAAGACTTGCCCAAATCGATCGCAATGGTCTGTAAGGCCACCGAGGAGGCGCTGTCGCGGAACGGGTATACCCTCCGGGTGAGCGTGAGGATGGACCAGAAGGCGGTGTATGTCACCGAACGGAAGATCTCGCCTCCGGCCTCGCTCGAGGTCTCCGGATTTCGAAATCAGTACCTCGTGTCCCTACACGCCCTCTCGTCCAACCGCACCCGTGTACACGTCAAAGCTGACTTTGAGAAGATGGCTCAGGGCAACCGCGTGGCGGCGGCGGGACCTTCAGAGACCGCTGACATTGAGCGGAGGCTGATCACCGAGATCATAAAAGCGCTCGCGGCTCCCGGAAAGACCTAAACAGAAGTGGGCACCACAGATCTGCCGGAAGCCTGCTGCTGATCGCACCCGCCCGCCCCGGGCGCCGTCGCACCCGCCCACCCCGAGCCTGTGGGGCCAGGCTCTGTTCCCGTGGGACGTGCCCCTTCCGCGGCATGGTAGGAGCTGCGGACGAGGGGGCCGGACTCCACGTGGCGGAAGCCCAGCGCAAGCCCTTCCTCCTTAAGCAACTGAAACTCCGCCGGCGGGTAGAAGCGCATGACTGGCCAGTGGGCTTGCGTCGGCTGCAGGTACTGTCCGATCGTGAGGATCACGCATCCGGCCGCGTGGAGCTCCCGCATGACCGCGCGCACCTCTTCCAACGTTTCGCCCAGACCGACCATGAGCCCGGACTTCGTGACGGCCCCGCGGCTGGCCGCCGCCTCGAGCACCGCAATCGACCGCCGGTACTTCCCTTGCGGCCGAACCGACGGGAACAGGCGCGGGACAGTCTCGATGTTATGGTTGAGGATGTCTGGCTTTGCCGCCAGGACCGTCTTCAACGCGGCGAGGTCACCGAGAAAATCCGGAATGAGGACCTCGATCGTGCAGGTCGGCAGTTCCCGCCGGATCACCCGGATCGTCTCGGCGAAGATCCGCGCGCCGCCGTCCGGCAGCTCATCGCGGTTGACCGACGTGATCACGGCATGCCGGAGTCCGAGCCTCTTCACCGCCGCCGCCACCCGTTCGGGCTCCGCTTCATCCAGCGGCAGGGGCCGGCCGGTCGTCACCGCGCAGTAGTGGCACCGGCGCGTGCAGATATCGCCGAGGATCAGGAACGTGGCCGTCCGGTGGTTCCAGCACTCCCAGACGTTCGGGCACCGCGCCTCTTCGCAGATCGTGTGGAGGTTCAGTTCCTGGGTGAGCCGCCGGATCTCCTGATAGTCCGGCCCCTGGCGCAATTCCACCTTGAACCACGCCGGCAGGCGGGGCCTCGGCTCCTGGAGCATCGGAATGGGTCGGCTCATAGGTCCCTTGCTCGCTCCAGCGCCTGTTTGAATGTCTGGAGGAACTGCGCGGCCACCGCCCCGTCAATCACGCGGTGATCACACGATAACGTGAGCGTCATCCGCTGGCCCGCCTCGACGCGGCCGCCACGGACGACGGGCGCCTCCCGCACGGAACCCACAGCAAGCACCGCAGCAGCGGGCGGCAGGATCACCGCGCTGAAGCTCTCCACCTCGAACTTGCCCAGATTGGAGATCAGAAATGTCGCTCCCGTGTACTCCTCCGGCGACAGATCGCGGCTCCGTGCCCGGGCCACAAGCGCCCGCTCCGCCTCGGCGATCTGCGCGAGGGTCTTGCTTCCGCAGTCGCGCAGCACCGGCACGATCAGCCCCTCCTCGAGCGCCACGGCGATCCCGATGTCAATGCTGGCGAAGATCCGGATCGTCTCGCCCGCGAAGGACGCATTCAGGCCCGGGTGCTGTCTCAGGGCCCGCGCCGCGGCGGCGATGAGCAAGTGGTTGATCGAGATCGGGAACGGCGCCGCGGCCTTCTTCGACTCCTCAATCACCCGGAGCCCCTCGGCCATATCCACCTCGATGGTCACATAGAAGTGCGGCACCGGCGCCTTGCTTTGCGTGGTCATCCGGACAATGGCCTTGCGCATCTGGCTGAGGGGGATCTCCCGCACCGTGGGGTGCCCCCCACCCTTGCCCTCCCCCACCTTGGGGGGAGGGATGGGCGGGGGCAGGAACGGTTCGAGGTCCCGCTCGACGATTCGCCCGCCGGGGCCGCTCCCTTTCACGGTTTTCAGAGCGATCCCATGCTCGCGGGCGAGCGTGCGGACACGCGGAGATGCAAAGTCCTCCGAAGGGCGAGGCTGCGTGGAAGGTGTCGCAGTCGGCGATTCCTTGATGAGGGCCTGGATGTCTTCATCGGGTTCCCCAATCACGCCGATGAGGGTGCCGGACGGCACGGTCGACCCTTCAGGGACCAGGATCTTGCGGAGCGTCCCGGACGCGAACGCCTCGAGGTCCATCACCGCCTTGTCGGTCTCGATTTCCGCGAGCACGTCGCCGCTCTCGACGCGCTCGCCTTCGGCCTTTTGCCATTTCACGACGACGCCTTCCTCCATGGAGTCCGTCAGCTTGGGCATGATCACGCGACTGGCCATGAGGCTATTTCCTGTACAGGACCTGATGCACCGCGGCCACCACCTGGTCCGCGTTCGGGATGGCGGCGTCCTCCAGGTTGCGCGCGTACGGCATCGGGGCGTCCCGACCGGTGACGCGGACGATCGGGCCGTCAAGATAATCGAACACCTTGCGATACAGGCTCTCGGCGATCTGCGCGCCGAGCCCGGCAAAGGGCCAGCCCTCTTCGACGATGACGACCTTGCCGGTTTTCTTCGCCGACGCGGCCAAGGTCGTCAGATCCAGCGGACGCAGCGTGCGGGGGTCGACCACCTCCGCCTGGATGCCTTCCTGCGCCAACTTCTCGGCCGCTTCCAGCGCCACCAGCAACATCTTGGAATAGGCGATGAGCGTCACATCGGTCCCCGGTCGCTTCACCTCCGCGACGCCGAGCGGGATCGTGTACTCGCCGCCTCCGACTTCGCCCTGCATGGGATACAGCAGTTGAGCCTCGATGAAGATGACGGGGTTTTCGTCCCGGATCGCGCTCTTGATGAGCCCCTTGGCGTCGTGCGGCGTCGCGGGCGCCACCACCTTCAAGCCAGGCACGTGGCAGAACCACGCTTCCAGGCTTTGCGAATGCTGGGCCCCCAGTTGGTGCGCCGCCGAGCCCGGGCCCCGGATCACGATCGGCACACTGAGCTGTCCTCCGGACATGTAGCGGACTTTCGCCGCGTTGTTGACGATCTGGTCCATCGCCAGGATGGCGAAGTTGAACGTCATCACCTCGACGACCGGGCGGAGCCCCGCCATGGCCGCTCCGATGGCCAGGCCGGTGAAGCCCAGCTCGGTGATCGGCGTGTCCACGACGCGCCGCGAGCCGAATTCTTCCAGGAACCCCTTGCTGACCTTGAAGGCGCCCTGGTAGGAGGCCACGTCCTCCCCAATCAGGAAGATCCGGTCGTCCCGCCGCATCTCCTCCCGTAAAGCCTGGTTCAGCGCTTCCCGGTATGTCGTCTTCATTGCACCCGCCCGCCCCAGGCGCTATCGCACCCGCCCGCCCCGAGCCTGTCAGACCAGGCTCCTTTCCCGTGGGACGCGCCCTTTCCCGTTGCACCCGCCCACCCCGACTCCGTCAAGACGGAGTCTTTTCCCGGGGCACCCGCCCGCCCCGGTCGCGTCAAGACGCGCCCTTTCCCGGGGGCATGTCGTCCTTAGACGTAGACATCGTCCTCCAGCGCAGTCACGGGTGGCACCGGACTGGCGTCCGCGAACTCCACCGCCTCGCGGACGATCTGCGCGACTTCCTGCTCGATGCGCTTGATGTCCGCCTCGGTCGCCAGCCGTTCACCCAGCATCCGGGTGCGTAACAGCAGGAGCGGGTCCCGCTTCTTGGCTTCGTCCACCTCGACCTTCGTCCGGTAATGACCGTGGGCGGGATCGGCCATCGAATGACCGAGAAACCGGTACGTCACAGCCTCCAGGAAATACGGGCGCTGGCGGGCGCGGACCTGCTCGACGGCTTTGCCGACTGCGTCGCGGACGGCCAGCACGTCCATGCCATCAACCCGGCCGGCTTCGATGCCGTAGGCGGCGGCGTTCTGGGCGACGTCGGAGTAGAGCGCGACCGCGCGCTCGACCGGCGTGCCCATCCCATAACGATTGTTCTCGCAGAGAAACAGCACCGGCAGCCCCCAGAGCGCGGCCAGGTTCAGCGCTTCATGGCATGCGCCGCTGGGCACGGCCCCCTCGCCGAAGAAGCACAGGACCACCTGGTCGCCGCCGCGATACTTCACGGCAAAGGCCACCCCGGCCGCCAGCGGCAGGTGTCCACCGACGATAGCGTAGCCTCCCATGAACCGGCGCTCCGCATCCACGAGGTGCATGGAGCCGCCTTTCCCCTTGCACAATCCGGTGGCCCGGCCGAAGAGCTCGGCCATGACGCGCTTCGGGTCCGAGCCCCGGGCGAGGCAATGGCCGTGATCGCGGTAGGCAGAGAAGACGTAGTCGTCGGGCCGCAGCGCGTCCACGGCGCCCACGGCCACAGCCTCTTCCCCGATGTAGAGGTGACAGAACCCGCCGATCTTGCCGAGCGCGTACATCTCCGCGGTCCGCTCCTCGAAGCGCCGGATCAGGAGCATCAGGGTGTAGAGATGGAGCAGGTGTGCTCGTTCCACACTGGCATTGTAGCAGAAAAATTAGGCTTTGCCGGTGTACTTGGCGATGATCGCGTCCTGCACGGGCTTGGGGCAGGGCTGGTATTCCTTGAAGTCCATCGTGAAGGTGGCGCGTCCCTGGGTCTTCGACCGGACGACGGTCGCGTAGCCGAACATCGTGGCGAGTGGCACCAGGGCTTCCACGACCGAGGCGGTCGCGCGGGTGTTCATGCCGACGATATGCCCGCGCCGGGAGTTGAGGTCGCCGATCACGTCGCCGGTGTATTCGTTCGGAGTCACCACTTCAACCCGCATGATCGGTTCCAACAGGACGGGTTTGGCCTTCAGAATGGCCGCCTTAAAGGCCATGTTGCCGGCGATCTTGAAGGCCATCTCGCTGGAGTCCACCTCGTGATAGGACCCGTCGATGAGGTGCACTTCCACATCCAGCAGGGGGAATCCAGCCAGGGGGCCCATGGTCATCCCCTCTTCGACGCCCTTCTGGACCGCAGGGATGAACTCCCTGGGAATGGCGCCGCCGCGAATGGCGTTCACGAAGACCAGGCCCTTGCCGGGTTCCGCCGGCTTGACGGTCAACTCGGCGTGGCCATACTGGCCGCGGCCACCGGACTGTTTGATGTGCTTGCCCTCGGCTTCCGCCTCCGCCATGATGGCTTCGCGATAGGCCACTTCCGGCGCGCCCGTGTTGGCCTCCACCCTGAACTCCCGCTTGAGGCGGTCCACCAGGATTTCCAGATGCAGTTCCCCCATGCCGGAGATGACCGTCTCGCCCGTCTCCTCATCCATCTTGACCTTGAACGTAGGATCCTCCTGGGCCAGCCGGCTCAAGGCGTAGCCCATCCGCGCCTGGTCCTGCTTGGTCTTGGGTTCGATCGCCATCGCGATGACGGGCTCGGGAAACTTCATCAACTCAAGCCGAATCGGATGCTTCTCTTCGCAGAGCGTGTCGCCGGTGGTGGCCAGCTTCAATCCGACGACGGCGGCGATCTCGCCGGCGTAGATCGTGTCGATCTCCTCGCGCTTGTCGGCGTGCATCTTGACCAGCCGGCTGGCCCGCTCGGACTTGCCCTTGTTCGCGTTGTAGAGGCTCATCCCCTGGGTGATCACGCCGGAGTACACCCGGACGAAGGTCAGCTGGCCGATATGCGGATCGTTCAGCATCTTGAAGGCGATCGCGCAGAGCGGCTCGCCGTCGGAGGCCTTGCGCTCGATCCGGCGCTCGCCGTCCAGGCTGTAGCCCAGCACCGGCGGGATGTCCATCGGCGAGGGCAGGTAGTCCACCACCGCGTCCAGCAGGTGCTGGATGCCCTTGTTCTTGAAGGCGGACCCGCACAGGACCGGGCTGATCTTGATCGCGACGGTTCCGATCCGGATGCACTGCCGCACCTCCTCCTCGGTCACTTCCTTGCCATTGAGGTACTTGTCCATGATCGCATCGTCGAACTCGGCGACTGATTCGAGCATCTTCTCTCGATACTCCTTCGCCTGCTCCAGCATCCCCGCCGGGATCTCGCTCACATCGGATTGGGCGCCCTTGGTCTCGTCCTTGAAGGTGATCGCCTTCATGGTCACCAGATCGATGTGGCCCGTGAAGTCGCCCTCCCGCCCGATCGGGAGCTGCACCGGTACCGCGCGGGCGCCGAGCCGGTCCACGATGCTCTTCACGCTCATGACGAAATCAGCCCCCACCCGGTCCATCTTGTTGATGAACACGATGCGGGGCACCTTATAGCGATCGGCCTGCCGCCATACCGTTTCGGATTGCGGCTCGACGCCCTGCACGGCGTCGAACACCGCCACGGCGCCGTCGAGCACGCGCAGCGAGCGCTCGACCTCGATGGTGAAGTCCACGTGCCCGGGCGTGTCGATGATGTTGATGCGGTGCTTGCGCCACTCGCAGACGGTCGCGGCCGACGTGATCGTGATGCCCCGTTCCCGCTCCTGATCCATGTAATCCATGACGGTGGTCCCGTCATGGACTTCACCCATCTTGTGGGCCACGCCGGTGTAGTACAGGATGCGCTCGGTGGTCGTGGTCTTTCCGGCATCGATGTGCGCCATGATGCCGATGTTCCGGATTTTCTTCAGCTCATGTGATCGGGGCATATCCTCTCCGCTGACTGCTTAAGATCGACTACCGACACGACTGCGCTTCCTCTATCGTTCCCTGCAGAAGCCACGGGCACGGGTGGAGCGTGGGGCCGGGATTACGGGGAAATAAGGGTAGGAAGAGCCTCGGCCGATTCGAAGGGTACTATAGAGGATCAGCGCGTCGGCGTCAAGACCGAGGCGACCAGAAAAAGCCTTTCCCCACCACGCGTTTGACCAAGTCGGGCACTGCGACGGTGGCCCGTCCGATCAGGGGGTCCAGGATCACCGCCTGGCCCTCGCGGACTCGCGCCAGCACCACGTACCGGGTCAGATCGACCCGCCGCCCGGCCAGCGACTCGAGCGTGGCCATGACGTCAGGCTCCTCCTGGAGCAACAGGATCATGGGCGGCGGGCTCTCCAGGAAGGTGGTCGGCGTGACGACTACCGCCTCGGCCCGTAGTCCGAGCAGCCGGCCGGCTTCTAGAAAGTCCGGCGGGGGCTGCAGCGCCGTCTCGAACGCCGCCGAGTCAGGGGGTGATCGCTTCCAGAGGGCCGCCAGGGTGTAGGCCGCGGCTAGGCCGGACAGGGCCGGGGAAGAGGCTCGCACCACCCCCTCCTGATCGGGAACGGGCGGACGCGGGAGTGCTCCGGCCGGACGGGAGTCTTGGGCCGGCGAGGGCAGCGGCTTCCCGGGCGCAGCGATGATCAGCATGCCCACCGCGAGAACCACCAGGCACACGCCGAGCCACCCCGCCGGACCGACAGTTCGCGGCTCGTCGTCTTCCGAGAATGCGTTGGACATTCACCTCACTGCTTCAAGTGCGTGAAAACGGTAGCAGAGAGTCCTCAGGGTGTCAATTTGGAAGGGTGGGAGCAAGGATGGGGGGTTCGCCTGAGAGGGCGGAACGGGTCCGGCAGAGCCCGGACCCGTCCGTGACGCGTACTACGCGGCCTTGGGCTCCGCGAGCAGCGCGCGCCCCTTTTCAAGGGCCGCCTCAATGCCGGCCTTCGTGCGCTGCGCGGTGACGGCCACGTCCTTTTTCACCTTCGTCGCGTAGTGCTTGAACTCCTTGCGCATGTCCTTGCCCGACTTCGGCGCGAACAGGATCCCGGCCACAGCGCCGAGCACCGCCCCGCCGATAAACAGAAGCGTGATTGTATTGACCGACGACGTGCTGTTCTCTTCCATGGACACACCTCCTCCTTTTTCTTCGTTGGTTCCTCGAATGAAGGCCCTCACCTGAGCTCGGAGAGAAGAATGAGCATCATGCGTGCCAAAACAAAGACTCATTGAGATTCAAGCGGTTTGAGGAGATGGAGTTGAAAAGCTTGACATGGCCCAACGTGTCATCGAAGCAACAGTGTGGGAAAACATGCTCATCGAAGGAGCTGCCGGATGAGTCTGTTCTGGCGGGCCATCATCCCGTTGTACTGCGGCTTGGTCAGGAGATGTTGATCGGCCGCTAGCCTAGCCTTTTCTGACCATCTACGCTAGACTTCCTGCCGTTTCTTTCACACCAGGGGTTATCATACGAACGAAAGGAGCCGGGATGAAGCTGGGGCGGGTCTTCGTGGTGCTTGGTTTCCTTGCGATCTTTCTTTCCACACAATCACAGGCCGAATCCCCCTCGTCAGGACCCCAAGCCCGCGATACCGTGCAGCGCGGAGCGATGGAACTCGGCGTGATGGGGGGCTACTTGCAGGGGAATGGTACCTTCAAGTCTGTCTCCAGCAATCGCAGTGCTGTTTATGCTCTCCCCAGAGTCGGCGTCGTGGTGACTCCGGAGATTGGATCAGGCTTCTATGCAGGAAATCTCGAACTGCTCATCGAGCCCTTGTATGCGCACTATTTCAAACCGTTTGGGGCGAATGCGGCCGGTGGCTCCGTGCTGTTCAAATACAACTTCCTGGGGTTCGGCCGGTGGATGCCCTTCTGGGACTTCGGCCTCGGCATGCTCTGGACCGATCTGGCGCCGCGCATTCCAGAGCAAAGTACGCAGTTGAACTTCGTCCTGGAAAGCGGCCCCGGTGTACAATATTTTGCGACCGAGAGGGTCGCGCTTACGCTCGGCGTGCGCTTCCACCACATCTCCAATGCCCATGCTGGCGATCGGAACAAAGGGTTGAACTCGACGTTAGGCTACCTGGGGCTATCACTCTTTCTCCCCCGGTAAAATGGCAACGATCCTCATCGTAGACGACGAACGTGTTTTTTGCGAGCTGCTGAAGGCGGTGCTGGAAAGTCACGGCCATGAAGTCCTGGCGGCGTACAGCGGGCGTGAGGCGCTTGACTTGTTTTCCCGGCATCGCCCGCAGTTCACCTTGCTGGACCTCCGCATGCCGGAGATGAACGGGATCGAAGTGCTGCGCCAGATCCGCACCATCGATGCCGGCGCCGCGGTGATGATTCTGACCGCATGGGGGTCGGATGCTCTGGAAAGGCAGGCCCGCCAGCTTGGCGTGACCGATTTTCTGAGCAAGTCGCTCGCGCTCGACTCGATCATCGCTTCCATGGAGCGGTTTCTTCCCCCGACCACCCAGGTGGTGGAGCCGCCATCGCAGCCGACAGAGCGCGCGGAGTCCCCGCCACCCTCCGTGGAGAAACCGACGGAACCGCGCGCCCCGTCCAAAGGGCAAGAGACCGCTCGTATCTTGCTCATCGAGAGCAACCCGGATGCCAGCAGGCACCTCCAACTGTTTTTGACCCAGCGCGGGTTTCACATACAAGTCGCCCACGACGGCCCCACAGCCTTGCAACTCGTGAGCAAGGAAAAGCCGCGGCTCATCGTTCTGAACATGGATCTTGCAGGGATGGGGGGACTAGCGGTCATGCGGGAATTGCGGGCCAAGAAATACACGGGTGGAATCATCATGTTGTGCAGCGTTGAAGATGAGACCTTGTTGAGCCTGGCAATAGACATGGGGACTGTCGACATTTTGGGGAAGCCCGTTGATCCCGAACGACTCGTGGTGGCGATCCAGGTCGGCATGCTGCTGACGAAGGGGTGAGGAAGGAGTCGCGCTGTGTCACACGGTCGCATCTTAGTGGTGGATGACGAGGCTTTGGTCCGGGAGACCGTGGGCTTAGTGCTCGCCCAGGCCGGCTATGAGGTCATCGAAGCGGCGGACGGCGCCCAGGCGATGGAGACCGTCCGATCAGGTGATAACCCGTCGCTCCTGGACGCCATCATCCTCGACCTGTACATGCCGAAAATCCAGGGCCAGGAGGTCATCTTCTACCTCCGGTCCAAGTTCCCTGCCATCCCCGTCATCGTGCTGACCGGCAAACCCGATCTGCCCGACATCATCAGGTCGCTCGATGAGGGTGTGGTGGAGTTTCTGGTCAAACCTGTGCACCCGGACAATCTGCTGGCGGCGGTGGCCAAGGCGATCCAGGGGCGTGGCCGCTCGCCTTCCGCGTAGCGTGTCCCCTTTTCCCTTCATTCCCGTTCGTCTCGCTTGTCTTCTGCTGCTGATCGTCTGGGAGGTGAGCGGCTGTGCGGGTCGTCCGCCGAGGTATGCCGCTTCCCCCGCCGACTATCCTGTCGGGTACGTCGAGCGAGGCTATGCCTCCTGGTACGGTCCAGGGTTTTACGGGAATAAGACCGCCAGTGGCGAAGTGTACGACGGCCATCAGTTCACGGCAGCCCACAAGACCCTCCCACTGGGCGCCCTGGTGCAGGTGCGATCACTAACCAATGAGCGTCAGGTCTCGGTGCGCATTAACGACCGTGGCCCCTTTGTCAGGGGTCGAATCATCGATCTGTCGTCGGCGGCGGCACAGGCCCTGGCGATGGTCGGGCGGGGTACGGATCGGGTCGAACTGCGGGTCGTTGGGTACCGAGGGCAACCGGGCGAATTGGGCTATCTCAGGGTCCAAGTCGCCTCGTTTGTCGAGCATGCCAATGCCCAGGCGCTGGCGCGGAAACTCAGAGGAACATACCCTGACGTGCGAATCGTGACGGTTGAACTCTCGTCGGGGAGGCGCTACAGGGTGCAAGTCGGACAATTCACCTCAGCACAACAGGCTGAAAAGCTGGCCGAGCGACTGGCGACCCAGTTCGACGTGGAACCGTTCGTGGTCCGGGATGACTGAAAGAAAATGGGGTCATCACCGTTCCCTGAGGCTCTCCTGCCCAGACTTGAGCAGGGGGCTGAGGAAGAATTCGATCAGCCGGCGCTGGCCGGTCTTGATCTCGGCCGTCACCGCCATGCCGGGCGACAGCTTCACCGGCTTGCCGTCCACCTGAATGACGGAACGGGTCAGAGCGATGCGTGCAGGGTAGACCAACCCTCCTTTTTCCAATTGCACGGCGTCATTGGAAACGCTGACGATCTGGCCGTCAATGAGGCCGTAGCGTGTGAAGGGGAAACTCTCCACCTTCACCTCGACAGGTTGGCCCTCCTGCACGAAGCCGATGTCCTTGTTTTCCACCATGGCCTCGACTTCGAGTTGATGCTCGCGGGGCACGATCACCATGAGCTGCTGCGCTGGGGTGACGACGCCTCCTACCGTATGGACGGCAAGCTGTTGAACCTCCCCGTCAATGGGTGCCACCAGCCGCTGCAAAGCGTACCGCTGTCTGGCTTTGACGACTTCCTGGGCTAGTGAAGCGGCGTTCGTCTCGGCGTCGGTCAGTTCGGCCTTGTGGGTCCGCT
>JAXIOW010000105.1:0-4615 GCA_045403215.1 Nitrospirales bacterium | reverse complement strand
TTCACCGTTTCTTCATGAACGGTGGGTCGCCGTGGTCGAGCCGATAGAGCTCAAGAGGGAACAGCTTCTCGCCGGCGGAAGTCACCACCGTGCCGCCCTCGGGCGTTGCCCGAAAGATGTCGAGCGCGCGGCTGTAATGATACCCGCAGCCTGCCGGGGCCAACTTGTCCTTGAGGGCCTCGGGCGCCTCCCAATTGGCGGTCAGCAGGGCGGTGCGGGCCGGGTTCCGCCGGCTGAACATGAAGGAGAGATGATCCGGATACCAATCGGCGCCGCCTGTCGCGTACGACACGAAGAGCCGCGCCTTCGCGGTGATCGCCAGTTCGGCCAAGTAGCTGTTGGTGAGGAATCCGTTCTCTCCGACGTCCAGCCACTGGCCGGGATGAGAGAGACAGGCGTGCGCTGCATAGTTGCGTACTTCCTTGAGCTGCTGCTGGGAGGCGAAGACGGTCGCGATCGGCCCATACTGCTTGACGAGCTTCTCGATGACGCCCTCCGTCAGAGCGGATTTTCCCGCGTTGGTCGGGCCGCTGTCCACGTGCATGAGCGTGTTATGGCCACGGTCTGATACCAGATAGCAATTGCGCGGCATCTCGATGTCGCACGGGTCTTCGCCGAAGAACGGCACCGAGACGACGCAGCCTCCCTCAAAGGGGAAAGTCTCCCCGTGGGCCAGCTCGATCACGCGGGTGAAGCCCAGTTCGCGCAGCAACGCCGGGTAATCGTAAAAGAGTTTTCGGCGGTTCTTGCGGCTTGGCACGATGACCGGAATGTCCTTCGGCATTGTCAGGAGCGTCCGCGGATCTGCGTGATCGTCGTGGTCGTGCGTGAGAAAGATCGCGGCCGGGCGCGGGAGCAGCGAGCCCCACAGCGAGGGAATCGGCGATTCGGCCAGCCAGGGCATCAGCCAGGGATCGAAGAGGAAGAACTGATCCTTCTGCCTATAGAGCAAGGCGGCGTGGCCGAGGTGGACGATGTCGCGGTCTTGCGTGGAGGCGAGCCAGTGGGCCTGCACCGACGCGCGCGGCGAGACCGTCAGGCACTGCATCCCTTGGAGAATTTCCAAAAGCTTGGTCAGGGTACCTGCATGGCCGGAACCCGCGCTTTCCGCAGCCGCTCGCAGCTCTTCTGCCTTATGGGCCCCGTCCAGGAGACCGAGGAATTGCCCGATGGTCGCCGATGGAGTGGGCTCAAAGCCGAAGGGCTCCGCCTGCCGTGAGACGGCATTGAAGACGCGGAGTCCCGCGTTCCGCATGGTTGCCGATTTGTTCGGATCGAGCGGAAATTCCCACTGGAACGTGCCGTCAGGCTTTCTCCCGCACTGGATATGCGCGCTCAAGTGGGAGCGCGAGCGGACCACCTCGGCGTAGGCGTCTTCCAGGCGTGCGCGGCGGGCCGGATCGTCAAGCGGGCCACGGTGCGCGAACACGTCGCTGATGGCCGTGTCGATGGCGCTCTGCATGAGGCTGTGGGCCTCATGCAGGCTGGCGACGACATCCGGGTCTAGGCCGCCGATGAACGGCAAAGGGCCGGGCGGTTCCGCACTTTCCAGTTCGATCCAGCACCAGGGCACCAACCCGATATACTGTTCGCGGGTCCACGTATTCCAGATGTTGGCCATATATGTGGAGAGTAAGGCGACCGCTAACGGCAGTCAAGACGGTTTATGTAGGGGCAGGCCTCTGTGCCTGCCCTGAAGATGGGCAACCACGGAGGGTTACCCCTACGTCTTCTCCAGGAGGAAAAGAGTGGCCTCCGGATTGACTCGGGCCTTGGGCAGGATGGCCCGGTGCATGCGGACCCCAGGCATGTCCGCGACTGAATCGGCGACCCGCACCCGAAGCGAGACACGGGGGCAGACCTCGCCCAACCATGCGGGGCCCACCATGATCGCCGCGCCTTCCGGTGTCAGCGCCTTGGACACTGCGCCAAGTTGACGCTCGCAGTCAGTCCGTAGCCGGTACTGATCGAACGGGACCCAGCCGTAGATCAGCCCATACGACTTGGCATAGGCTGCCTCTTGGTGCCGAGCGGCGTCCAGGAGGACGATGCGACGGAGATTGGCAAGAGTTCCTGCTGCTGCAGCCTGATCCCAGACCCGTTGAGCCTGGCGCTGTGCGAATTCCGGGCGGGTGTAAAGGACTGTGTAGTCTCGATCCTGCGCCAAGTCCAGGCACTCAGCCAGGACGGCGTCCCAGTTGTGAATAAGGGCGGATTTGAAGGCCGCTGCTCCCTTCCTTGCTGCGGCAACTCGGTCGAGACATTCCAAGGATTGTTCCACCACCAGCGAGAGAGTCGCCACCTCATCCACCATCGTTTCGTCGTCGGGATAGAAGGGAACAGCGCAATAGGCGCGTTTCGTGTCGAGCGCGGGCACGCCGTCCGGAAAGAGAGCGCGCCAAGTCGGGACAGGGGAGGCGGGCCGCTCGGAGAGCGGCTCCGCCTTGGTGACATCCCATTCCGGGCGCAAGGAAAATTCCTCTCGTTGATCGTCGTCTTGCAATTGCAGGGATGTCTTGGTTGCGCCGACCATCCGACCGCCTGTGGCGGATCCGGCCTTCTTGGGTCGTGTGAAAGGAATGGCGACAGGATCGTTTAGCTTCGTGACCTTCTGGACTGCGCCGCCGATGACCGTGACGCATAATCCTTGCGCGAAGTCCAGGTATCGTCTGGGCACGTCAGGCAGTGGTTTCCAGATGACCTCGCTGGAGCGGCTTGGCTCCATGAAGAGCGGAAAAGGATCCGCTCCACTAGTCGCCTCCGGCACGAAGTAGGCGGAGAAGAGCTGGAAGGCCTGGGGAGATGGGTAGGTTGGAATTCCCCGATAGCGAAGCGGACGTGTCGTCTCGTCGAGCGTCTGATCGTCATAGAGCCCTCGGATCAACTCGAAAGTCGCGCTGCCCGTCCCGGGCAGCAGCGATTGGAATAATTCCACGACGGGGAGGAAGTCGATGTGTCCCCAGTGCATGGCACCCATGCAGGCCATGAAACGGGACTGCGCGAACGTGCCGTCTTTCAAGATGTACAGGGCGTCTTTGCGATGGCGAATCGTCACGCGGCCCTGCGCATCAATGGTCATGCTCCGGTCATCATAGAAGAACGCGATCTCCTCCGGCGTGACCCGTAGCGCCTGGGCGGCCATCATCTGCAGATCCTTGGTCGTGAGTCGCTGCCAGCCGGGTTTCTTGGAAAGGTCCAACGTCCCGACGTTGACCAGTCCCTCGGGTTTGAGTCCTACCCATTGGCCCCAGTCCAAATACAGGCGCGCATGCAACAGAGTGGGCGACCCCTGCTTGGAGACGGCCCACGCGCATTCGTGCAAAGGATGTCCCCCAGGATCGGCGTAAAGGATCCGGCGCCCGTGCTCGCCGTAGAGGACGGTATGGCCGGTCTGCGTGATCAGCATACGAAGGCCCGTCTGGGGAGAGCCGGACGTGAGATGCCACGCCGTGCCCATCGGGTGTGGGGACGCCACACACTGTTCGCTCTGACCGGCCAAGGCATCAGCGCTTGGTCTGTTTTCTGGGAAGACGAGGAGATTAGGACCTTTCAAGATCGAGGTGATCTGCTGCGGGAGAGGCATATCCTGGACAGTAGGGGTAGGAGGGTCTGAGTGTCAAGGGAAGGGAATATGTCTCTCAATATTCACCCTTAGAGAATACGCCGGTGACAAACCGCATGATAAGGACACGCCCTTGTGAGTAGCGGAGTACACGCGAATCGATCACTATTTGCTGATTGAGCCTGCCTCATTCTTTTTAATCGTCTGCATGTCATTGATTTGTAATTGAAACTTTCATTTCTTCGCCTTTCAAACCATTCGCTCCAAACTGATACGCAGAAGTAGCAATCCAGCCTTCAGCCAACTGCCAGCTCGCTAGCAACCATTCTTCATTATTTTCAATACCTTAGTATTAATCTGACATCCTCTCGAAACCCGGTTTTGGTAACACCCATCCGGAGCGCTGATGAATAGTCGCTTGGCTAGACGAGAAAAATCTCAAACAAATTAATGAATTATGAGCGCTTTGAATGAAACGATCTAGATGGTCTTCTGGTTGCATCGTTATCCGTTCTGTCATGTCGTGTGTTCAGCCAACCAAGCCATCCAATCAACTGAAAAAGAGCGAGAAATCTGAAGGGAGGTGGGACAGTTTTGAGGCAGTGGATGGTTCGTGTTCACTGCGGTGGACACGGACAGCGTGTGGTGCAGTCGTTTGTTATCCAACGAAGGAGGACTGGTGATGTTTTTAACCAGACGGCAATTCATGAAAGCGAGCGCGGGGACGATCGCGGCGCTCGCGATCGCGGACAAGGCGCTGGCCCTGACCGCGCTGCAGCCGGTCATCGAGGTGGGCAACCCCCTCGGCGAGTATCCGGACCGGTCCTGGGAGCGCGTCTATCACGACCAGTACCGCTATGATTCGTCGTTCTCGTACATCTGCTCGCCGAACGACACGCACGCGTGCCGGGTGCGCGCGTTCGTGCGTAACGGCGTCGTGATGCGGGTCGAGCAGAACTACGACCACCAGACGTACGAGGACCTGTACGGCAACCGCGGGACGTTTGCGTGGAATCCGCGGATGTGCCTGAAGGGCTATACCTTCCACCGGCG
>JAXIOW010000101.1:0-4994 GCA_045403215.1 Nitrospirales bacterium | reverse complement strand
ATCTCCCTGAGCTTCGATATCCGCACAAAGCGTGGGAATCTTTGGTTTACATGCCAAGCCCTCTATCACCTGCTCAACGAGCCTCACCAGGGTCTGTCCTTCGACTGACGCGCGTGTTATATTCCCTCTGCTTACTGCCCTCCTCGGCCACACTGCGGCACCCGTTGCCTCCACCTATGCGCCCGATGGTATGATGGGGTTTTCTGAGGCGGACTTGTCATGGTCGAGACACGGCGCAGGCCCATCCTGGTTGTAGAGGACGATCCTGCCGATCAGGAGATGATCGCCCTGGCGTTTAAACGTGCCGGGGTGGAAAGCCCGATCGTCGCCCTGGTGGACGGCCAGGAAGCGCTGGACTACCTGCAGGCGCAAGGGCGGTTTCGGGAGCGGCCCCCGGAAGACCTGCCTGCGGTGATAGTTCTTGACCTGGACATGCCACGGATGGACGGCTTTGAGTTCCTGCGCCGGGTCAAGCCAACCCCTGACCTTGCTGCCATTCCGGTTGTGGTCCTGACAACCTCGGAATTCGACAAAGACCTGAGCCAGTGCTACGCGCTGGGGGCCAACAGTTGTATCACCAAGCCCGGCAACTTCGAACGACTGGTCGAAGTCGCCCGTGCCGTGCATGAGTACTGGTGCGAGATCAACCAGGTCCCAAAGGACAGATAAGCCTATATGCGCGTTCCCCTGCCGTTCAGTCGCCTGTCGGTCCATCGGAAAGTCATCTTGATCCTGGCCCTTATCGTCCTGCCGGTTGTTGGGATGATGATGCTGTATCTCAACACTCTTCGGCAATCGATGGCTGTTCAAGAAGAGGTGGACCGGCTGTTGGAGATACAGGTCCAAACCCAATCGATTCTCTCCATGGTCGTGGATGTCCACTTTGGCTTCCGAGGGTTCGTCCTGGTTCACGATGAGAAATTCTTGGAGCCGTTCCATACGGCCGAAAGAGCGTTCGATCCCGCCATCAACAAGCTCAAACAGATGGTGCTGGACGATCATGAACAGCTTCAACGGGTCTCCCAGATCGAAGCCAGGGTTCGCGCGCTCATTCAAAAGAAGATACAGCTCAACGATGCGGTCAGGGTGGGCAACCTAAGACCCGCGCGGGAACACATCGAGTCTGGAGAGGGGCCGAACGCGCTGATCGCGATTCGGGAGGATCTCCGGATTTTCGAGAACATCGAGAAACAGCGTCTGAGCGAACGGAGAATGTATGCGGAACGCTTGGCATTGGCGACGCGATATGGTCTTATTGGCGTCGTCATCGGCATCCTGGTGTTGTGGTGGCTCGCCAGCCGTCTCCTTGACAAGACTATTACCGGTCCCCTCACCACCCTTACGGCAACGGCGCAGGAATTCGGCAGCGGCCGTCCGGCGGCCCGCATCCCGGTCTTCTCGACGGACGAACTAGGTCGCCTCGCCCGAACGATGGAGGAAATGGAGGAGAGGATCTCCCATTACATCAGCCAGGTGGAAGCTTTCCATGCCATAGGGCGGGACATCAGCACCATCGGGCCGGACGGCCTTGAAGGCGTGCTGAAACGGATCGCGGAGACGGCCGGCGGCATGCTCAGCATGGATCTCTGTGTTGTTCTGCTGTGGGAGGAGTCGATCGGCTGCTGGAAGGTTGGAGCGGCCTCGGGCCACTGGCACGACCTGCTCTACAATTCTGTCATGATCGGGGAAGAGACGCCGACCTCACTTGAGGCCCTCACCACGGGAACCCCTCAGAAAGTTGAAGATTTGGAGGCGAGACATGATTTGTCGTCGCAGATCCGTGATCGCTTGGGAGGCAAGAGCCTCCTCGCCGTGCCGTTTGTCGGGCCCACAGGAGCCTTCGGCGTGCTGGCCTTCGCCTCCACGAACGAGAAGCGAGTCTTCACGGACCGGGATGTGCGCTTGGCCCAGCAGTTTGCCGACCAGGCGGCCATCGCCATCCTGAATGCGCGCCTCTACGAGGCTGCCCAGCAACGAGGCGCGGGCTTGCAGAACCGTCTGGAGGAATTGGAGCGCTATGCGGTGAACATGGCGCACGACCTGAAGAGCCCAGCTCGGCGCATGGCCGAGCTTGCCTCCCTGCTCCATATGGATTACAAAGGCCGGTTCGATGAGCGGTCAGACCGCTACCTGGGCTGGATCAGGGAGACCGGCCAACAACTGATGGCTCGGATCGAAGAGGTCCTTCGGCTCGCCCGCCTTGGAACGGTTCGTGAGACCATCGAGCCGGTGGAGCCAGCCGAAGTGGTCCGGGAGGTCATTCGTGGTTGCGCGTCGCCTATCGAACGGCTGGGCGCGCAGGTGCGTGTGGCGGATTGGTTCCCGAAATTGGCCTGCAATCGCGTCCACCTCTTTCAGGTGTGGGATAACCTGGTCCGAAACGCGCTGAAGTTCGCCGCTGACGGGCGACCCCCGGAAGTAGAGATCGGCGTCGTGAAACAGGCGGACGAGACTGTTCTGTTCGTCCGGGACAACGGCATCGGTATTCCCTCGACTGACTTTGAGCGGATCTTCGGGCCGTTCGAGCGCCTGAGCCACAAAGATGTGCAGGGAACGGGGATCGGGTTGACTATCGTCAAAAAGATCATCGAGCTCTATCAGGGACGAGTGTGGGTTGAGTCAAAACCAGGTGAGGGGACCACGTTCTTCTTTACCCTCCCTCTGTACGGAGAACTCTCCGGTGTGCCGGTGAGGCAAAAAAGGGCCGGCTCGTGACGGAAAACAAGCGGCAGGCATTCCATATCCTCCTGGTGGATGATGAAGCGGCTGATGTCGAAATCCTGCTGCGTGCTCTTGAGCAGGAATTGGCTGACGACAAGAGTCGGGACATCGAGTACACGGTCGTCGCCCGGGCCGAAGGGGCGCTCAAGGTGCTGGAGGAGAAAGAGGTCCATCTGATCCTGGCCGACGTGCGGATGCCCGGCATCGGCGGCATTGAGTTCCTGAAGCGGATGCAGGGACTCAACCAATTCATTCCGATCATCATGATCAGCGGCCTCAACTCGATCGACACAGCCGTCGAGGCGATTCGACACGGCGCCTTCGATTACATCACCAAGCCCTTCAATCCGCAGGTGCTGTCCGCCAGGATTCACCGGGCGATGCGCATGTCCGAGATCCTGCATCAGAACTGGGCTCTGCGCCGCATGGCTATTCAGCCGGAGGGCTTCGAGGCCCTGCTCGGCGTCAGCCCGGCGTTTCAAGCCCTGTTGCGGATGGTGCAAGAGGTGGCTCCCGTTCGCTCGACCGTCCTGATCGTTGGAGAAACCGGGACCGGCAAGGAACTCCTCGCCCGTGCCATTCACAATCTCAGCCCCGACCATGACCAGCCGTATCAGTTGGTGGACTGCACACGCTTTCCGGAGGGCATGATCGAGAGCGAACTATTCGGCCACGTTAAAGGGGCCTTCACGGGCGCCGTCTCGGATAAGATGGGGCTGCTGGAACTGGCCGATGGCGGCAGCGTGTTCTTGGATGAGATCGCTGACCTGCCGCTGTCGCTCCAGGCCAAGCTCCTGCGCGCAATCGAGGATGGAGAGGTGCGCCCGGTCGGCGGAACGCGGTCCAAGAAGATCGATGTGCGGTTCATCGCAGCGACCAACCAGAATCTCGAGGAGCGTGTCAGTCGTGGAGAATTTCGCAAGGATCTTTTCTATCGGCTGAATGTCGTGACGTTGCGGGTGCCGCCATTGCGGGATCGAGTGGAGGACATTCCGTTGCTGGCCCGGCATTTCCTCCGCCAGTTCGCCCGGGAGTTCGGCAAGCCCATGGCCGATTTGCATCCGTCGGCTGTGACCGATCTCGTGGCGTACAAGTGGCCGGGCAACATACGGGAGCTGCGTAATGTCATTGAACGGGCCGTGATGCTCTGCACGGGGGAGCGACTCACGTCGAAAGAGTTGTCTTCTCTGCTTCAATCCATCTCAGGAGAGAAACCCGGTTCTCCTTCGATGCCTGGCGAGGAATACCTGCATTTGCCCTATTCTGAGGCCAAGCAGAAGGTATTGGAAGCCTTCACGATTCGCTATATCAAAGGCAAGCTGGCCGCGCATGGTGGGAATGTGACCCGCGCGGCCCAGGACAGCGGTGTTCCTCGTCAGCATTTCCAACAGATCATGAAACGCTACCTCAAGGATTCCGGGTAGGGCAACGTAAGGCTTCTACGGGACGTCGGGCGCCATGGTAATGACTAGGACGCCGTCACGGACAGCCTTAAAGGAGGCGATAACACGCGTATCGTCAGCAATAAGCCGGCCGAGTTCCTCAATGACTCCAACGGCGGGATCGCGTGAATGATCCACCGGGCCAAGTGTGATGCCGCGCAGATTGTCGAGCAGAAGCGCCCCTGTCGGTGCCAACAGTTCCAGGGCCCGATGATAGTATCGCACGTAGTTTTCGGTGTCTGCGTCAATAAAAATGAGATCAAACGGTCCAGTCAGACTCAGTAACGTTTCCAACGCCGGCCCTTCGAGGACTTCGATCTTCCGGCCGTGCGGACTGCGGCTGAAGCGCTTGCGGGCTAGGCTGGCCAAGCCGGGATTGATCTCGCAGGTGATGACCGTGCCGTCGTCTGGCAGCATCTCGGCCATCGCCAGGGCGCTGGTGCCGTCAAACGTACCGATTTCCAACACCCGCCGGGCTTGAGCTTTCTGCACCATCGCTTTCAGGAAGGTGGGTTCTTTCATTGCTGGGCGATAAGACTGGGGAACAGTTGCGGTATTATACTGGAAACCGGACCATGAAGCGCTACCGCCAGCGGACGCCTAGGGTAAAAACTAGAACCTAGGTATTAGTTCCTGTTTCTTTGCAGTATCGACCTCCTCTCTTTTAACGCCCCAGACATTTGGCATGCCAGGGCGAAAGCCTCCAGGCCATCTTCCCGTCCCGATCTCGTAACAGTTACACCTCGATCAGCCTACATCGACTCCGTCTTCCCGTCTAATTTGGAGTGATTTTATGAACTGCAAGTGCCCTCTGCAAGTGGAAATTTCTTC
>JAXIOW010000096.1:0-1447 GCA_045403215.1 Nitrospirales bacterium | reverse complement strand
CGTCGGTAGACACGGCGAGAATCTCAAGATCCTTCCGCAGAAACGTCCGATAGAGCTGCTCCATCGCCGGCATCTCCACCCGGCAGGGGCCGCACCAGGTGGCCCAAAAATTCAGCAGCACCACTTTGCCCCGCAAGTCCGACAGCGTCACGAGACGGTCATTCAAATCCCGGAGCTGGAAGTTCGGCGCCGGCTCACCCAGCTTGACGCCGTTGCGCCCAGCGACCGACAGAATATCCGGCGCTGCCGCACCGCCTATTACAATCAGCGCGATCATCAGGAAGACGACCGTTCCAGCAAACGCGAGCCTCCTCATCCCTTCCTCGCTCCACGATCTAATTGCACTGCGCCCGCCACCTTGGGCGTGACGTTGAGCCACTTGGTCAGGACTTGCAGGCTGTCGAGTCTCGTCCAGTCACGCGGACATGGATGTAGGCGGCGTAAATCAACCACACGAGCAACCAGGTTTCCTTGAAATCCCATCTCCAATAGCCACCCCAGGCATAATTGGCCCCCATCGCCACGAGAATGCTGCCGAAAGCCAGTAAGGGAAATCCGACGCGTGATCGCTTTGTAGTCTAACTCGTCAATAAGAAAGAGGCGAGATCCGCAGAACCTGTTTATTTTACAAGTGCCAGAAAAGGGGTGTCAAGGAAGCCGGGATGTCAGCGCCCCGGACATACCCCTACCTTCGGAGGAATGGACAATATAGGACTCATTCAGCTACTATCGCGCGGATTCAGCCTTTTGTCTGATTACCGATCACCTGAACCCAGAGGGGCTAATGAGACATAACTATCTGTTTACGTCTGAGTCTGTCACGGAAGGACATCCGGACAAGATCGCCGACCAAATATCCGACGGCATCCTCGACGCGATCATTGCCCAAGACAAATATGCCCGGGTGGCCTGCGAGACGATTCTAACTACCGGCATTGCCTTCGTGGCCGGTGAAATTTCCACCAAGGCCTACGTCGAGATTCCCGATATCATCCGCGAGGTCATTAAGGATGTCGGTTATTGCAACGCCGCCTGGGGATTCGACTATCATACCTGTTCCGTCCTCACCGCCATTCACCAGCAGTCGGGCGATATCTCCATGGGTGTGGATTCCGGCGGCGCCGGTGACCAGGGACTGATGTTCGGCTATGCGACCAACGAGACGACCGAACTCATGCCGATGCCGATCGTCCTCGCTCATCGGCTCACCAAGCGGCTGGCTGAAGTCCGGAAAAAGAACATCCTACCCTGGGTTCGTCCCGATGGAAAATCCCAAGTGACCGTGGAGTACCGGAACGGAAAACCGGTGCGGATCGACACCATCGTCGTCTCGACGCAACACAGCCCCGACGTGACGAACAAGCAAATCGAGCGCGACATCATGGAGAAGGTTATCAAGCCCATGATGCCGAAAGGGCTCTACGATCCGACGAGCGTCAAACACCAC
>JAXIOW010000016.1:0-4541 GCA_045403215.1 Nitrospirales bacterium | reverse complement strand
CCGGTCGGGCAAACTGGCTCGGCCCTGCGCTGCTTTTGCTTTAATCGTGCCTTTCGACTGGTCGGACAAACTGGCTTTGGCCTGCCTCGCTTTAAGTCGATCGAGGATCCAGCTGTGGGGAAAGTGTTGGAAACGCGTTCCCCAGGGCCCGGCATAGTTGATCCAGGTGCGTCCGTGCTCATCAATGGGGATGACCACCTCTTCCCCGTTGCGAGGCTTGAAGCGGATCGTTCGCCCGCGATCGATCCGCACCGATGCGGGCTCCACATCCAGTTGCCGGATGGCAGCGGCCAGTTCCATTGACGGCAAAAACCCTCTCTTGAAGGTGAAGAGCAGAGGCACTCGCCGCACGACACCGTCCCGGTCGGCGATGCGCTGAGTGTGGCCCATCCCTCTGGCTGATTCGATCAAGCCGGGCAGCGGTAAGGTCACGTCATACGCCACCGGGATCTCTCCGAAACCCTGGACCTGGGCCTGCAAGAGGTGCCGGGGCGCCGGGAAGCTGACCAGCTTCCCGCTCCCGCCCTGGGGAGCGGGTCTCAGGGTGATGGGATAGAAGACCATGCCGGCCTGCTGGGTCGCCTCCACCAGCGCCTTGTCCTCGGCGGGATTCGCGGCCGCATGGTCGAAATAGAGATCGACTAGCACTGCCCGTGCGCCGGATTTGCTGAGCAGGTCGAGCACCTGGGCGTGGACGCGCCGGTCCCAGGGCCACCGGCCGAGCCCGTAGGCGTACGCCGCGCGGTCGTCGTAGTCGAAGGCCACCATGGTAGTGGACTGGTCTTGCAAGGGATCGTCCGACACGGGGAGCGGAGGCCGGTGCTGGAACCGGAGGTCCACCGTCCACAGCTCGATGGGTTCCAGGAACGTGGGCCACACAAATTTGAGGAGTAGCGGCAGCGCGATGGCAATGGTGCTGCAGGCAAAGATGGTCGCGATATGGGACCAATTCCACTCGCGGGGGCCGAAGCGCATACTCTTTATGCTCCGGACCCTCCGATCGCTGGCGGCTTCTTTGGCCGAGGTGGGGCTGATGGCTCCTCAGAGGGCGGGGCTGATGGCTCCTCAGCGGGCGATGACTTCTTGTGGGGCTTCGTCTCGGTGCCCGCCGGGCGCTTTATCTCTCTGGGTGGTTGGTCCGGCTCGGCGGCCTTTCCGAACCCCGGACCGGTCACGCAACCCGGCAGGGCAAGCGCGAACGCACACAGCAGGATGAAGACGGCGCTCCGTGCTCTGTCCACTCCTCTGATCCTCGCAAAAGGAGAAATATGATACGCCATTCTGGATGTAAAGGAAAGCGGGTCATCATGATGCGTGACGCGCTGCGCAGGTCCCTTAGTGTGCTGCTCCTTCCGAAGACTCGCTGCTCTTCGGGCGCTCGCTTGCTAGGGCGCAGGCCAGCACGCGATCGAGCCCCAGCAACCCCTGGCCGATAAACACCGTCACGCGCGCTCCGTTGACCCCGCAGAAAGCGTTCCGCAGGTGCACCGTCCGTCCTGCATCGAGCCGGACGAACGCATGGCTGCCCATGACGACCGGTTCCTGGCTGGTGCCCAGACTGGTGCCTGGGAGTTCTTGAACATCGCGCAGGGCGGTGGCGTTGAGGAAAAGGACCGCGATGGTGAGGAGGAGCCCCGTCGCTCCTCCGAGCAGAAGGCGAGCCCAGACTGGCATGAGCTGTTGGCCCTGCGCTGGCGGGCGTCGCTCGGTGAGCCATACCAGCACGAGACCGGCGGGGATGGTGATCAAGAGCAGGCCGTGGTCGGCCGTTGTCTGGTAGGGGGCCGCCTGCGGCGTCTCCGAGAAGATGAAGTAGAGAACTGGCGCGATCAGAGACAGCACCGCCGTGCTGATCTCGCGCACGTTCACACGCCACCCTACCATTGGGCTCCGTGGTGTGTCATGGTCCAGTTCACTTTACGTAGATGGCGCGTCGGAGTCAATGACAGACGTGTTATACTCGGTGCCGCCGCTGTCGGCCAACCATTGGGGGAGGACCTCCTTACGACACCATCCCAAGCCCTCACGCGCGAGCGCACCGAGAAACAGACCGGCTGAGCCACCATGTCGCCGCTCATTGACGGGCGCCTGCCCATGGCGGTCGTGCCGCAGCGTTATGAGCTGCTGTTGACTGTCGAGCCGGACCGAGGGGAGTTTTCCGGCTCGGTCGTCATTCACGCGCAGGTTCTGGAGCCGGTGCGAGCCATCACCCTGCATGCCCTGGAACTGACCGTCCCCCACGCTGTGGTGGAAGCCGGTGGGGCACGCTGTCCGGCCCACGTCTCGGTCGATCCTGACTCCGAAACGATCACCCTTGCGCCGGATCGCGAGGTGCCGGCGGGTCCGGCGGTGCTCACGCTGGACTTTGCGGGTCGCCTGAATCGCCAGATGAGGGGCATGTACGAGGCGACGGCCGGGGCGGAGCGCTACGTGTTCACCCAGTTCGAGCCTACCGATGCGCGCCGCGCGTTTCCGTGTTTTGACGAGCCCGCGCGCAAGGCGGTGTTTCGGATCACGGTGGTGGTGCCGGAGCGGCACCTGGTCCTCTCCAATATGGACGCGGCTTCGGAGTCGGTGGACCCGGCCGCTGGGCGCAAGACGGTCACCTTCGTGGAGACCCCGCCCATGTCGACCTACTTGGTGGCCCTCGCCGTGGCGAAGCTTACGCCCCAGACATCTCTCGTCGACGGCACGCGCGTGACCATGTACACGACGGCCCAGCACGTCGCGCTGACGGGGTTCGCCCGCGGGGTGATGGAGGCCTGCCTGCCGAGACTGAACGCGTACTTCGCCGTCCGCTACCCTCTGCCGAAGCTGGACCTGGTCGGCGTGCCCGACTTCGCGATGGGCGCCATGGAGAATTGGGGCGCGATTTTCTTCCGGGAGAATCGCCTGCTCGTGGACGCCGCCCAGGCCTCCGCCAGCACGCTGCGCGCCGTGGCCAATGTGATCACCCATGAGGTCGTCCACCAGTGGTTCGGCAACCTCGTCACGATGGAGTGGTGGGACGATCTGTGGCTGAACGAGTCGTTCGCCACGTGGCTCGCCTGCAAGATCGTGGACGACTGGCGCCCGGACTGGCGTTCCTGGACGCAGTTCGCCCGAGACAAGCAAGTGCCGCTCGGCGTGGATGCGCTCTCCTCGACGAGGCCGATCAGCTCGAAGGTCCGCACGGCGGCTGAAGCGGAGGAGATGTTCGACGCCCTGACGTACGAGAAGGGCGCGTCGGTGCTGCGCATGCTCGAGCAGTTCCTCGGCGAGGACGCGTTCCGCCGGGGCATCCGGCGCTACCTCGCGGCCCATCAGTACGGGAACGCCTCCGCCGCCGACCTCTGGGCAGCGCTGGAGGCGGTGTCCGGACAACCGGTGCCGGTGATCGCGAGCGACTGGTTCACGCGTCCAGGGTTTCCCCTGGTGACCGTCTCCGCGGCCGGGGCGGATCTGCAGACACTGCTGGTCATACAGCGGCGTTTCCGAGCCGACCGGGAGGCGCGGGAAGAGCCCGAGCCCCCGTGGGCGATCCCGTTGACCCTGGCCTTCGAGGATGACGAGGGCCTCCGGCACCATCGCCTCCTCATGACGGACGCGCGTACCCAGGTTTCGCTGCCGGCGCACGGGAAGGTCCGGTGGATCGCCGCCAACGCCGGCGAAGTCGGCTACTACCGCACGCACTATGATCAGACACTCCGCTCGGCTCTGGCGAACTCGTGGGCGCGGCTCCCCGCGGAAGAACGGTTCGGCTTGCTCGACAACACCTGGGCGCTGGCGCACAAGGACGCGCTCCCGATCGGCGACTTCCTCGATCTGGTCGTGCGCGCCCGCGGGGACGACACCCGCGTTGTGGTGGAAGGCCTGGGGGGCTTCCTGGAGATCCTGAACGATCGGGTCGTGTCCGAGACGGCCCGGCCGCTACTGGGCCGCTTCGTCCATGAGCTCTACCAGCCGCTCGCGGAGTCGTTGGGGTGGGACGTGCGGCCTGGAGAAGGCGATGAGCCCAAGCTGGCCCGCGCGGCGGCCCTCTGGACGCTCGGCAGCATCGCGAGGCCCGCACGGCTCGTGCGCGAAATGGCGGAGCGGCTTGAACGCTACTGGGCCGCCCCATCGTCGCTCGATCCGACGCTGGTCACGGCCGTCCTCCGTCTTTGCGCGCGCGCCGCAGGCGGCAAGGACCGGTTCGAGCGCTACGTGACGCACTATCGGACAGCCGCGACACCGGAAGAGCGGGAGCGCTACCTCCAGGCCTTCGGCGATTTCGCCGAACCGGACGTGACCCCGTCCATCCTGGCCTTCGTCCTCAGCGCGGACGTGAAGGGCCAGGACCTGTGGAAGCCGTTGCGGGGCCTGCTCACGAACCCAGCGACTCAGGCCGAAGCGTGGTCGTTCGTCAAGGCCAACTGGACGGAGCTGCGGAAGAAGGGGGGCAGCGTCGGGGCCCAACGCATCATCGGGGGGACGAAGGCGCTCTGGCGCGAAGAGTGGCTGGCTGATGCGGAGCGGTTCTTCAACGACCCGGCGAACCGGGTGGCGTCGGCCGAGCGGAC
>JAXIOW010000190.1:0-6584 GCA_045403215.1 Nitrospirales bacterium | reverse complement strand
GCAACAGCCTTTGGTGTTCTTTTCATTCCCATTGTGTTTCACCTTTTCGTGCATGAGTTTTGTGAGCTCCGCGAAAGTAAATCCCTCGTCCTTTCTAGCATCCTCGGGGTCTTCATCCTGCCATTTATTTTTACCGACCTGTTTTTCTCAGGTGTTCGTTTCGCCTTTTCATCCTTTTACTATGCCATTCCAGGTCCTCTATTTCCTCCCTTCACTCTTTGGTGGTTTGGGATGGTCTTCTATAGTCATTATGAGCTCTACAAAGCCCGTCGTCGTATGTCAGCTCAGAAAAGGCGCCAAATCGAATACTTCTTTTTGGCGACAGCCATCGGCTACTCAGGCGGTTCTTTAGGCTTTCTGCCGATTTTCGGTATCGACCTATATCCGTATGGAAATTTCGCGATCGTGCTCTATCCGATCATTATGACCTACGCGATCGTCAAATACCGGCTTATGGATATCACGGTGGCGGTCAACAAGGGACTGGGCTATAGCTTGCTGCTCGTTCTGATCTTGCTGCCTGTCTATGCGGCGGTGTTGATCAGCCGACGGGCCACGCCGTATTCGATCCCAGATCTGCTGGCTGTCACGCTGATCTTTTCTTGCGGGCTGTGGATTGTCCTGAATAATTACCGGAAGGCCGCCAATATCACCTTCAGTCTGCTCTGTCTAGCAGTCTGCTCCTGGTTGTTCGGGGCTTTCATGGTCTACTCCTCGACCCAAGAGGAGGAAGCTCGTCTCTGGGAGAAGCTGCTTTATATCGGAGTGGTCTATATCCCCGCTCTCTTCTATCACTTCTGCGTGAGCCTCTTGCAAGCCGAGAAGCACAACAAACAGGTCCTGGTGAATTACCTCATCAGTACCGTCTTCCTCCTGCTCATCCCCACGCCGTATCTCATCAATGACCATTATTTGTTTTTCTGGGGCTATTATCCCAAGGCTGGTCCTCTTCATCCCCTGTACTTAGCATACTTCGCTTCTGTCAGCGTGGCTTCTCTGCTGAAGCTCTATCGAGGCGCTAAAGCCAAGGAAGAGAGTAACCCACTTGAAGCGACCAGAATAAAATATGTCTTCTGGGCCTTTGCGATCGGCTATCTCGCCTCCACCGACTTTGTTCAGACCTATGGGTACGAGTTTTACCCGTTCGGGTATTTCTTCGTGAGCCTGTGGGTCCTCATCGTGTCCTATGCGACTTTGAAGTACCAACTATTGGACATCTCCCGCCTCACAAAGACACCTCAGGTCGCGTTGTTTATCCAAGCCCTGGCTCTTTTTCCTATCTACCTCGCCATTCTCTTGCTCCTCCGAGTCTTTACCGGCTCCACTGAGTTCTTACTGGCGGGGATCATTGTTGCCATCTTCTCGATCTTCGCTGGCCTATTTGTGAATCTGCAGGAACGGGTGGAAAAAGTAGTCGAGAAGGTCCTGTTCAGGAAAAAATTTGACGCCTATCAGACGCTCCGGGACTTCAGCAACGCCATGGTGACCATCCTGGATCTGAAAACCCTCACCGAGGAGATCCATCGCACGCTGGTTACAGTCCTGGGAGCCGAAACTGTCACGCTGTACCTGATCGATAAGGGAAAAGCCGTGTACGCGCCGGTGCCCACCTACGGCACCAGCCCAGAGACCGGGGACGTCATCCGTCTGACCGCCGACGACAAGCTCCCCCGCCATCTGGCCGCCTCCCAAACCATCCTGGTCAGAGAAGAGGTAGAGCACTATGCGGGCACCAAGGAGATGCACGCCCTGATCGACGCCCTCCGGAGAGTCAAAGCCGACGTGTGCATTCCCTTCGTCAACAAGAACGCCTTGATCGGGTTTTGCGTCCTGGGTCCCAGGAGGGCGCTCCAGATGTACTCCGACCAGGATCTCAGCCTGCTGACAATGCTGGCGCAGGCTGCCGCCATCGCCCTGGACAACGCCATGCTCTATGAGGAACTGAAACGCTCGCAATCGCTCGTCCGGCGAACGGACCGCCTCCGCTCCCTGGAGACGATTGCGGGCGGCTTTGCCCACGAGGTCCGTAACCCCTTGACGTCCATCAAGACCTTCATCCAGCTCACCCCGGAGCGCAAGGACGACCCGGAATTCATCGGCCACTTCAGCACCGTGGTTGCGGAGGATGTCGCCCGGATCGAGCGCCTGATCCAGGAGATCTTGGACTACGCGCGCTATATGCAGCCCAAGTTCCAGGAAGAAGACATCAATGTCATTGTGGAATCGTGCTTGTATTTCGTCAGAATCAAGGCGGACTCAAAGGCGGTCTTGCTGCAGAAGGACCTGGCATCCGATTTGCCACCCGTTTTGTTGGATCGCCAACAGATCAAACAGGTGCTGCTCAATCTCTTCATCAACGCCATCGAAGCCATGGGCGACCACGACGGTCTGTTGATCGTGCGCACCCACCAGCTCTCCAATGCCCCCGGCGACACATGGGTTCAGATTGAAGTGACAGACACCGGCTGCGGCATCCCCCCGGTGGACTTGGAGCACATCTTTGACCCGTTCTACACCACCAAGCACGAGAGCCTGGAACGGGAAGGGACGGGACTGGGCTTGACGATCGTGCACCAGATCGTCCAGGAGCACGGCGGTCACATCGAAGTCAGAAGCGAGCTCGGCCGCGGGACGACGTTCCTCGTGACCCTGCCGGCTGTCCCCGCACGGGTGCTGGAAGCCCCGGTTGAAACGCGCAGCGTATGAAGAAACGGGTTCTGGTAGTCGACGACGAGCCGGGGATACGCGCCTCCCTCCAAATGACCCTGGAGCCGGCCTATGAGGTCCTGTGCGCTTCGAACGCGCAGGAAGGCCTTGCCCAGTTCCGGCAGGAACTTCCCAATCTGGTGCTTCTGGATGTGGTCCTGCCGGGGGCGGACGGGCTCGGGCTCTTGCAGGCCATGCGCTCGGAAGACCCCACTGTTCCCGTGATCATGCTGACCGCCGTCAAGATGGTCAAGACCGCCGTGGAGGCCATGAAGATCGGCGCGGCCGATTACCTCACCAAGCCGTTCGACGTTGAGGAACTCCGCCTGATCGTGGCCAAGGCCCTGGCCACACAGGCCCTGGAGCACGAGGTTCGCTGCCTCCGCGCGCAGGTCCTTAAGTCGTACGCCTTCCACAACCTGGTGGGCAAGAGCCCGCCCATGCAGGAGATCTACTCCAAAATCGAGCAGGTGGCAAACACCCGCACGACCGTCCTGATCACCGGCGAGAGCGGAACGGGCAAGGAGTTGGTCGCACGCGCCCTGCACTACAACAGCTCCCGGCGGGAGCGGCCGTTCATCGCCCTCAACTGCGCGTCCATCCCGGATACCCTCATCGAGAGCGAGTTGTTTGGGCATGAAAAAGGCGCCTTCACGGGCGCTCTGGCGCGTCGGCTCGGCAAGGTCGAACTCGCCCACAGCGGCACGCTCTTTCTGGACGAGGTCGGCGACCTCGGCATGCTCACGCAGGCGAAACTGCTGCGCTTCCTGCAGGAGCGGGAGTTTACCCGCGTCGGCGGAACGCAAACGATCAAAGTGGACGTGCGGATCATCGCCGCGACCAATAAGATCCTGGAGGATCTGGTCCCCCGGAGGGAGTTCCGGGAAGACCTGTACTACCGCCTCTATGTAGCCGTGCTCTCCTTACCGCCCTTGCGGGATCGTCGGGAGGACATTCCGTACCTCGCCAAGCATTTCCTGGCCAAGCGGCTGGAGGGAGAGGACCGTCCACCGCTGGAGATCTCGAAGGAGGCGATGGAACTGCTGATGCAGTATCACTGGCCCGGTAACATTCGCGAACTCGAGAACGTCATCGAGCAGGCTATGGTCTGGTGTCGCGGCACCGAGATCACGACGGACCACTTCCCGGCCGCGCTTAAGACCGAGAGCCGGCATACCGGGCTGCGCCAACACGCACTGGCCGGACACGTCTCCCTGGAAAAAGCGGTCCAGGAATTTGAACGGGAGTTGATTCTCGAGGCCCTGACACAGACGGGCCATGTCCAGACCCATGCCGCGGCCCTCCTGGGCATCACCAGACGGATGCTCAAGTACCGGATGGATATGCTCGGGATCAAAAGCCCGGACCAGCAAGCCGCGCCCGGTCCCAAGGATGTGCCCTCGGCATGAGTCGCGAAGAACATAGGATTCCATCTCACGAAATTTATCTTCTTGACGAAACCTGTGGTACAATTGGCCCCACGTTCAATTTTGTACAATTTTGCTGGAGGAGTCGGCGCAGCGAATCAGCGGAGCGTCAAGGCGTGTCGGCTTTGATAGTAATTGGTGGCGCGGAGCCTGGATCGTGTAAGGCATGGCAGTTGCTAGAGCACAACGTCAGGATGCGCTTCCTCGGGCGAAGGAGACACAGGTGCCGGTAGAAACTTCCCAGTTCCACGTTCCCAACGAGCGCCACCAGGTGGCCCAGGAGGGAGACTCCTCCAGGCCGACCATCCTGATCGTGGAGGACGAAGCCGGTCCGCGTGAAGCGCTCAAACTGATCCTCCGTCCCTTCTACAACCTGCATTCGGTGGAGAGCGCAGAGGCCGCCCTCCACCTCCTGAAGGAACAGGCGATCGATTTGGTGACCCTGGACCTCAAGCTCCCGGGCAAGCAAGGCGCGGAACTCCTGCAGGAAATCAAGCACGACTACGATCACGTGGAGGTCATCGTCATCACCGGCTACGGGAGCCTGAAATCCGCGATGGACGGGCTTCGGTACGGCGCGTCCGGCTATCTGCTCAAGCCGTTCAACGTCACGGAGTTGATCGCGATCATCAATCATTCGCTGGAAAAAAAGCGACGGCTCGAAGACCTCCGGGACTCCCTCAAGCAATTCGAGAAAGCGTGGCAGGCACGGCATGACGCGTCCAGCGCGTGGAAGGCGCTATCGGGCCTGCTCGAAGCCAAGGACCCGGAACTGGTCCGCCACTCCGATCGTGTGCACGATTACGCCACACTGCTGGCCGACCGGCTCTCCCTGACACCGGAGGAACGGGAAGCGGTCCGGATCGGCGCCTGGCTTCACGACATCGGAAAGTTTGGCATCGACGAACGCCTGTTCTCGACCATCATCCGGCAGGCGGACCACGAAGACGAGTTCGTCAAGTTTCATCCTGAAGTCGGCGCCCGCATGGTCCAGTCGCTCGCCTTGCCTCCTGCAGTCGGTGAGATCATCCGCCACCACCACGAACGGCATGATGGATCCGGCTACCCGGACGGCCTGAAGGGCGACGCGATCCCCTACCTCGCCCGTGTCGTCGGGCTGGCCAACGCGTTTGATGAACTCTACAGGGGGAGAACCGCGGATGATCCGTTGTCGCTCGAGGAGGCGAAGGAGTACGTCCGCCGTCAGGCCGGCGTCCTGTTTGATCCCGTGATAGTAAAGCAGTTCCTGAAGGCCATTCGCTAGCCCGCTGGTCCGCGTCTATTTCGTCTCCTGCCAGCTCCGCACGCGACCCCGAACCGTACGATTTACGAACACTTAGCCTACCAAAGCAACGCGGTTTATGAAAGTGCTCCTACTAACCCACTCCAGCCTGTCTGAATTTTAAGTGGTTCACAACAGTAGCCTCACATTACAAGTGAAGGTGAATCCATATAGACTTTTGCCGTATAAATACAATAATTACGACTATTCTAGGTATGAATACTGAATCCATTTCCCTTTATTCGCCAGCTTCCGATGCTCGATTTGGGCTGACAAAACTTCCCCATCTTGGTCAAACCATGGACATATAGGCTCGTGGTCCATCCGTTGCTTACAGAGTGGTTTGCTATGGATCGTCGGCGTAGCCAAAGAGTTCGACTGTCGACTTTATTAACCATGGAGACCCAGGATCCAGCCGTAGTTTTCAGCGGTCGCTGCACCACCTTCGACGTAAACTGCCACGGGGGCCGGCTCATCTCGTCCCGTCCCTTTCCGTACAACACCAAGCTGCGCCTTACTATCATCCCGCCCAGCAACCGCAGCGTCACCGCGTATGTTGTACGCTCTATCCCAAATTTGCCGGCCATCCATGTTCTCACTTGGTTTGTCGGAATTGAATTCGATACTCCAGGAAATTACCGGGAGGGTCAGTCACCGCTGCCAGAGTACTTGGCCCCCACGCACGTTTCTTAAGCACTTTAAGCAAGCGGCAGGCGGCGCAGCCGAGTCTGCGGGGCCGCGACGGCGTTTCGATCCGTTGCAATCGAGCGGGTGACACCGCATGGGTGCCCAGATGCAGCGCGGGGCGTACAGCCGGGTCTGCGGGGCTGCGACGGCGAAACGCCCAGCTGCGCTGGGCTATGCGGAGGCAGGACCCGCTCAAAGAGCAACGGGTGCCCCGTCGCTGGTGACCCGTTGCATTGGAAGAGCAACAGGTGCCCCGGTGGCTCGGCGACAGGACCCGCGCGCTGAATTGCCTACTTCGTCTCCTGCCAGCTCCTGACCCGCCGCGCCTGTAACACCCCGTCGATCCGCTCGATGGCCTTGAGCACGCGCTCCAGGTGCGCCGTGTTCTGCACCTCCAAGATGAAGTCGAGCACCGCCTTCCGGTCCTCCCGGGTCGTGATCTCCGCGCGGCTGATGTTCGCGTCGGCATGGGTGATGGCCGC
>JAXIOW010000037.1:0-6175 GCA_045403215.1 Nitrospirales bacterium | reverse complement strand
CCTGCCAAAAAGAGGATATCTTTTGTCTCAGGATGATACAAACTCCCATCGGTTGGGAGCGGCGCCCTGACAGTCAGATTCTTATCAACTTCCACGTCGATGGAGCCTGTTGCGATGATAGAAGCGATCCATGGGTTATTTGCTACACCTTGGGCTGAGTCCCCTTTGATCCAAACATTTCCTTTGACATAATAGGTGCCGTTGGGCGGAGAGGAGTTGCCCAACTTCCAATACGGGGGGGAGCCAGTGTAGGTCCAACCATTCCACACGCCAGCTATCATTGGCTGGGGGACGCCGTTCTTGTCATAGACCATGCCATCCGATTCTAACAACCAGTCTCGATAGTCGTAGAAAGCGGCCGCCTGTATCACGGGGATCGGTTCTAGAGGCTTACCTCCGCCTGTAGTACCGGAAATACTAGGCGTGCCTGTGACGGAATAGGCGCCGCTGGCCGTGGCATCGGCACTGATCGTCGGGCTGCTGGTAATTGTGAGGTTGCCATTGGCATGCACCCCGCAGGACGCGCCTGCGATCGACGCAGCCGCGGCGAATTGGAAGTTTTGGCCGGTCACAAAGGCATATCGTGGAGAATAGGTGGAGCCAGAGCGTGCCACCAGGCTCTGAATGACTGTCTGAGCATTGCCGGAGGCGGTGCCGGTCGAAATGATCAGAAGGCTGTCGCCGCCCCCGTCTTGAACGGTGACACTGTAGCCTCCGGTGCTTGCCAGCGCAGAATAGGGGAGGAGGGTCTGTGCCTGCGCCGAGGCATAGGTAGTCCAGTTGCTCTGATTCTGGGTCAAGAATACCTTTGCGTGCTGGATTCCGGCATCTGCCAGGTAAAAAGCCTGCTTTGACGTCAGGATGTTTTCGGACATATTCTGATTCACGGATGTCGTCATCACAGCCGCCATCCCCGCGCCGGTCAGGAGGGTTACCAGAAGGGCAGCGGCGAGCAGGGCCGTGCCGGACTCTTCCCGAATATGTCTGCGAAGGTTTCTCATGACCAAACCACTCTCAATTCCTCTTCCGGACTGTATCAGTCATGCTGTATGAATTGTCGAGTCCAGTATGGGGGTCGGGGTTGCTGGTCTTTCCCGTCAAGGCAATAGTGATAGAGGTGGAATCAGGCTGTGAAAAGGCCAAGTTGGTGATATTCTCGGCGATGGGATTATAACCCCCGCTCCCTCTTCGATAGCCTAACTTGTTTGCAGCAGTCAGGGTGAACCCTTCGTTCCGATAGATGACATAGAGTGATGTCGTATCAGGGATGTTAACCCAGGTATTCGACAGCGTCAGGGTCGTACTATTGTTTCCGCTGATGGAGTGGTCCTCATTCATACCCTTACCCGCGAGGATGCGGACGGAGTATTGGCCAGCATATTGGTTGGACTGCCATGTATTGCGCGTGTCCGTGAGAGTGGAGGCGGTGTCGCCGCCCGAAGAATAGCCCGAGTCCACGATTCTCTTAAAGCTGATCGTGTCATTGGCTTTGAGCGTGGTGGAGATGATCGGAGGTCCGGACATGAGCTGCATTTCTCGGACCATCAGATCCATGGCTGATTTTACTTGCGTCTGCATCTGGACAGCCTCGGATTGGCCTTGGGTGGTCTTCGACGACTCGACATAGAGATCGAAGGCGCTGGTCAAGACGAGCCCACCGATCAGCGTGGAGATGAGCGTCTCTGTGAAGCTATATCCTCTGTCTGACCTGAGCAGTCGCACTCTGTATTTCCTCGGGCTATTGGGCGATGATGGTGGACACCGGAATCGTGTGAGTCTTTGAGCCTTCCGTCCATGTCATGGTGACTGTGACGGTCTTCGTGTTTATCATCGGGCTGTTGTTTGTGACCGTGACCGTTCTGGTATACGTCGTGCCATCCGCCGCCGTGACAGGTGTGGCGGCTTCCGCCACAATGTTGTTCGCACACGGCTTCTTGAGCTCCTCCAGCTTCGCTTCACCGAGAGAGGCGGCAGTCGTTAGGCCCTGAGAGGCCTTGTTTCCGCTTGATGAGATGAACTGGAGGTCCGCCATGGCGAGCACGCCGAAGGTCAAGACGACGAGAGACAGCATCACGTCGATGAAGCTGAGGCCACCTTCACGCCGGCTTTTTCGGGTCATGTATATGTTCATATAAATACTCGTAAATGCTCGGATGCAAGCTGAGTAATGTATAGGCATTAAATGCTCGGATGCAAGCTCAATTCCAGACCAGGTAAAGTTGTCATAAATTTATTATTTAATTCATAATTTGAGGCAACGACTTTACAGGCAACAACTCATAGTATTTACACGCAACTTTGATGCCGACAAGAGTCTGGCGGGATGATCATGGGTGGAAGCGCTAAGTATCTAAAAACATTTAATTCCTTTGGCGTGCTGTGAACGCGGGTTCTTCCAATACCATCCCGGGAAGCGGGGCGTTCCTATCCACACAGATAGATGGGTTATGGGATTGGATAGGCTTGAAAAACTATGACAACATTACCTGGTCTGGATGGCACAGAGTTATTCTTAGGTTATTCCTAACTGCTTGCATAAGCGAAATAAATACGTGGACTGAAGTTGTAGTAATGCCGCGGCCTGGGTCTTGTTCCCCATGGCCTTGTTGATGGCATGACTGATCAAGGCTTTCTTGTGCGCCTGGACCGAGACATGGAACGGGAGTTCCAGGAGTGAGGCAAGGTCTCCCACCGGCATGTCTCTGGGGCCTAGGGCGAGATCGTGGGGGCCGATTTCATTCTCCGTGGTCAAGACCACGGCACGCTCGATGACGTTCTCGAACTCCCGCACGTTGCCGGGCCAGTTGTGCTCGGTGAGGAGCTTCATGGCGCTGGTGTTAATGGTCATCGGGGATCGTTTCATGTCCCGGCAGTACCGCCCCAGGAAAAAGTTGGCCAGCGCCGGGATGTCCTCTTTGCGCTCGCGCAGGGGCGGCACGGTGATAGTGATCACATTGAGCCGGAAGAAGAGATCTTTGCGAAAGCTGCCAACTTGAACGGCGGCTTCCAGGTCCTTGTTCGTGGCGGCGATAAAGCGGATGTCCACGGTGATGGAGACTGTTCCCCCCACACGCTCGAATTGGTGAGTTTCGAGCACCCGCAGGAGCTTGGCCTGGAATTCCGGTTTCGTATCGCCGACCTCGTCCAGGAAGACTGTGCCTCCCTGTGCCAGTTCCAGCAGGCCCTTTTTCTGCTGGTGCGCTCCGGTAAAGGCCCCTTTCTCATGGCCGAACAGCTCGGACTCGAGTAGGCCTTCGGCCAGCGCCACGCAGTTCACGGCGACAAACGGCTTGGACGCGCGGGGGCTCCAAGCATGGATGGAGCGGGCGAACATTTCCTTGCCGACACCGGTTTCGCCCAGCAAGAGAATCGTCGCAGAGGTTTCCGCCACTTTCCTTGCGGACTTGACAGACGCGCGGATGCCGGCGCTTTTTCCGATGAGCGTGCCGTACCGCTCGTCGATCTCAGCCTGCAGGTAGCGGTTCGCTTCCTTGATGGAAGAGACGAGGCGGGCGTTTCGGATCGCCACGGCGGCATGGGCCGCGAACGCAGTGAGCAGCTCGAGATCTTCCTGATCGAACTTTCTATCCTTGCGGGGGTTCAGGACCTCAATGACGCCGATCGTCCGGCCGTGATCTTGCAGCGGGACAGCCAGAATCGCCTTGGTCCGAAATCCGGTCAACTTGTCGACCTTGCTGGTGAACCGGGGGTCCCGCTCGACGTCGTTCACCAGCACGGGCTTGCCGTGTTTGACCACCCAGCCGGCGATGCCTTCCCCTGGCTCCAGACGCACCATCTTAAGTTTCTCGCTGACCGAGCCCTGGGCCATCACAAACACCAGCTCAGTGGAGACCGGGTCGAGGAGCAACAGGCTGCTGTCTTCCGATCCCACCAACTGGCTTGAGGATTTGAGGATCAGGCTGAGGAGGTGATCGAGATCCACCGCGGAGGTGAGGAGGCGGCTGATTTCGATCAGGGAGGCCAGCCGTGCGCCTGATGGGTTGGAAGCAGAAAACAGGGCTCTGGGTCCAACTTCTGAGGTACGCATCGGTGATAGCTCTCCACCCAGGAAGGGCGCTCTACGGCATGCGCCCCTCAAGCATGCGCGGGGACCGAAGTATAGAGTTTTGCAGAGGGAAAAAGCAACTCATGAGAGCCCTCCAATCTTACCGGTCGCCAGGATGGTGAAACGACGTGTGCCGGTTGGGCCTTGGATTTCGATTTCTGTTGTGTTCTCCTTCGCCGTGCCTGTTCTGTCGAATGTGATCCGTCCCCGAACGTCGGTGGTGCTGATACTGACACCCGGATAGTCCATGCTCAAATTCCGCCTAAAGGCGACCTCCCCGGTGGCAGCCCTAACAACCTTGTACGAATCGTAGTCGAACTCGACCCGGATCGCTCGTTTCTCCTTAATGGCGAGCAACCGCGCCCGATGCATGTCTTGCCAGACCTCCCGGGCTGCATTGTTAAGCCTGTGGTTTTTAATGAAATCATTGACCCGGGGTAAGACAACGATGGCTTCGGAACCCACGATCAGGATGACAGCCACAAGGTTGGCTAGAGTGAAGCCATTTCCGGTCTTCGTCGCCATAGGTGGGACCCCCTTGATTTATGGTTTTTTTCGAAAATCTTGTCAAGTTCTTAGAGGCGAAACAGTGGTGGAGAGAAGCGGGCCCGGACGGGCAAAATCGGTTTGACAAGAGGTCGACAGAGTGGGTAGAATCACACGCCTTTTAACGACGAAACTCATGAATCGCAGGCGGGTGGTGGTGGGGCAAAAGGCCTAACCGAGGCAGGTCGGGTGGCCCATTTGCATCGGGGGGTAGGTCTTCTTTGTGATTGCATTTAAACGGGCAAAACTATACTCTTAGCGCACGCGCTGAATGGTCTGCTCTCATCCTAAACGTTCGAGTCTCTCGTTAGAGGGAACTCGGTGAATCAGCAGTATGGTCAATACTCTGTCCGGCCCGGCCCGGAGGCTTTCTTGCCGCCAGCCGCAGCCTCCATGGGCGTGGTCTTGCCGGACCCCGGGCAGGCGCATATCAACGGGCGCATTGTCCCCGAGGAGGAAGCCTTCGAAGAAGCCGCCCGCATGTTTTTAGGGGGGACGGTGCCCACGGTTTTCCCCGGGCCCCTTGTGCTCTGGGCGTGGAATGAGAAGGCCAAGAAGAAGGCCAAGGCGATTAAGTTCTTATACGACACCCTGAAGGAATGTGCGCCGACAGAAGCCAAGCCGATGCTGATTCCGATGCCCGATTATCGGCCCAAGTATCCCAAGATAAACCCGGAGGTGGAGATTAACCCGAACCATCCGAACCTCACGATCTGGCACAACAAGATCGACGTCTGCATGTTCGTGGGGGTTCACTGCCACCAAGCCAACCTTTCCCTCAAGATCATCCGGGGGGGGACGAACTGTTACACGATCGCGATGTGCGCGCAGGCCGGTCATGAGGATGCGTGCCTGTCGTTCCGGGACGCGACGGCCGAGAAGATCATGCACCTGGCGGAGTGGGTGAAGAAATTGAAAGGCGCGGTGCCGTTCGGCGCGATCAAGAAGCATGTCGCCGCGCTGGAGACTCAGGATCGTGCCGGTGGAATCAGAAATTAATTTTTGAAGGAGGCCAAACCGATGGACAGCCACTCAATCATCGGCACCAAGAATAAGAAGGGGCAGACATATACTGATCCCTATCACCTGTTTTTTGAGGCGCCGCGCATCCCGTCGTTTTTTACCGGGAGCGAGGTCATCAAGGAAGCGATCAGGCGCGCCAGCGTGGATCTGATGGTGGCCTACCCGATCACTCCCCAGAGCGAAGCCGCGGCGCTGATCGGCGAGCTGTATGCCGAGGGCTACGTCACCGAATACATGCGCGGCGAGAATGAGTTCGGCGTGATGTCCGAGTGCGCGGGGGGGTCGTTCGGCGGGGCCCGCGTGTTTACGACGACGGCCGGGCCCGGGACCATGCGGGCCATGGAAAATTTCCCGATGTGGTCGGGAGCGCGCTTGCCGATCGAGATGATCGTGACCTGTCGCGGCATCAATTCGCCGTTGAGCATTCAGCCGGACACGCTGGAGATTTACTTCCTTCTGGAGACCGGCATGCTGGTCTGGCACGCCGAGACGGCGCAGGACTTCTACGACTGGATTCTCATGGGCTTCATGGTAGCGGAG
>JAXIOW010000054.1:0-34136 GCA_045403215.1 Nitrospirales bacterium | reverse complement strand
TGGCCGCAAAGGCTACGACCGGGCCAGGGCCGAACGGCTGGTCAGGCAGATCCCCGCTACGCTCCACGCGATCTTCAGCAAGGCGCGCGCGGAAGGCCTCACCACGGCCCAGGCCGCCGACGCGCTGGCGGAAGACCGGCTAGAAGAGGCGAGAGCCAAGAAACAGGATGTAGGGGCACGGCGCGCCGTGCCCCTACAAGGGCAATCCGGACGAACGCGAGTCCGTCGGTAAGATCGCATAATGGGGCGAGCGATCTTTGCGGCAGCCTTGAGCCTGGTGCTCGCCGGGCTCGGGCATTTCTTTCTCGGCCTGTGGCGCGGCGTCTGGTTCGCCGTGCCGAGCACGTTGTTCCTTTATCTCTATTGGGCGAACCTCTGGGAATTCGCTGACGTGGTCTTCCTGTCGCTGGGGATCTTCGCCGCGTTTGACGCCTTCTCGTTCGCCCGGCGCGGGCATGGCATCATCTGAGGACAAGAAGGGCGGCCTGCTGATCGCGTATGACACGATCGCTGCGCCCGGCCAGAGGGTCACCCTGATCGCCGAGCTTCTGGAAGACGGCTTGCTCACGCATCCACCGCTCGGAGGAGAAGTGTTGCTCTTCAAGGAAGGGAGCAAGCTCCTGGGGCGGGCGATGACCGGCGGCGACGGGCGTGCGCTGCTGTCTGTCGTGCCTCGGCGAGTTGGTGCAAGCACGGTGGTGGTCGGATTGAAGGAGAGTCCGCGGGTCACGGCGTCCGACGCGACGGCTAGGCTCTTTGTCTGGGACCGCCGGCGCGCAATCGTGCTCGTGTCGCTCAATGCAGTGGTCGCTCGTTCCCGCCCCCCCGGCCTGGAGGTACCCTTGCCTCGCTCCGGCGGCGCCAAACGGCCGGCTCCCGAAGTCGGGGCGGTCCAGGCTTTGAAGGAGCTTGACCGGCGGGCTTACCTGATCTATATGACCGGGGGCGACCGTCTGGAGCTACTTGAGCTACACGAATGGACGGAGTTGCACAGGCTGCCGCGTGGTCCCATCATCCCGCTCAGGCCGGTCCCGATGAGCTTGGCGCGGGAACTGGAGCGCTGGCAGCGAGAGGGATGGACGAACATCAGAGGAGGAATCGTTGAGACCGCTGAGGAGGCGAAGGCGCTGACGGATACCAAGCGGAAAGCCGTGGCGGCTCCGACGGTGGCGTCACAGGAGAAATGGCCGGAGAAGACCGTCAGGCCAAAAGATTGGGCAGAAGCCATAAAACAATTCAGCTAATTGGACTCATATGGTTAATGTTGAAGTTTAGATTTAAAGGACTGTCTCTAGTGCTGGGCCTCGCGCTTCTCCTGACGTCCGCAGGCTTGGCTCAGCACCGCGACTCGGGTCACCAGGCCTCCCACCAGCACGCGGCCGGATCCGCTGCCGGGCAATGGGAAGGGTCGCCGGAAGGCAAGGCCTACTCCGAGTTCAACCATCACTTGGCCGGGGTCTTCGTGCTGCTGATCGGGCTGAGCGAGTTGCGCGGAGCGATGGGCGCCGCAACGCTCGCCTGGTTGCGCTTCTTGCTGCCTGTCGCGTTGCTGGGCGCCGGTGGATACTTAATGGTCTGGAGCGACCACGACACCTGGCCGATCGGGTCTCTCAGTTTTACCCAGGCCTTCTTCGGCGACGACTATGAAACGATTCAGCACAAGCTGTATGCGATCCTATTCCTGGGCGTGGGAGCCATTGAATTGTTCAGACGGAAGGGATGTGCCAGGCATGCGGCGTGGGGAGCGCCGCTCCCTGTCTTGGCCTTAGTCGGGGGCGGCATTCTCTTTCTGCACAGCCACAGCACGCACCCGTCGGCTGATACGATCGCGATCCACCACAGTGTGATGGGGATGGCTGCGATTCTCGCCGGCATGTGCAAGCTGGCGGCCGATCCATTCCAGACGCTGGCACTGAGCGGGGACCGAGTCGCGGGCGCCCGATCAACCTGGGTGCTGGCCTGGTCGGCCCTCGTCCTGCTCATCGGGGTTGCGTTACTCCTCTACACGGAGTAAAAGGCGAATTGACCTTTGGAGGGGGCTCCTTTATCATAGGAGTACGTTTGGGAACCCCCTGGTGACACGGCCCAAGACGACCTTCCGCTGCCAGCAATGCGGGTATCAGTTCCCGCGCCAGTTGGGACGCTGTCCGGAGTGCAAATCCTGGAACAGTATGCAGGAAGAGCGGACCCCCGAGGTTGGGAAGGGGCGTCCCCGCGCCGTGGGACGGCCGTCCGGACCACTCCAGCTGACCGAGATTGAATCCGGCTTGGAAGCACGGCTCCTGACCCATGTCGGGGAGTTCGACCGGATTCTCGGCGGCGGGGTCGTCCGGGGCTCTGTGGTCCTGATCGGCGGCGATCCCGGTATAGGCAAGACCACCCTGCTGCTGCAGATCCTGCCCCGCCTCGCCAAGCCGACCGAGCGGGTCCTCTACGTGTCCGGCGAAGAGTCCCCCCGCCAGATCAAGATGCGGTGCGAGCGGCTCGGCATCGAATCGGAGGCCCTCCTGATCTATCCGGAAACGAACCTGGAGGAAATCCTGAAAACGACGCAGACCGTGGCCCCGGCGGCGCTGGTGGTGGATTCGATCCAGACGACGTTCACGAGCCTGCTGACCTCGGCGCCCGGGAGCATCAGCCAAGTGCAGGAAGTGACCGCGCAGTTGATGTTCTACGCCAAGCGCAGCGGGACGCCGGTCTTTCTGATCGGCCATGTGACGAAGGACGGGGCGATCGCCGGCCCGCGGACCCTGGAGCACATCGTGGACACCGTGCTCTACTGCGAAGGGGAGAAGAGCCAGGCGTACCGGATCCTCCGGGCGGTGAAGAACCGGTTTGGCTCCACCAATGAGATCGGCGTGTTCGAAATGACGGATGCCGGGCTCACGGAGGTCGCCAATCCGTCCGCCTGGTTCCTGTCGGAGCGGCCGCAGAAGGCGACGGGCTCCGTGGTGGTCGCGAGCCTGGAGGGCACACGCCCGATCCTCATTGAATTGCAGGCGCTGGTCTCGCCGACAAGCTTCCCCATGCCACGGCGGACGGCGAACGGCGTGGACGTCAACCGGATCGCGCTCCTGGTCGCGGTGATGGAGAAACGGATGGGCCTCACCCTCGGCGGCCAAGATATCTATGTGAACGTGGTCGGAGGGTTGCGGATCGAGGAGCCGGCGCTGGACCTTGGTATCGTGGCGGCCGTGACCTCCAGCTTGCGGAACCGGCCCATCGCCCCCACCACGGTGGTGTTCGGCGAGGTGGGCTTGGGCGGAGAGGTGCGGGCGGTCGGCCACGGCGAGGTCCGCTTGCGCGAGGCGGCCAAGCTGGGCTTCCGGCGCTGCCTGTTGCCGGCGCGCAATCTGGAGAAGATGCCGCTGATCGAGTCCATGGAGCTCATCGGGGTGGCGGAAGTGGGACAGGCCCTGGATGCGGTGCTTACCTAAACTGACGCGGATTCTCTTCGGCGTGGGACTCGGCCTGGTCCTGCTGGCCGGATGTGCGCGGGCGCCGGTGATCCCCTCAGCGCCGCTGACGGTGACGGCGGAGGAATTGGTGATCCTGCTCCGGGAGCGGGAGGCCGCCGTCCGGACACTGAAGGCCCAGTTCGCGGTCGAGGCCTCCGGCGCGGCGTTGAAGGCCCCCCAGCGCATGGAAGCGGCGCTGGTCTACCGGCGTCCCGGAACCATTCGGTTGCAGACCTTTGCCCGGATGGGCATTGCCGTGTTTGACCTGGTGCTCACCGACGGTCAGTATCACCTGCTGTTTCCCGTGCAGGGGAAATCCCAGAAAGGGTCGGTCGCCGAGCTGGATCACAAGGGTGCCCTTGGCATGCCGATCTTGCTGGGCCTGCAGGCGACCCTGGGGAGCCTGGGCGGGACGATCCTGCCGACCGATCAGGTCGTCCTGCGCGAGGAGAACGACCAGTACGTGCTGGATGTGATGCCCGTATCCGACGGGGGAAACGTCGCGCGACGCCTGTGGTTCACGCGCAGCACGTTGGAAGTCGCCCGCCAGGACCTCTTTGACGCGGCAGGGGCCTTGCAGGCGACGATGGTCTATCAGAACTATCGCGCGGTCGGCTCCACTTCGGCGGGCCCCCTGACGTGGCCCACGCGCGTGCAGGCGGAGGACGGCCTGGGCCGCGCCAAGCTGGTACTGACCTTTCATGACGTGATTCCGAACCCGGAACTGACGTCGCAGGATTGGGGCTCGGTCGAGATGGGAAGGGACCAGTGATGCGCATGCTGGCGATCGAGACCGCGACCCCTGCCCAAGGCGTGGCCCTGCTCGAAGATGATCGCCTCCTGGCCGAGGCGTCGTATGACGCGAAAGGCTCGCGCGGTGGGCTGCTCCTGCCCACGGTGGACCACGTGCTCCGAAAAGCCGGCGTGGCGGCCAAAGATCTCGACGCGGTGGCGGTGTCGATCGGGCCTGGATCCTTCACCGGGTTGCGCGTCGGCCTGGCGACGGCGAAAGGCCTCGCGCTCGGGACCGGCGCGACGGTGGTCGGCGTCTCCACGCTGGAAGCGCTGGCTGCAGGCTACGAGTCGGCCGCGGAGATCACGATCTGCACCCTGCTCGACGCATATAGGGGCGAAGTGTATCTGGCCGTGTTCAGGCGCCGGGCCGGGCGCCTCGAGCGGTTGCGCGCGGATGCCGTCCTGGCTCCCGGAGCCGTGAAGGAGGCGCTGGCGGATGTCGAACAGCCGGTGCATCTGATCGGCAACGGCGCGGCGCGCTATCGCAAGCAGCTCGAGGCGGCGCTTGGAAAGCGGGTCTGTGTGACCGAGAGCGGGCTCGGCGCAGTCCCGTCCGCGGCGATCGTCGCCCGGCTGGGGCGCAAACGGCTCGCCCAGGGCACGAGACCGGAGGCGGAGGTGGTCCCGGTCTATCTGCGACGGACCGAAGCCGAAATCAACTGGGACAAGGGGCTCATCAAATCGCCGGTCGCCCGTCTGACGTCGTGATGCTGAATGGACCATACACGCTCCCCCCGATGCAGGAGAGCGACCTCGATGAGGTCCTGCTCCTGGAGCAGCGGTCGTTCAGCGAGCCCTGGACCCGCAAGATGTTCCTCGGCGAGTTGCACGGCAATGCATTCGCGACGAATCTGGTGCTGCGGGCGGACAAACTCCTGGGGTATATCATGTTCTGGGTGGTCTTTGAGGAACTGCACATCATGAACCTGGCGGTCCTGCCACAAGTCCGCCGCCAGGGTCTTGGCACGGCGCTGGTCCGTCACGCGCTGATGGCTGCGGCGGCGCAGGGCGCCCGGACGGCGCTGCTCGAGGTCCGGGCGTCGAACACGGCCGCCCTCGCGATGTACCGGAAGCTCGGGTTTGTCCAGAAGAGCGTCCGCAAGGGATATTACGATCACCCACGTGAAGATGCGGTGATCATGATGCGAGAACTGTTAGAGAAAGGAGGGCACACGATGCTGAGCGAAGACCCGGCCATCTTGGACTTGGTTCGCAAGGAGCACCCCGAGTTCAGAACGCTGGAGGAGTCCCATCAGCGGCTCGAACACCAGCTCGCCGAGCTCACCAAGTTGCATTTCCTGACCCCCGAGGAGGAACAGCGCAAAAAGCGCATCCAGTTCGATAAGCTTGCGACCAAGGACAAGATGGCTGAAATCGTCCGTCAGTGTAAACAGCAGCGATCCCTGGCGGCCGGCCCGTCATCCTGAGCGTCTCGATGGGCAACGCCTCGGCAGAGGCTCTCCGGGGAGAGCCGGTCCGCACGCCGCTCCAGCGGCATGTCGCCGATCTCAAGCGGCGGCTCTACTGGTGCGGGCTTACGTTCATCGTGACCTGCGTCATCACGTTTCCCCATGCCGACGAGATGATCGCCTGGCTCCAAAAACCCTATCCCGACGACCTCATATTCTACGCGCCGACGGAAGCCATCTTCGCGGCGATCAAGGTGGCGCTGCTGGGGGGCGTCACCCTGTCCATGCCGGTCTTCCTGTACCACCTGTGGAAGTTCATCGAGCCGGCCCTGTTGCCGGGCGAGCGCCGCTGGATCGTGCCGTTCCTCGCCATCGCCTCGGCCTTCTTCGCGATGGGCGTGTCCTTCGCGAATTTCGTGATCGTCCCGCTGGCGCTCCAGTTCATGCTGCAGTTCGGCATCGACCGGGCGCTGGTGCCCCAGCTCGGCGTGGGCTTTTACGTGGACTTCAATGTAAAGTTTCTCCTCACGTTTGGCTTTGCCTTCGAGCTCCCGCTGGTGATCACGTTGCTGTCCCGGTTGCGGGTCGTCACCCCGGATCTCCTGGCGCGGTACCGCAAACATGCCATCATGGTGAATCTCATCCTTGCGGCGATTCTCACACCGACCTCGGACCTGTTCAACCTGCTGCTCATGGCGGTGCCATTGATCATCCTGTATGAAGTCGGTATCTTAAGCGCGCGTCTGTTGGGTCGTCCCCCGGTCCCTCCCGCAGAAGAAAGGGACGATCCGGTCAAGGTTCCGGAAGGGACGGCGGGCAGGAGGATTCTTTTCTCGGTCGTACTAGCGGCGGGAGTGGCTTATGGGGACGCGCTCGCGCAACTCAGCCCAGGCGGCGTGCTGGAAGAGCTCGGCCCGGAGAGCTTCGTCAGCATCCAATCGCTGGCGTTGGGCGAGGGACAGACGGTCTACGCGGGAAGTTTCGGCAAGGGCGTCTTCAAGAGCGCAGACGGTGGCAAGACCTGGACGGCCGTCAATGAGGGGATGACGGACCCCTATGTCTACGTGGTCGTGGTCGCGCCCGACAAGACCGTCTTCGCGGGTACGCTGCGTGGCGGGATCTTCCGGAGCAAGAACGGGGGCAAATCCTGGACGCCGGTGAATGCCGGCCTGGATCGCCTAGAGACCCGGGTGTTGCTCACCCACCAGGGCGTGCTGTACGCCGGCACGGGGTCCGGCGTCTACCGGTCGAAGAACGGCGGAGAGCAATGGGTGGCCGACAACCAGGGCCTCAGTAATCTCCTGGTGCGCGCGCTGGTGGTGGATCACCAGGGCGCCATGTACGCCGGAACCACGGGGATGGGGCTGTACCGCAAGCTGGCTGGCGCCGCGCAGTGGACCCGCCTCACCCCGTCACAGCTCTCGCATCCGCGCGATCAGCTTCCGGCGAATTTCGTACGCTCGTTGGTCGTGGACAAGACGGGGACCCTCTATGCCGGGACGGCCGACAACGGTGTCTACGTGAGCACGGACCGCGGGGAGACCTGGCGCATCATCGGCGGGCAACTGGCGAACGCCTCCGTCCGGGGGATTGTGATCGGCGAGTCGTCCTGGTTTGTGGGGACCGGCGTCGGCATGTACCGGAGCAGCGATCAGGGCAAGACCTGGGTTCAGATCAACAACGGCCTGACCGAACGGGCGATCCAGTCTTTCGCGGTGGGCAAGGACGAGACGGTGTACGCCGGCACGAGCGGGGGCGTCTTCAAGACGGAAGACTACGGGGCGCACTGGTTCTCCACGAACCAGGGCATCGCCACCTCGCGCAACCCCGCTCCCCGGCATTAGCGCACGGGTCAGATTCCTGTGAGCATGGCGAAGAAAGACACGCGTGCGGTCATTTCCACCAAGTACGGGGAGATCGAGTTGAAGTTCTACTTCGACGTGGCCCCGCGCCATTGCGAGAATTTCCTCAAGCTGACGGCGGTCGGGTTTTATAACGGCACGACGTTCCACCGGGTCAGTCCTCCCGGTCTCATGATCATCCAGGGAGGCGATCCGAACAGCAAGACCATGAACCGGGCCACGCACGGGCTCGGCGGCCCCGGCTACACGATCCCCGCTGAGTTCAACAGCCGACCTCATCGCCGTGGCACGCTGTCCATGGCGCGCGGCAATGATCCCAACAGCGCGGGCTCCCAGTTCTTCATTTGCGCCGACGACTGCGGCAGCCTGGACTGGCAGTATACGGTGTTCGGCGAAGTCGTCCGTGGGGTGGAGGCCGCGGACGCCATCCTCAAGGCCAAGAAGGACGGCAACGACAATCCCTTGGAACGGATCGAGATGACGATCGCCGTAAAGGAGAGCCCATGAACGCTAAAACTTCCCTGTTGGGTCTGTGTGGGATGCTGCTCGTCACGCTGTCGGCCTGCGCCTTCGGGACGGCCGAGATGATACAGGAGCATGAGAGACAGGTGATGGAGCTCCGGCGCCAGGCGGATCAGCTCAAGCTGCAGGTGAAGGCGAAGGACGAGGAAACGAAACGTCTGGCGCAAGAGCTGGATAAGGCCAAGAAGATGGAGGCGCAGGTCATGGCCCTCGAAGAGCGGCTGAGGTTGATGGACGACCTCGTGATGACGAAATCCGAGGGGATCGCCCGCTTGGAAGGCCAGCTCGCTGCCGCGAAAGAGGCGGGTACGGCGAAACGGGCGCCCGCAAAAAAGGCGAAGCCGAACAAGGGTGTGCAGAGCCAGCAGACGCCATGACGCATGCGACTGACAGACTGGGCGTCGTGTACCGTTTCATCCTGGCCGTGGTGGTGGTGCAGGTGGCGGCCTGTTTGCCCGAATACCGTGCCAGCATCCCTCCGGTGGAGGATGAGGTCGTGGTGCAGGCAGCGCCCGCCGCCGAAGCGGACTACAACCACCCGGTGCAGCTCTCCGAGCATGACCTGAAGGCTATTCTCGGAAAGGTCCAGGTCGAGTTCAAGGCGCACTGGCTGCAGAAATTTTTCACGGGACGCCTCCAGCCCGTTCCGCTCTTCGACGAGCCCACGTTGGCGAAGGTGGTGCCGGCGATGGTCGCGGCCTTAGGAAAGACTGGCGCGCAGGAGCGGATCGTCTTTTACGTGGCGAAACGGCGGGGTCCTGATCGCCGCGACGTGACAACGGGTTCGCTGTATGTGGAGGACCGGCTGCTGACGATCTTGCTCGCGAACTACCAGAACCGAGTGGACGTCGTCCCGGGGCTCCCGGCATATGACCGGACCCATCCGGAGGCGGCGGTGGCCCCGCAGCGCTTCACGCTCGTCTTTGAACGTCCGGAATTCGTGGTCGCGAAGCCGCGCGGCCTGGTGGCGGGAATGTTCGGGGCCGATCCGCCTGCGCTCAGGCTGGACTACATTCGGTTTCTCCAGTTTGTGTTCGGGACGGCGACTCTCCCCTAGAGCAGTCGGTTCTGAACCCTACACGTCCACCACGCACTGCGCCACCCAGACGCCGTTCGGCTCCTGCCGGACGGATAGGTTCGTGTAGGTGGCGCCTTTGACTTCCACAGCCGGCTGATGCCGGGCGATGTCGGTGCGTTCGCCCCAGGCGGTGGCGACCAGGTGCCGGCCTTCGATGCGGACCTGGAACCGACTCCACAGCATGCGGCGGGTTCCGATCTCGTAGACCAACGCATTCAGCCATTCGGCCAGCAGCAGATCGCCGTCGGGCGCCTCGCACGTGATCGTGATCGGCTGGTCCGGGCGGACGGTCTGCGGGTCGGTGATGACCGCGATCAGTGCGAGGGCGGCCTGCTCAAAGGCCTCCTCACGGGTCGTGCCGATCCCGCGCACGCCGATGTCGGCCTCATGGGAGAAATGCTCCCAGCGAGCTGCTCCTCCCACCGTCATCTTACTGTAGGGAAACGCATACACCGCTAGTCTATCGGAAAATCAATTCGTTCGGACAGCCTTCTCAAAAACCCTGGTTCCCAAACCCTTCTATTGTCCCACGTACGGCCTACAGTCAGGCGGTGATAGTACGTTCCAATGTGGCCAGATACAAGAGAATTTCCAGCCTGGCACCCCCCTTGCTCAAACGAACGACATGTGCCCGGTATCGGCAGGATTAGCAAGTCCTGCTCGCGTCACAGGGAGGAACGGGCAGGAGATGACACCACGCGTCTCCATAAGAAGAAAGAGGCAAAGACGCCTTGCCGCGGTGGTGAGTCGGCAGGGAAAACATAAGGAAAGGAGGATGACACCATGAAAGCTTCCATCATGACCGGTTTGATCACGGGTGCGAGCCTACTGTTGGTGGTGGGGATGGTGGTCCCCGCGATCGAAGCCGAGACGGTGCTCTTGCCGACCCAAGGGAATCCCACCGTCATCAAGTTTATGGGCGGCACGATCGAGGACGTTGATCCGGCCGGTTTGAAAATCACCATCACGACCGACATGGGTAAGAAGGTGTCCTTCCCGGTCTCGAACCCGGAAGTCATTCGAGGACTCACCAAAGGCGACCAGGTCAGTGTCGAATTGGACGAGCAGGGGAAGGTCCTGAAGGTCGTCAAGAACAATCCCGCCCCCAAGCCCGCACCCGAGCCGAGAAGCTAAGCGCGTCTGAAAGGGGTGCGTCTCTGGTGGCCGTCCGTGCTGCCGCGTCTTGTGGTTCGCGAGATGCGGCAGCAGTAAATTTGTGCTATTCTTGTCCGACGAAGGTTGGCTATGGGGGGTTTGACTCGAGACCAATCTGCGCCGGCTTTTCCCAGCTTGGTTTTGTTCACCGACCTTGACGGGACGCTGCTCGATGCGGACACCTATCGGTACGATGCCGCTCGCCCGGCGCTGGACCGACTCCGCGCCCACGCGATCCCGCTAGTCATCTGCACCAGCAAGACCCGGGCCGAGGTCGAGTGCCTCCGCAAGGAACTGGGTAATAAGGACCCTTTCATCGTCGAGAGCGGGGGCGCCTTGTATGTTCCGGACGGCTATTTCAAAACGCCCATGCCCTGCTCACGCCGCCGAGACGGGTGTCGCGTGATCGAATTGGGTGTTCCCTATCCACGACTACGGGAAGCGTTCCGCCTTATCAAGAGAACGCTTGGCGTGGCCCTGGTTGGCTTTGGAGATATGAGGGTTGGGGAGATCGCGCGCGTGACAGGGCTTGCTCATCGAGATGCCGGACGGGCGCGGCAACGTGAATACGACGAGCCGTTCCTGATCAAAGGTGCTCCCATGTCGCTCGAAAGTATCCGGCAAGCGGCCCAACAGCTCGGCCTGGCCGTCATACCGGGAGGCCGGTTCTATCACCTTGTGGGATGTACGGACAAGGGTAAGGCCTGCCGGCTCTTGATTGAGTTCTATCGTAAAGAATGGGGGCCGGTCTCCACAGCCGGCATCGGCAACAGTCTTAACGACTTGCCCATGCTGGAAATCGTCGATCGGCCGTTTCTCGTCGAGCGACCGGAAGGTGGTTACGCGGAGGGGGTCGCTCTTAAAAGCCTCATGCGGCTCCCGGGAGTCGGGCCCACGGGTTGGAATGAGGGCGTCAACCGGCTTCTACGAGAATTCGCACCGTGTGTCACAGGCTCCACACCCGCTCCTGATGCGGACAGCATGACTGGTTGGTATCCAGGTAGTCTGCGGGACCTGATCTAACCCGCCTCACCCGCTGAGAGGTGCGATATGTCCGATTTCTATCAAGCCGGCTCGATCGCCACGTTGCACAGACTGGGCCGGCCCAATCTGGAACTGCTGGAACAAGAACTGACTGCACATGCCCGGGCCTGCCCCATCGCGCTTGTCCTTCCCTGCCTCTATTCTGAGCTGGAGGGACCGGCGCTCGATGGGATTGTTGAGCACCTCAAGAAAGTTCCATACCTGAACGAGATCGTCGTCGCTTTGGGCCATGCCTCCGCCCTGGAGTTCCGGCGTGCCAAGGAGTATTTCAAGGTTCTCTCCCAGGACGTTCAGCTGATTTGGATCGAAGGGCCGCGGATCCAGGAAACGCTCAACCTCTTGGTCAGCCAAGACATCGATATCGGCCTGCCAGGAAAGGGGCAGTCCTGCTGGATCGCCTTCGGTTATGTCCTCGCCACGCGGCGAAGCAAGGTCATCGCCCTGCACGATTGCGACATCGTCACGTACGACCGCGAGTACCTGGCCCGTCTCTGCTACCCGATCGCGAACCCCAATCTCAGGTACGATTTCTGCAAGGGCTACTATGCCAGGGTCACCGACCGCCTGCACGGCCGCGTCACGCGTCTCTTCATCACCCCGATGATCAGGGCCCTCCAGCGCTTGGTGGGTCCCCATCCCTTGCTCAGCTTTCTGGACGGCTTTCGCTATCCGCTGGCGGGCGAGTTTGCCATGGTATCGGATCTGGCCTGGACCAATCGCATCCCGGGGGACTGGGGGTTGGAAATCGGGGTCCTGGCCGAGGTCTACCGAAACTGCGCTCTGCGTCGGGTCTGTCAGGCCGACCTCTCGGACAGGTACGAACATAAGCATCAGGACCTCTCGGCCGACAACCCCGAAGCGGGGCTCCACAAAATGTGCGTGGATATCTCCAAGTCGCTCTTCCGGAACCTGGCCAGCGAGGGGGTCATCTTCACCGACGGCATGCTGAAGACCCTGCGGGCGACCTATCTCCAGATCGCGCAAGAGGCCATCAAGAAATACGAGGACGACGCGTCCATCAACAGCCTCCGGTTCGATCGCCATGAGGAGCGGATGGCGGTGGAGGCATTCCTCAAGGGCATCAAACTGGCATCCGAGAGCTTTCTGGAAGACCCGTTGGGCGTGCCGATGATCTCCAATTGGTCCCGTGTCACCGCGGCTGTTCCCGATGTCTTCGATCGCCTGGTCCGCGCCGTAGAAGCGGACCAGGCATGGGACCCGAACCGGAAGCCTCGCAAACAGCCTCTCTCAACTCTCTGACACCAGTGCGAAAGAAGGCAGAGGTGGCCGCTTTGAAGGAGTGCGAGCCGAGCATGCTAGAAGCGACGCTGTTGAGCTTGGAAGACCGAACTGAAACGCAGATCCGGGAGATCGCGCAGGCCGATATCCTCGTAGGCATCCCCAGCTTCAACAATGCGGGCACGATCGGCCATGTGGTCAAGGCGGTCATCGCCGGCTTGGCCAAATATTTCCCCGATGCACGCGCCGTGCTGGTCAACTCGGACGGAGGGTCCACGGATGGCACCCCTGACATGGTAGCCAAGGCCAGTGTGGACCTCGGCGTCATGTTCATCGCTGATCAACAGAGCTTCCTGCACCGGATCATTACCCCCTACAAGGGCGTTTCGGGGAAGGGCAGCGCCTTCCGGACGATCTTTGAGGTAGCCCGGCGTCTCGGTGTCAAAGCCTGCGCGGTCGTGGACGCGGACCTCCGCTCGATTACCCCCGAATGGATCAATCTGCTCCTCCGACCGATTCTCAGCGGAGGCTGCGACTTTGTCGCTCCCTACTACCTGCGACACAAGTACGATGGAACGATCACGAACAGCATCGTCTATCCGTTGACGCGGGCTCTGTACGGTGTGCAGATCCGGCAACCGATCGGCGGGGATTTTGGCTTTTCCGGAGAACTCGCTGGACATTACCTGAACCAGCACGTGTGGGAGTCGGACGTCGCTGGCTTCGGGATCGACATCTGGATGACCACCGAGGCCGTGGCCTCAGGGGCACGGGTGTGCCAGAGCTTCCTAGGCGCCAAGATCCATAACCCCAAGGACCCGGCCGCTGACCTGTCAGCCATGCTCGCCCAGGTGGTCGGAGCGATCTTTGCGCGCATGGAAGCCCATCAACACTTCTGGTTCCCGCTTCAGGGCTCCCATCCCATCCCGTTGTTCGGTTTTCAGTACGAGGTGGGTGTCGAGCCCGTGCACGTGAACGTGGACCACATGATTGCAAGCTTTCGGCAGGGACTCGCCGATCTCCGTCCGGTCTGGGAGCTCATGCTCGCTCCGGAGACCCTCCTGGCCCTCTTCACCACGGAAGGCATGCCGGCCCACGGCTTCCATATTCCTGACGAGGTCTGGGCCAGAACCGTCTATGACTGCGCCCGTGCCTTCCACCATCGGGTCCTCAATCGCGCGCACCTGATCAAAGCCATGACCCCGCTCTACCTGGGCCGGACCGCGTCATTCGTCGTAGAAACCCAGGGACTCACCACTAGGGAGGCGGAGGACCGCATCGAGCAACTGGGCAGGGTCTTTGAGCAGCTCAAGCCGTATCTCTTGGAGCGCTGGGATACCGCCAAGGAGGCATGACCATGGGAGAATCCTGGTACACCATTCTGTTGGAACAAGTGACGATCATCGTGACCCGCATCCTTCACTTCCTTCCCAACCTATTGGCCGCGGTCATTATCTTCGGGGTTGGCTGGCCTGTGGCTTGGGCGCTGGGTCGCGGAGTCGAGAGGTTTTTGAGAATGCTAGGCGTGGATCGCCTCGCCGAGCAGCTCGGCGTCAACGCCTTCTTGGTACGCGGGGGTTTCAAACCGGCCCCGAGTTACCTTGCCGGCCGTGTGCTCTATTGGGGGCTTTTGATCCTTACGGCCGTTGCATCATTAGGCGCACTGGACGTTGCGGTGATCAACCAGCTTGCCGCAAGTTTTCTGCTCTACATCCCCCACCTCGTCGCCGCCACCGTCATCGTGGCCGTCGGGATGTTCCTTAGCAATTTCGCGGCGCGGGCGATGCTGATCGCGTCCGTGAACGCGAACTTTCCGGCGGCGGCGACCGCCGCCCACCTTGCCAGGTGGGGTGTCCTGCTGGTGGCGCTTGCCATGGCGCTGGAGCAATTGGGGATCGCCCGGAACATCGTCGCGGTGGGTTTCGGGATTATCCTGGGAGGCGTCGCCCTGGCCGCAGCGATCGCCCTCGGTATGGGCGCAAAGGATCTCGCCAAAGAGTTCTTGGAGCGGATGCTGTCCGACAAGCCGCGCGAGCGGGTGCCGGATGATCTGAGGCACTTGTGAGGCGCGCACAACAACCCTTCCAGTTTGTCTCGTGCATGGAGCTGCGGGAGATATTGGGTAAGCGCGCGCTGGACGAGTCCCGGTTGCTGGAGATCATTGAAGAGGCTCCCGCGGATAGCATCTACTATCACACGCACAGCTACTACCTCAGGCATCCGTACAGCCAGGGGTTGTACCCCAACGACTTTGCCACCTGGGTCGCGCTGCACGATCAGGACAGTGTGCTGGGGGAGCGACTGGGCATTCTCGACCCGTTCGAATTCGATGACATCGAGCGACTCCGAGTCAGCATCGTGACGATCATCGTCGACCATCTGAGCCATCTCGGCACTATTCCGCGGTGCATCACGGGCGAGCCCTTTGAGTTTGTCCGTTCGCACGTGATCGAGGCGGATCTGGGTCTGCAGGCGTGGACGCTCCGGGAGTTCCGCGACATCCTGGCCGGCGTGGAGGTCGGGGCGGTCTACAACCATGTCTGCGAGGCGCGGCTGCGGAAGGGACGTCTGTCGGGCGATTTCGCCAACTGGCTGTTCGCTGAGGACGGACTGGGTCTGCCGGACTTGGCCGCGCAGGTACAGAAAGTTGGACGCCTTGGGCTGAGCTTGGAAGGGATGCGGGCGCGAATTGTAGGGTTGTGCGACCGGCTTCTGGGGGCACCGAGTTCCTGATGAGCATCGTCTTGGAAGGCAAAGCGGTGGGAAGCCTCCTGGAACAGTACCGGGAGGTGGCCCCGCGGGGGACGGTGGATTTTTTGCGGCGACTGGCGCGGCAGGTCGCGGGCATCCGCATGCTCAATGTCAACTCCACGCACCAGGGCGGTGGGGTGGCCGAGATCCTGCAGAGGTTGTTGCCCTTGCTTGAGGAGTTGGAGGTCAAGGCCCGCTGGGAGGTGGTGGCCGGGTCCGAGGTCTTCTACAGGACGACCAAAAGCTTTCACAACGCGCTGCAAGGGACCAAGCAGCAGATCACGGCGGACATGTACGAGGCGTATCTTGAGTGCAACCGTGAGAACGCGAAACGGCTGAACCTGGAGGCCGAGGTGGCGATGATCCACGATCCTCAGCCGGCGGCGCTGATTGACTCCCGTCCTCAGGGTGCCAAGTGGATCTGGCGGTGCCACATCGATCTCTCGACTCCCCAGCCCGCCGTGTGGCGGTTTCTCCGCCCGTTTGTGGCCCGGTACGATGCGGCGGTCTTCTCACTGCCCAAGTTCGCCCAGCGGCTTCCCATCCCGCAGTTTCTGGTGTACCCGTCGATCGACCCACTGAGCGACAAGAATCGTGAGCTCACGACAGAGGAGGTGGACCGGATTCTCCAAGGGTTGGGCGTGCCTCGGGACAAACCGATCCTCCTGCAGGTATCGAGGTTCGACCGATTCAAAGATCCCGTCGGTGTGATCCAGGCCTACCGGTTGCTCAAGAAGAGCCATGACTGCCGGCTGGTGCTCGCAGGCGGCACCGCTGCCGATGATCCGGAAGGGGTGGAGGTGCTGGCGGAGGTGCAGGAAGCGGCGGGGGCAGACCCGGACGTGCATCTCCTGCTGTTGCCGCCGACCGCGAACCTCGAGATCAACGCCCTCCAACGGGCCGCGACGGTCGTTCTTCAGAAGTCCACGCGCGAGGGATTCGGTCTGACCGTTGCGGAGGCGCTGTGGAAAGGCAAGCCGGTGATCGGCGGGGCGACCGGCGGTATCACGGTCCAGGTCGTCCCGGGTGAGACGGGGTACACCGTGAATTCGCCGGAAGGCGCGGCATTCTACGCGAAGCGCCTCTTGAACGAGCCGGATCGGCTGGCTGTCATGGGTCGGCAGGCGAAAGAGTACGTTCGCCACCGGTTCCTGATCACCCGGCACCTGCAGGAGTACTTGGCGTTGATCATCCAACTTTGCCGGGGTGCACGATGACGCCGCGTGACGACGCCCTGCCGGTCCGATCGCCACTGATCGTCGTGTCGAATCGGGAGCCCTACGAGCACCGGCGGCTCAAGGGCCGCCCGGTGTGCCAGCGCACCGATGGAGGCCTCACCTCGGCGCTGGACCCCATACTCCGTCGTCGTGGAGGAACCTGGATCGCGTGGGGGAGTGGGAACGCCGACCGCGAGACCGTGGATTCCAACGACGCCCTCGTTGTCCCACCGGAACGCCCCGCCTACAGGCTTCGCCGCGTCTGGCTGTCCCCCGACGAGGTCAAGGGCGCCTATCGCGGGTATGCCAATCAGGTCTTGTGGCCCTTGTGTCATATCACGTTGGACCGCGTGGCCTACCGCAAGTCCTATTGGCAGCAATACCAGGTCATGAACCGGCGGTTCCTGGAGGCGGTCCTCGCGGAGCTGCGGCGGTGCCCCGGTCCGGTTTGGATTCATGATTTTCATCTCGCCCTGCTTCCCGCACTGATCAAGCGGGAGCATCCGGAGACGGTGGTGTCTGTGTTCTGGCACGTGCCCTGGCCCGGCCCCGAGGTGTTCCGTATCCTGCCGGAACGGAGAGAGTTGCTGGAGGGGCTGTTGGCTGCCGATACCCTCGGCTTCCAGACTGCGGGCTATGCGCGCGCCTTCGCGGAGTGCGCGCGGGACATTCTCGAGGCTGCGATCGGTCCGGATGGTCGGTCCATCCGCCACAAAGGAGCGGTCACCAGCCTCGCTGCCTGTCCGATCAGCATGGACTTTCAGGCCTTCAGCAGCCGTGCGGGGAGTCCCGAGGTGGAACGACGCATCGCGGCGGCGCGACGAAGTTTCGCATCGCGTCCGGGCCTTCGCGTGGGTCTCGGCGTGGACCGTCTCGACTATACCAAGGGACTGCTGAAGCGCCTCTGGGCCCTTGACCTCTTCTTCGCCAAGTTCCCCCGGTACCGAGGCGCCTTCACGTTCGTCCAGGTGGCGATCCCGACAAGGACCGAGATCGAAACCTACCGGCAGTATGGCGACCTCCTCAAGCAGACGGTGGCCGAGATCAACGGCCGTCACGGCACGGAAGGCTGGCGGCCCATCGAGTACCAAGCAGGGCGCATTCCCTTGGACACCCTGCTCGCGTACTACCGCATGGCGGACTTGGCGTTAGTCAGCTCGGTCTATGACGGGATGAACTTGGTGGCCAAGGAGTACGTGGCCTCGCGTGTGGACGAGACCGGCGTGCTGCTAATCAGCCAGATGACAGGGTCGGCCGAGGAACTGACCGACGCCCTGGTCATCAACCCCTACGACCTCGACGGCCTGGCTGACGCGCTGCTGTACGCGCTGGAGATGCCGGTTGACGAGCAGCTTCGCCGGATGCGCGCGTTGCGCGCGCAGGTCCAGGCGCATGACGTCTATGCGTGGGTCACCCGGTGCCTGCACGACATGGGTTTGCCTGCTGTGCCCCAGCGGGGATAGATGACGCGGCGTCGCTCGCTCCGGTCGTCCTACGCCTGTATGCGTTTCCCTACTTATTCAACCGGTTGTAAATCAATTGGATCGGCGCGTGACTCGCTAACCATGCGGTAGGGCTTCTCTACGGAAGGGCTGAGGCGCGCAGCGACAGTTCCAGGCGCGGCGCCGCAGCGTCCCGCTCTTTGCGGAGGGTCACCTCGACGATCCGGTTGTCGTTGATCCCGAGGGCTTCGCAGACCGCATCCTGGGTGATCTTGAGTCCGCCGTCAATGTCCCGGCGGAGTTCCGATTCGAAATAGAACCGCAGGTCGAGCGCCAAGGGAGTCCCATCCCGCATCTCACCGTGCGGAGGGACGGATTTTCGTTTTGCCAGCGCGCAGAGGACTTCCTGCCCGACCAACACCTTGAACCGGCGGCCGGCTGAGGAGAGCACGCGCCGTCCCTGCACGGTGGCGTACTGGTGATTGATGCTGGGGGGAAGGGGCAACACCAGGCGCAGGCCGTTTTCGGGATGGTCTGCGACGGGATGACGCGTCGGCCAGGGTGGGGCGGGACCGTTGACGGGCGGCAGCGTCTGGCGCCGGGCACGTTTCACCGCGCCGGCCAGCAACAACCGCCGGCTCGAGTGCTGCACAGCTTCGCGGTCATTCCCTCTCGGGTCGTGTCCGCCGGGGGAGCGGAAGGATGTCTGGCGGAGGACGGTGGGACGGGCGGGTGAAGAGCGGGTGCGCCTCACAGGGCCGGGCTACAGCAGATCCATGATCTTGCTCATCGTGACCTCGTGGCGGTTTTCCGCCTGGGCAAGGTAGCGCCGCCAATCCGAGGGCTCCCAGATCTCGAAGTGCTCGTACATACCCACCAGGACGATCTCCTGGTCGTCGGCCAGGTTGATATGCTTGCGCAGCTTGCCGGGAATGAGGATGCGGCCCGCCTTGTCGATCTCCGACGTGGCGGTCTCCGAGACCACGAAGTGCATGAAGAGGCGGCTTTGCTCCTCATCCAGCTTGGCCCTGGTCTGCTTCATCAGATTAGTCCACTCGGACAGGGGGTAGGCCTTGAGCGACGTCGGGTCGGTCCGCTTCAGGAAGACGACGCCTTTTTCCCCGGCTTGCCCGTCTGGGCACAGGAGGTCGCGGACGGCCGAGGGGAGAAGAAAGCGGCCCTTTTCGTCCAGCTTGCAGAAATATTCCCCTGAGAACATGAGTCGCCTCCTCAGCGGGACGTTTTCCGGGTATACTCCCGGCTTTTCTTCCGCAGCCACATGTCCAGCTCAGACTTCACGAACCGCCAGTCCTTACCGAGCTTGAAGGCCGGCACGCGCTTCTCCTGAATGTAGCGATAGAGCGTCCGAGGAGCCACTTTCAGGTAGCGGCACGTCTCGGCGGTGGTCAGCACCTCATCCCGTACCGCCTTGGCCATCGAACATTCCGGATGATACGGTCCGCCATCCTAAAGGGAAGGGCCGGACTTGTCAAGTATTTTTACATGCCAGTCATTGCCACTCCTTGCCAGTCACCGCACGTTGAGCCCCTTCCTGCCGTGCCGTCAGGCCCGCCGGGCGAGGGTCAGGACCGTGACGGATTCGACCCCCGCCCGGCGGAGCGCCCTGGCGCACTCGTTGACGGTCGCCCCCGTCGTCAGGACATCATCCACCAGGAGCACCCGCTGGCCGTCCAAGCCAGCCGGGTTCCGCACGGCAAAGGCGCGCCGCACGTTCCTGGCGCGTTCCTTGCGGTCCAATTCCGTCTGGGGCCGGGTCGCGCGGACCCGTACGAGCTGCTCGAACGACACCGGGAGGCCGAGACGGTCAGCGATCCGATCAGCCAGCAACAGCGCCTGGTTGAACTCGCGGCTTCGCAGGCGGCTATGATGGAGCGGGACGGGAATGATCAGAGAGACGGCTGGCAGCTTGTCCGCCGAGATGAGCATCAGTTCGGCCAGAGGCGTCGCCAGCGCATCCCGGCGTCGGTACTTGAACAGACGGAGGGCTTTTTCCAAGACGCCCTCGTAGCGGTAGGGGGAGAGGGCGCGATCGAACGCCGGCGACTTCTTGCGGCACGGGCCGCAGAGGTGTCCCGGACTGGCGATCAGCGCGAGGGGCGAGTCGAACGGGCGTCCGCACCGGGGGCAGACCGGACCAGCGATGGGCCGGATTGTCTCCCAGCAGTCCCGGCAGAAGAAAGGCAGCCGGCGGTCCGTCGCCGGCCGACCGCAGGCGGCGCAGTCGGTGGGAAAGACCCAGTGCAAGATCATGTCCAGCACGTCCGGCATGGCGGCTCTTCTCTTCCTTGGACACCGCCCCGGCGCAAGCCGTCACATCACGGGTCTGGTTCCATACATTGTCGGGACTCGGTTCTTTGTGTTATAGGTGGGCGGGCAGTGTGTGAGGGAGCGTGGTCCGGCTGGACAGAGTCTCCAAGGTCTATCAGCGAGGCGCCTCGATCATCCGGGCTGTCCAGAGGGTTTCGTTGGAGGTGGCCAAGGGGGAATTCCTGGCCATCATGGGGCCGAGCGGCAGTGGGAAGAGCACGCTGCTCAACCTGATCGGCGGCTTGGACCGGCCCACGGAAGGCGATGTCGTCATTGACGGGCGCTCCACCCACGGGTTCACCGAAGCCGACTGGACGCAGCTCCGGCGCGAGCAGATCGGGGTCGTCTTCCAATTCTTCAACCTACTGCCGGGTCTGACCGCGCGCGAGAACGTTGCGCTCCCGCTCCTGCTGCGCGGCGAGGGCAACCCCGCGAAACGGGTGGAGGAATGTCTGGCGGCGGTGGGCCTCGCACACCGGGGGGAGCATCGCCCGTCGGAGCTGTCCGGGGGCGAGCAGCAGCGCGTCGCGGTGGCGAGGGCGCTGGTGCATCGGCCGGCGCTCCTGCTGGCGGACGAACCGACTGGCAACCTGGACTCGAAAGTGGGGCGGGAGATCATCCAACTGATTAAAACGTTAGCCCGGCAGGGCGGGCAGACTGTGATCCTGGCCACGCACAGCCGGAGCGCGGCGGAAGAGGCGGAGCGGATCGTGCTGATAAGGGACGGTTCTGTAGACGGGGAGAAAGCGCGAGCATGAGGGCCGCGATCGGCATGGTCATGATTGCGGTGAGTGTGGGGGGAGCGGCGCCGACCCTGGCGGAACAGACTGAACCCAAGCTTCCCCTGGCGCAGCGGTATCCGATCGCGATCAATGCGACCGGGATCGTGCCTCCGCGCGTGTGGAGCGTGCCAGGGGTAACGGAGCCGCTCCAGTCGGTCCGAGACCGCATGATGACCGACAAGGTCACGACCCTGAAGCTCAGGCCGGGCCGCTACATGTTCATGACGACGGCCTTCTCCTTCGAATTTATCGTGAACTTGGACGGCAAGCTGGACTATCGCAAGAGCCTGGATAAGTGTGTTGAAGGCCGCGGCGCCACGACGCTCGTGGTCAAGTGCGTCTTTAACCAACAAATCGCGCCGTGACCAGCTCCCGCGACACGGTCGACCTTTCCTGCACCATCGCCGGCGTCCGGTTTTCTCTCTGCCTCATGAATGCCTCCGGCGCCTTGTGCGTCACGCGCGAGGAACTCGAGGTGCTGGGGCGGTCCCGCGCCGGAGCCATCGTCACCAAGTCCATGACGCTGGAGGCCCGCACGGGCAACCCGGAGCCTCGGTACTATCCCTTTGCCGGCGGCTCGATCAACTCGATGGGCTTGCCGAACCTCGGCTACCGGGCCTATGCAGAGTTGATCCCTGTCCTCAGGGCGTTCGGCAAGCCGGTGATCGCGAGCGTGGCCGGCCTGTGCGAGGACGACTTTCTGGAGATCGCCCGCACGATCAGCAAGGCCGGTCCGGACCTCATCGAAGTGAACCTGTCCTGTCCCAACATCCCCGGTAAGCCGCAGATCGGGTACGACTTCGAAGCCTCGGAGCGACTGATCCGCCGCGTGCGGAGCGTCGTGGACCGGCCGATGGGCGTCAAGCTGCCCCCGTATTTCGATCCCGCCCACCATACCGCGATGGCCGAAGTCCTGAAGCGGGCGCCGGTGGACTTCCTCTCTTTGATCAACTCCGTCGGCAACACGCTCGTGATCGATCCCGAGCGTGAGTCGGTCGCGATCAAGCCGAAGGGTGGGTTCGGTGGCCTCGGTGGGCCGGTGATCAAGCCGGTCGCGCTGGCCAACGTGCGGGCCTTCTGGAAAGCGTTCGACGGTAGAATTCCGATCATCGGGGTCGGCGGCGTGGTGTCCGGCACCGACGCGTTCGAACACCTGCTGGCCGGAGCCTCGGCCGTTCAGATCGGCACGGCCTTGGTGGAGGAAGGGCCCAAGGTCTTCGACCGGATCGCCGGCGAGCTGCAGGTCGTGCTGAAAAAGAAAGGCTATCCGTCCGCCGCCGCCGCCGTGGGTCGCCTCAAGGAACTGTGACCGTCTTCCGTCTCCTGGTGTGGCGTCATGTCGCCGGGGAACTCCCGCGCACGGCCCTCACGGTCGGCGGCGTGGCCCTGGGGGTCGCCGTGTACGTGGCGGTCGCGACGGCGAACGTCGAGATCGTCCGCTCGTTCGAGCAGGCCGTGCTCGGCGTGGCCGGCCGGACGACCTTACAGGTCTTCAACGCCACGAACTCCCTGGGCGGCTATGATGAGCACATCATCGAGCCCCTCAGCCACGCGGACGGCGTCCTCCTGGCCACGCCGGTGCTGGACCTCACCGGGATCTGGAGAGCCGATGGCTCGGCCAGAGGGATTGTGTTGCCCATCTTGGGTGTGGATCTCCTGGCCGAATCCTCTTTCCGCGACTACCGGGTGGTCGAGAGCGGCCACGGCAACTCCGGCAGCGAATCCGATTGGGAGCGGTACCTCGAGCCCGACACGATCTTTGTGGGTCGCAGGCTGGCCCAGCGACATGGCCTGGCCATGGGCTCGGCGCTGGAGGTGAACGTCGGCGGACGCGTCCGACGCATGGTCGTCCGCGGCATCCTGGAGGGGGACGGACCGGCGCGGTCCACGTTCGAAGAGCTGGCTGTCATGGACATTGCGGCGGCGCAACTCCAGTTCGACCGACTGGGCCGCCTCGATCGCATCGACCTCGTCACAGACCCAGCCAAGCCCGTGGAGGAAGTGAGACGCGCGGTCCAGGCGCTCCTGCCGCCGGAGCTGACCGTCAAGCGCCCCCAGCAACGCAACGCCCAGATCGAGCGGATGACTCGCGCATTCCGCCTGAACGTGAGCATTCTCAGCGTGGTGGCGCTCCTGGTCGGGCTTTTCCTCGTCTACAACACGGTCTCCTTCGCGGTGCTCCGCCGCCGTCGGGAGATCGGGGTTCTGCGCGCGCTGGGCCTGTCCTCCGCCGGCATCGCGCGGCTCTTGGTGGCCGAGGTCGTGCTGGTCGGCATCGTGGGCGGCGTGGTAGGCATCGGGTTCGGCGTCGCGCTCTCGAACGGCGTCCTGCAGATTCTCGCGGCGACCGTGAGCAGTCTCTATTACCAGTCGCTGGTTCCTCCCCGCCTGACGTGGGTGTCGTCCGATGTCTTGGTGCAAGGGCTGCTGATCGGGATTGTCGTGGCAGTGGTGGGCTCGCTGGGCCCGATCCGGGAAGCGGTGTCGGTGGAACCGACCCAGGCCCTCGCCCCCGGAGGATATGAACTGGTCGGGACGGTGCGGGTTGCGACCGCCCTCACGCGTGCGGCGGCCGCCTTTCTCCTGGCCGGGCTCGCCGCGCTACAAGATTCCGTGCGAGGCGTGCCGCTATTCGGCTACTGCGCGGTGTTCCTAGTCGTGCTGGGCTTCGCGTGGCTGAGCCCTGTGGTCATCCGATCGATTGCGCCCTGCCTGCGGCTGGTACTGCCCCGGCAGGCCGGCTGTCTGCCTCGGTTGGCGGCCGCCGAGCTGGAACGCGCGCCCGTGCGGAACGCCGTGGCCGTCTCGGCGCTGATGGTCGGGTTGGCCCTGATGATCGGCGTCAGCGTGATGATCCACAGCTTCCGCCAGACGGTGGACCTGTGGCTGGACCAGACCGTGAAGGCGGACCTGATCGTGGCGCCGCCGACGTGGCTGGGCGACGGCCCGGAATGGGCCTTGCCGGAATCCGTGCACCAGCGACTGCAAGCGCTTCCCGGGGTCGTGGCGGCGGACAGCTATCGCGACGTCCGCATGGATTACCGCGACAGACCGGTTCGTGTGGTGGCCCGGGATCTGCTGGTACACGCGCGGCACAGCCGGTATCTCTTCCTAGAGGGGGACTCTGCGACGGTCCTGACCGAGACGGTCCACGGCGAGCAGGCGATCGTGTCGGAGACCTTCGCCCGGCAGTTCTCGCTCCGGCGCGGCGACCGCATCGCGTTGCCGACCCCGCACGGGCCGGTCGAGTTGCCCATCGCGGGGGTGTTCTATGACTACTCGACGGATGGCGGCAAGATCGTCCTGGACCGCTCCCTCTACGCGCGTCACTGGGACGATCGCAACGCGACGGTCGTGCCTCTGTACCTGGCGTCCGGCGCCGATCCGGAGGAGGTCCGGCGCGCCGTCCTGGAGCGGCTGCAGGGCGATCCGCCGGTGATGATCCTGACGAACGGCGAGCTGAAGCGCGAGGTGCTGCGGATCTTCGATCAGACCTTCGCCATCACCTATGCGCTGGAGGTCATCGCGGTGACCGTGGCGCTCCTGGGAATCGCCAATACGTTGCTCGCGGGCATCCTGGAGCGTCAGCGCCAGCTCGCGGTGCTGCGCGCCATCGGCGGCACGCCGGCCCAGGTCGGCCGGCTCATCCTGTGGGAGTCCGGATTGCTAGGGCTGGCGGGGACGGTCCTGGGAGGCGCGGCGGGCCTGGTCCTCTCCGTGCTGCTGGTCGAGGTCATCAACAAGCAATCGTTCGGCTGGACCATCGTGTTCCATCCGGCGCCGGGCATCCTGCTGGAAGCGGCGGCGCTGGCGCTGCTCGCGACCGTGCTCGCGGGGTACTGGCCGGCCCGGCGGGCGGCCCGCCTCCCGGTCGCGGAGAGCCTGCAGTACGAATAGGGAAAGTGGCCAGTCCCCTCACACCACCGGCGCGCCGACGGTGTCCACTTCGAAACCCAGGTCTTCGATCATCTTCCAGGCCTCGGGTGCGGGCATGCCCGGCGTTGTGAGGTAGCCGCCGACGAAGAGCGAGTCGGCCGGGTAGAGCGCCAGCGCCTGCAGGGAGCGCAGGTTGAACTCGCGCCCGCCCGCGACCCGTAGCTCCGTGCGCGGGTGCAGGAAGCGGAACAGACAGAGGATCTTCAGGCAGCGCTGGGGGGTCAGGTTTGTCTGATCCTGCATCGGCGTGCCGGGGACCGGATGCAGGAAGTTCATCGGGATCGAGTCCGGCTGCACCTCGCGCAGCGCGAACGCCAGGTCGATCAAATCCTCGTCCGTCTCGCCCATGCCCGCGATCCCGCCGGAGCAGATCTCCAAACCGGCGGCCCTCGCATGACCGATCGTCGTGAGGCGGTCCTGATACGTGTGGGTCGTCACCATCCGCGGGTGGAACCGCTCCGACGCGTTCAAGTTGTGGTTGATCCGGTCCACGCCGGCCGCCTTCAGCCGGTGCGCGTCGGCCTCCGTGAGCAGGCCCAGCGAGCAGCAGACTTGGACAGGCACCGTGCCCTTGATCTCCCGCACGGCCTCGCTGATCTCGGCGAGCTCGCGGTCGAGCGGGCCGCGCCCGCTGATGACGATGCAGTAGCGGATGGCCTTGGACGCCGCCGCCCGCCGCGCCCCTTCCACCATCTGCGACTTCTTGAGCAGGCCGTATTTCTGGATGTCCGCCGTGGAGACGGCCGACTGCGAGCAGTAGCCGCAATTTTCCTGGCAGGCGCCGCTCTTGGCGTTCTGGAGCATCTGGAGGCGGACCTTGCGTCCGAAGAACCGCCGGCGGACGGTGTACGCGGCGTCGAGCAATTCCAGCACGCGGTCGTCCAGCGTCTGCAACACCACCCGCGCTTCCTCGCGGGTCAACGCCTCGCCGGCGATCGCCTTGTCGGCCCAAGCGCGGAACGCGCCATTCGGATAGTCGCGGTCGTCCATCGTCGTCACTCCTTGATGAGAGACACACCGGTCATTTCGGGCGGTTGGGGGAGCCCCATCAACATTAGAATTGTCGGCGCGATGTCCGCGAGGACGCCGGAGGCGCGCAAGGCGTACGGCCGGTCGTCCACGATGATGCACGGCACCGGGTTCAGGGTGTGCGCCGTGTGGGGCTGGCCGGTCGCGTAGTCCACCATCTGCTCCAGGTTTCCATGATCGGCGGTCAGGACCACGGCCCCACCGATCCGGCGCATGGCGGAGATGACCGTGTTCAGGCACGCGTCGATGACCTCGGCCGCCTGGATCGCGGCTTTCAGGTTTCCGGTGTGGCCTACCATGTCCGGGTTCGCGAAGTTCAGCACGATCAGGTGGTACTGGCGGGACTCGATGCGCCGCACGGCCTCGTCGGCGACCTCTCGCGCGGACATCTGCGGCTTGAGGTCGTAGGTCGTGACGTCGCGGGGGGAAGGGATCAGCACGCGGTCCTCGCCCGGATAGGTCTTCTCGTCGCCGCCGTTGAAGAAGTACGTGACGTGGGCGTACTTCTCGGTCTCGGCGATGCGGAGCTGCTTGAGCCCCCGCTCGCTGATGAGCTCCGGCAGGATGCGCGTCAGGCGGAACGGGGGAAAGGCCGCCGGGTGCGTGAAGGTCTCGTCGTAGGAGGTCATCGTCGCGAAGGCGGCCAGCTTCGGCACGGCCTTCCGCGGGAAGGCCTCAAAGGTCGGCTCGGTGAGCGCGCGCGTCAACTCGCGGGCCCGGTCTGCGCGGAAGTTGTAGAAGAAGATCCCGTCGTCGTCGTCAATGCTCCCGATTGGATGGTCGTGCTGGTCCACGATGACGGCGGGGACCACGAATTCGTCCGTCACGTTCGCCGCATAGCTCGCCGTGACGGCCTCCTCGGCCGAGCGCCGGTGCACGCCGTGCCCCCCCACGAGAGCGTCGTAGGCCTTGGCCACGCGGTCCCACCGCTGGTCGCGGTCCATGGCGTAGTACCGCCCCATCACGGTGGCGATCGTCCCGACGCCCAGCGTGCGCATCTGCGCCTCGGCGGTTTTGACGTAGCCGAGGCCGTTCCGCGGGGGCGTGTCCCGCCCGTCTAGGAAGGCGTGCACAAACACCGGCGGGCGGCCCTCCTTCCTCACTATCTCGAGGATCGCCTCCAGGTGGGAGATGTGGCTGTGCACCCCGCCGTCCGACAGGAGCCCCAAGAGGTGCAGGCGGCCGCCGGTGGAGCGGATCTTGTGCAGGACCTGCGCGAGCACCGGGTTCGTTGCGAAGGAGCCGTCCCTGATCGCCCGATTGATCCGGGTGAAGTCCTGGTACACGATGCGGCCGGCGCCGAGGTTCATGTGGCCGACCTCGGAATTCCCCATCTGGTTGTCGGGCAGTCCCGTGTCCTCGCCGGACGCCGACAGCATGGTGGAGGGGCAGTTCTGAAGGAGCGAGTTGTAGAACGGCAGCCGTGCGAGGGCCAGGGCGTTGGCCTCCGTCTTCTGGCTCACGCCCCAGCCGTCCAAGATGATCAGCGCGACAGGTTTCACGGGCAAGGCCAGCCCGTCTAGACAGGCTCGAACGGCGAGGCGATGCCCGGATAGGGTTGGGGCTGGACGGGCTCGCGCACGCTCTCGCGAGGCTGGTCCGCGCTGCCGAACGAAGGGAGCGCGAGGGCCTGCGTGTTCCAGCGCCCGCAGGCCTGACAGCGCCCGCTCCATTCCCACGCTTCGTAGTGGCAGGCCGTGCAGGCGAACGGGGCTCCGACGGGCCGTGGCCGGTTGAGGGCTTCCTGCAGGATCATCAGCGCCGATTCCGTGTCCCCCTTGCGGATGTAGAGGCAGGACATGATCTTGTGCAGGGCTCCGGTGGGATCCTGGAGGCCCTCCAGCGTCGAGAGCAGATCGAAGGCATCGTCGATCATCTCCAGCCGGTAGTAGAGCTTGCCGAGGGCCAGCTTGAGGAGCGGGTTCTGGTCGTCGCGGCTCAAGGCGACCTGGTAGATGCGGAGCATCTCGCCCGGCTCGCCTAACTCTAGATATAGATCCTCCAGGCGCTGCAGGAAGAGCGGATTGCCGGTCTTGATGTACGACTTCTCCCAAGACTCCGCCGCGTGTTTCAACTTGCCTTCCCGGATGAGCAGTTCGCCGAAGCCGATCCGCGCGGGCAGGAACCCTTTGTCCAGTTTGATGGCCTCCTTGAAGTAGCGCCTGGCGAGGTCGAGATCGCCGCGTTCCACGTACTGACGCCCGACTTCATATTTCAGCCCCGTCATGACCTGGGTCTCGGCGCGGACTTCGTGCTCGGCCAGGCCCGCCTTCAGGAGCCGTTCCTGGACCGCATGGGCCGCTTTCCACCTGCCGCTCCGGATGTGGATGTCCCGGATGCGGTAGAGCGCGGTCGGGTTGGTGCTGTCGAGTTTGAGCACGTCCTCCAGCGCCTGGATCGCCTCGTCGTAGCGCTTGGCGTCTTCGAGGTCGCGGGCCAGGGACAAGAGGACCTCCAGATTGCCTTCTTCGAGGGACCGGGCCCTCCGGTGCAGCCGGATCGCCTCGTTGTAGTGCTTCTCCCGGCGGAAGATGTTGCCCAGCGAGAGCAGGGCGCGGGTGTGGGTGGGGTCCAGCGCCAGCACCTTCTGCAACTGGGCGATCGCCTCGCTGGTCCGGCGGGAGAGCCAGGCCAGCATGCCGCTGGTGTAGTAGCCCTGGAGCTTCTCCTCGCGCTTGCGCCGCTGGGTGGAGCGCCAGTTGAGGATGAGGCCGCGGACCTCGCGCACGCTGACCAGCATCACGACCGCCAGCGCACCGCCCGCGACGCAGAGGAGCACGAGGAAGATCGGGGTCACTTCGGTCGGAGTTTCCCGCGACAGCCGGAGTGTGATCGGGTCGGGGTTGAGGTCGCTGAAATAAACGGCCACCACGATGGCGGCGATCAGCGTGATGATCCACAGGAAGAAGCGCATCGGTTATCCCCGTTGCCTGGCGGTTCGCTCCCTACGCATCCGTACTTTGGGCCGGCCGGCCGTTACAGCCGCGCGGGCCTTCGGCAGCGCCACGCGTTTCACGTCGGCCCAGAGCCGGTCCAATCCGTAATGTTCGCGCACGCCTCGCGTGAAAATATGGACGATGACGTCGTCATAGTCCATCAGGACCCACACACCGGCCTCGATGCCCTCGAGGCCCAAGAGTCGGTACCCCTTCTCGGCCAGTACCTTGTCGATGTTCTCTTTTACAGCGAGGACTTGCCGTTCGGATTCAGCGGTACCGATGACGAAGTAATCGGTCACTCCCGACGCGAGGGCGACATCTAAGATCACGATCTCAGAGGCTTTTTTCTCTTCGGCCGCCAGGGCGGCCAGACGAGCTTTAGCCCGCGATTCTCGGATTATTACGGTGAGCCTCCTGAAAAAAGATTATGACTCAGTATATAAGACCCGACGGCCGTCGGCAAGAGATTTTCGATGCTCTGCTTCGATTTAAGTCGTCTCCTGACCTCCTGCGACGACACTTCGCAGGGGGGGATTGCCAGCGCCCAGAGCGACCGTCCCCGCTTGAGCCGGAACTCATATTTCTCAAGCTGACCGGCATCCAATTGGGCCAGTTTCTCCATGTTCGCAATGCCGAGAACCGGCAGTTTTTCCAAAGACTTAAACTGGAAGCCGGCCCTTGAGACCACGACGAAGTCGCAACTTTCCAGCAGGTGTTCCGGCTCCCGCCAGCTGGGCAATTCGAGAAAGGCGTCCAGGCCGATGATGAAGACCAGATGGGTGTCGGGCGGGCGCGTTTCCTTCAGGGTCCGGACCGTGTCGATCGTGTACGACTTCGCCGTGCGGTTCGTCTCGAGGTCCGAGAGCTGGAAGTAGGAATACGGCGCGATGGCGAGACGCACCAGCTCCAGCCGGTGCTTTGCCGGAATGAAGTCGGACGGTGGCTTGTGGGGTGGATCTCCGGTCGGGATGAAAAGGACCGTGTCGAGGCCGAGCCGGGCGCGTACGGTCTCGGCGACGAGCAGATGGCACCGATGGATGGGGTTGAACGCGCCGCCGTACAGCCCGAGCTTCATTCCCGGAGCTGGCCGGTGCCAAGGACGACGAACTTGGTGCTGGTGAGCTCCTCCAGACCCATCGCGCCGCGCGCGTGGAGGCGGGTCGTGCTGATGCCGATCTCGGCGCCGAGGCCGAACTGGTAGCCATCGTGGAGCCGCGTCGAGGCGTTATGGAACACGGCGGCGGCGTCCACTTCGTTCAGGAATCGCTTCGCCCGTTCTTGATCCTGCGTCACGATCGCCTCGGAGTGCTGCGAGCCGTAGCGGGCGATGTGCGCCATCGCCTGCTCCATGTCGTCCACGACGCGGACGGCGAGAATCAGGTCCAGGAACTCCGTGCCCCAGTCCGACTCGGCGGCGGGCTTGACGTCCGGCGCGAGCTTCGCGGTCCGCGGGCAGCCGCGGACGTCCACGCCGACCTCCTTGTAGCGCTTGAGGAGCGGCGGCAGGAACGCCGGGGCGATCTTCTGGTGCACGAGGAGCGTCTCCATCGCGTTGCAGGTGCCGGGCCGCTGTACCTTGGCGTTGAAGCAGATGGCCTCCGCCATGGCGAGGTCGGCCTTGTCGTCCACGTAGGTGTGGCAGACGCCTTTGTCGTGCTTGATCACCGGGATCGTGGATTCCTTCATGATGAACTGCATGAGGCCCTCGCCGCCCCGCGGGATGATGAGGTCGATCAGCTTGTCCTGCTTGAGCAGCAGGGTGGAGACCTGGCGGTCCGGGTTGTCGATGAACGTGATCGTCCCCGCCGGGATGCCCGCCTTTTCGCCCGCCTCCATCAGGACGCGGACGATCGCGGCGTTGGACTGGATCGCCTCCGAGCCGCCGCGCAGCACGACCGCGTTGCCGGACTTGAGGCAGAGCGACGCGGCGTCGGCGGTAACGTTGGGGCGCGACTCGTAGATAATGCCGATGACGCCGATCGGCACGCGCACCCGGGTGACCTTCATGCCGTTCGGCCGAAGCCACACCTTGGTGACTTCGCCGATGGGATCTGGGAGCGCCGCCACTTCGCGCAGGCCTACCGCCATCTCCTGGATGCGCTGCGTGTTGAGCGTGAGCCGGTCGAACGCGGCCTTCGAGAGCCCGCTCGCGGCGGCGAGGTCCTTCTTGTTGGCCTCCAGCAGCTCGGCCTCGCGCGCCTCCAGGGCGTCGGCCATGGCCAGCAGGGCCTTGTTCTTCACGGCCGTGGAGAGCGTCGCGAGCTTGCGCGCCGCGGCCTTGGCCTGCGAGGCCTTCTGGACGACGTAGTCGGTGAGGCTCACAGGATCACCAGATTGTCCCGGTGGATGACCTCGTCGTAGTCCTTGTAGCCCAGCGTCTTCTGGATCTCGGACGTCTTCAATCCTTTTATCTTCGCGATGGCCATCGACGAGTAGTTCACCAGCCCCTTCGCGAACTCGCGCCCCGATTGGTCCACGCAGGCCACGGCGTCGCCGCTGTCGAAGTCTCCGTGCACCGCCGTGATGCCGGAGGGGAGCAGGCTCTTGCCCTTGCGCGCGAGGGCCTCGACCGCGCCGTCGTCCAGCGTGAGGCGGCCCTTGGCCTTCACCGTGTAGCCGATCCAGTGCTTGCGGCTCGTGAGCTTCTGGCTTTTCGGCAGGAAGAAGGTGCCGACCGGATGCCCGTGAAAGAGCGCCGTCAGTTGCCCCGCCCGCTCGCCGCTCACGAGGACCGTGGCGATGCCATAGGTCGCGGCCTTCTTGGCGGCCATCACCTTCGTGGACATGCCGCCTGTCCCTTCGAAGCTGGACGTGCCGCCGGCGCGCCGCTCGATCTCGGCTGTCACCTCGGTGACCACCGGGATCAGCGTCGCGTTCGGGTTGTGGCGCGGGTCCTCGGTGTAGAGCCCCTCGACGTCCGAGAGGATCACCAGCAGGTCGGCGTCCACGAGGTGGGCGACCATCCCGGCCAGACTGTCGTTGTCCCCCAAGCGGATCTCGTCGACCGCGACGGTGTCGTTCTCGTTGATGATCGGCACGACGCCGTACTCGAGCAGCGCGGTCAGGGTATGGCGCGAGTTCAGGAAGCGCGCGCGGTTGGCCAGGTCCTCGCGCGTGAGGAGCACCTGCGCGACCTTCTGGCCCACCTTCTCGAAGGCCTTCTCATATGCCCACATGAGGCGTGATTGGCCCACGGCGGCGGCGGCCTGCTTGTGCGGCAGGCTCTTGGGGTACTCCGGCAGTCCCAGCTTCTCGATGCCGCACACGATGGCACCCGAGGAAACCATCACGATCTCCCGGCCCTGCGCCTTCAGCTCGGCCAGCTCGCCGGCGAGCCGGTCGATGCGCTCGGTGTTCAGGCCGGAGCCCTTGGAGGCCACGAGACGGCTGCCCACCTTGAGCACGAGGCGCTTGGCGTCTTTGACGATCTGGTCCCGCATCGTGGTCAAACCTTTTGTAGGGGCACGGCGCGCCGTGCCCCTACATTTCCGGCACGGCGTTCCTGTACGACCTTTCCGAGGAAACGGATCAACGGCTTCAGACCGGCGCCGGCGACGGCCGAGATCGGAAAGAGCCGCAGGCGGCGCTTCTTACAGTAGGTTTCCAGCTTCTTCAAATTTTTCCCCTCGCCCGCGATGTCGAGTTTCGTCGCGGCCACCGCGTACGGCTTCTTGGCGAGATCGGGATTGTAGAGCTTCAACTCCGTGCGCAAGGTCTGGAGGCTTTCGACGGAGTCCACCGGCACACCCTCAGAGATGTCCACCAGATGGAGCAGATAGGTCGTGCGTTCGATGTGGCGCAGGAACTGAAAGCCGAGGCCCTTCCCTTCGTGCGCCCCCTCGATAAGACCCGGGATGTCCGCCACGACGAAGCTCTGGTCCTCGTCCACGGACACGACGCCGAGGTTCGGCGTCAGGGTCGTGAACGGGTAGTCGGCGATCTTGGGGCGCGCGTGCGAGATGGCCGCGATCAAGGTGGACTTGCCGGCGTTGGGATAGCCCACCAGGCCGACATCCGCCAGGAGCTTCAGCTCCAGTTGAAGCCAGCGCTCCTCGCCGCGCGTACCGGGATCGCAGCGGGTCGGCACGCGATTGGTCGAGGTGGCGAACCGCGCGTTGCCGCGCCCGCCGCGGCCGCCCTGGGCCACGATCGCCTGCTGGCCGTCCTCCGTCAGGTCGGCGAGCATCTCGCCGGTGTCGAAGTCCTTGGCGATGGTGCCGACGGGCACGCGGATCACGTGCGAAGGGGCGGAGCGGCCGTGGCGGTTTGAGCCTTCGCCGTGCCCGCCGTCCTTCGCGATGTGGTGCTGCAGGAATTGCAAGTCGAGCAGGGTGGACATGCGCTCGGTGGCCTCCAGGATGACGTCGCCGCCGTTCCCGCCGTCGCCGCCGTCGGGTCCGCCATACGGGACGTGCTTCTCTCGGCGGAAACTTCGCACGCCGTTCCCGCCGTCCCCCGCCTTCACGTAAATTTTGACCTGATCAACAAAATCCATGATGCACCCGGGGACTGGCTCCATTTCCGAATGGTGCCTGTCCCCCTTCTTTGATCCTCAATTCGCGGGTCCTGTCGCCGAATTACCGGGGCACCCGTTGCTCTGCCGAATGCAACGGGTCAAAGCTCGCGCGGCCAGCGCATCTTGGGTGCTCCGGGAAGCCAAGCAAGTCGCACCTACGATGCGGCTGGCCGGCCATGAATCAAGCAAGTCGCGCGCCGCCAGGGTCCCATTCGGCGCCACCCGCGCATTTAGTGTGCAGACAGTATAAAACCCAAGGACTTACAAAGCAAACCGCAGAGGATCTGGTACTGGTAGGTGGCGAAACGGGGTGAGCAGCTATTTCTGTGTCGGGACCTCCAAGAGACAACCGTTATCAAGGCGCATACGTTCGAGCACTTTCGGAAGCCTCTGCACAATACTTTCCCGGTCAAATGTTTTGAGCTTGACGCGAGATTTTCCCTCTTCACTCAGCACGTCAATGCCATCGACGTCGATAAATTCGACTTGCCGCGCAACAAGCTTGACCACTGTTTCTTTGGGAGTACTCTTTGCCTTCCCGGATGGAGGTTCGATCTTAATCTTATGTTTGCCCTCTGCGACCGGAAGAATGTTTAAGTAGGGCACGGGCGAGAGAACCTTCTCACCGACAGTT
>JAXIOW010000022.1:0-33052 GCA_045403215.1 Nitrospirales bacterium | reverse complement strand
GTTCGTCGATCGGTTCGTCCTGCTGGGCCGGTTAGCCGGCCTTTCGGACGCGGACCTGGCGGCGACAGCCACGGCGTACACGGTGCGGACGATTGCGGACGCGCAGAAATTCCTGCCGCGGCGGGTCGAGGAGGTCTTCATCTGTGGAGGTGGCGCGAGGAACCCGACCATCATGCAGAGGTTGCAAGAGACGTTGGGCGGGATGCCCGTCCGGACGGTCGAGTCCCTGGGATGGGACGGGCGCGCGCTGGAGGCCGTGGCGTTCGCGGTCTTCGCCTACCAGCATGTGCGGGGCGTCCCGTGCAACCTGCCCCAGGTGACCGGCGCCACGAAAGCGGTTGTGTTGGGAACGATGGTTCCCGGGAAACGCCCCCACCCATCCCTCCCCCCTTGAGGGGGAGGGTGAGGGAGGGGGGCGTTATCTGGCTGGCGGTTGGAGCGTATTCGGATAGCTGGAGGCGATGCCGTTCGGCCCCTTGCCGACCTTGATCCGCTTCACTTCGGTCAGGCTGCCCAAGTCCACGACCGAGACATCGTCGCTTTTCGTATTGGTCACGAAGGCATACTTGTTGTCCGGGCTGAACGTGATGCCGTGCGTCCATTTACCGAGCGGAAGCTGCTTGACGAGCTTGTCCGTGGCGGCGTCATAGATGGAGAGTTGCGCCGATTCCTGATCGCACGAGATCAGGTACTTGCCGTCCGGGGTGACGCCGAGCTGGGCCGGGAGCTTCCCGACCGGGAGCCGCGCCACCACCGTCCGTGACGCCGCATCAATCTTGAAGACCTGACCTGAGTGCAATCCTGTGACATAGACGAACTTCCCCTGCGGCTCGACCCAGGCCTGCACGGCGGCATCGTCCACGGAGATGGTCGCCGCCAGCTTGCGCGCGCCCAGGTCCACGACCGCGAGGCCCTTGCTACCCAGGTTGGCGACATAGGCGAACTTGCCGTCCGGCGAGATCGCGATGCCATGCGGGCTCTTGCCGACCGGAATCGTCGCGAGGGGCTGCAAGGTGCTGGCGTCCGTGATGGTCACGTCGCCCGACTCGGTGTTGGTGTTCACGATGAGCCGCTGGTCCGGCGTCATGAAGATGTGCGCGGGGCCCCTGCCGACTTCCCAGCGGGCGACGATGCGGAGCTTGTCGGGGTCTACCTTGACGGCCTGGTGGGCGGGGCCGTCCGTGAGGTAGAGCATCCCGTCGCGACCCAGGTGGATGTTGTGCGGGGCACGCAACCCCCGGATGGTGGCTCGCTTTTTCCCTGTATCGGCGTCGATGACCGAAATGGTGCCGTCGCCTTCGTTGGCGGTGTAGAACCACGTGGCGGCCAGGAGGTCCGGGGCGGGGCAGAGGGTGAGGAGAAGGGCGAGCGCGAGGGCCAGGGAGGGCATCAAGAGTCCGGGCGACTACATGAAGTTCATGAACTTGGTCTTGGCCTCGTCCATGATGGCTTCGGTGACCTGGGCGGCGCCCCGTTCCATCGCGATCCGTTCGATCTCGCGGCGGGCCATCGGCCGGATGAAGTCCGGGATGTTCTCCAGGCGCTTCTCGGCGGCTGGCGCCCACGGAATGCCTTCCGTGGCGTTCTTCGAGTCGTCCATGACCTGGAGCGTGATCTTCTTGTGGCCGTGCTTGCGGGCATAGGCCTCGATGCCGCCCTTGATCATCGGGCGCACGAACGAGGGGGTCTTCTCCAGCCGCTCCAGCGCGTCCGGCGTCCATGCGAATTCGGAGGACGTTGACTCCTTTGCCGTACTGGATCCGAGGCCCATCTGGGCCACCACTGCCGAGAAGGGGCAACCACCGGTCTTCTTCTCGCCCTCGGCGGGAGTGGCCGTCGCGGCTGCCGCCGGCTGCTCGCTGTAATGCTCCTTCAGGTAGTTGGCCATCTCGGCCTGCCCCTCGCCTTCCGCGCGAAGGCCGCCGCGCGTCATCTCGAAGGGCTGGGCGGCGGCGGTGCGCCCACCGAGTTGCACGCCCAGCGAGCTGACCATCTGAGTCTCACCGGGGTTGGTGACCATTGTGAAGCGCGCCCCACAGGACGGGCAGGCGAAGAACACCCCGAGCGAGCCCTCTGCGGGCTTCTCGACCTTTTCGAAGTTCATGTAGGTTTCGCACTTCATGCAGACGAACTTCATGGGGATGACTCCTATAGTTGCTCGGCCAGAATTTTCTTGTAGTCCAGGAGCGTCTTGATGTGGCTCGCGATCTCGTCATACCGCTTGAGGGTCGGGTAGGAGGCGTCCAGCAGCGGCGTGCCCTTGTCGAACGATTTCGCCAGCGTCCGGTCGAACGGGATGCGGCCCAGCAGCGGCAGGTCCAGCGCCCGGCACATCGCCGCCGTATCGCCATCGAACAGCTCGCTCTCGGTCCCGCACTGCGGGCACCGGAACTGGCTCATGTTCTCGACGATCCCCAGGACCTTGATGCCGAGGTCGCGGGCGTAGGCGATGGATTTCCGCACGACGTCCGATGCCACCTCGGACGATGTGGTGACGACGATCGCGCCGTCCAGGTCGGGGATGAAGCCGGCGATGACCGGCGGCTTGTCGGCGGCCGCGCCGGGCGGCAGGTCGGCGAGGAGAAAGTCCACTTCACCCCAGGCAATGTCCGCAATGAACTCCCGGAGGACGTTCATCTCCCACACGCCGAGCCACACGGGGCTGAGGTCCATCGGGCCTTTCCAGCGGACGGGCGAGAGCTCGTCGAGGAAGAAGTCCATGGAGCCGACTTTAAGGCCGAGCGGGCCGACCGGCGGGATCGCGCCGTCCGGGGTGATCGTGAACTGCTGGCCGCGCATGCCCAGCATCTTGGGCACGCAGGGGCCGTTCAGGTCCACGTCCAGCACCCCGACCTTGTGGCCCTGCCGCGCGAGGGCGAGCGCCAGGTTCACCGTGGTCATGCTCTTGCCGACGCCGCCCTTGCCGCTCATGACCACGAGCTTGTGGCGGACGGCCGCCATCCGGCCCTTGACAGCCTTCATCTGCTCGGTGATCTGCTGGACCACCTTGGCGTCGTCGGCGTACTTCAGCCGGCCGAGGATGTCCTTGAGGTTTTTTGTCGCCATCGCGTGTGGAGCCCTCGAAATCTACTCCAAACCTAGCATGGGGCCTGAAAGGGTGTCAATTTCTTCAGCAGCGCTTTTCATCGTGAAGAAAGCTCCGCCAGCTTTTTCTTTGCCGCGCCGGAGGCCAGTGTTTCCTGGGCCAGGGGGAGAGCGGCGCGGAGCGAGGCGGCCTTGTCGCCGGTGTAGAGGATCATCGCGGCGTTCATCAGCACCCAGTCTCGCCGGCTTCCTTTCATTTCGTTCCCCAGGATCTTCGTGATCAGCTCGGTCTCGCCGTCCACGCCCGGCGACGCCAGGTCCTCGATGCGCTCGAACATCATACCGAAGTCTTTGGGCTGCAACGTCAACGGTGTGATGCGGTCCTCGCGAAGCTCGATGGCCTTCGTGACCGAGCTGACCGATAGCTCCGGCTCGCCTTCGAGCCCGCGCAGGATCAAAGCCCGCGGTGTCCCTAGCATGCGCAGCGCCTCCGCGATCCTCTCGAAATACGGCGGGTGCGACATCCCGATGATGGAAGCCTGGGCTCGGGCCGGGTTCAGCATCCGGGAGACAGGTTGGAAGAGACTCCGCACGCCGAGCTCCTTCCGCAATTCCAAAAAACGGAAGACGAGTGGGTGGTAGAGACCGATGTCGAGATAGGACAAACCCTTCTCTGCGACGAACTCCGCCGCCTGTTTGGGATCGAGATCAACGGGGATGCCGAGACGCGCGGCGACTGTTGCGGTGGCCAGGCGGCCCGGCACGTCGTCGTAGCCGTGCAGTAGCACGGGAACGCCGGCGGCCGCAGCGATGATGGCCGCGGGCAGCAGGACGTGCCAACTGTCCTGCTTGCCGGCGTAAGTCGGGATGTCCACGAGCCCGAGGTCGGGCGGGACCGGCAGGGGCGGCGCGTATTCGCGCGCCACGGCTGTGAACGCCGCCAGCTCGCTGATCGACTCGCTCTTGATCCTCATGGCGACGAGAAACGAGCCGACCTGCGCGGGGGTGGCCACACCCTCCAGCAGCAGGCGCATGGCCTCCTGGGCCTCGGCGTAGGTGAGGTCCTTGGCGCCCTTCTCGCCTTTTCCGACCTTGGCGATCAGGGTTTGCATGGTGCTAGACATACTTTTCAGATCGAGTAGTGGAACTGGGGCTTGGCGCCAATCGCCTGGGCCAGCACGCCACGCTGCTTCAATGCTTCGATGATCTGATCAGCGATGGCCTCGAAGTCCTTCGGCCCGGCGAAGGCCAGATCGGTGTCGGGCGGCGGTGGCTCTTCGCTCTTCGACATGTGCACGGTGATGACGGGGGTCGGGTGGACGAGTGTCCGGATCGCCTGGTGATCGGCCCCGGCGAACGCGTTGGTAGTGGACACGACGATCAGCCCCGTGTCGTTGAGCAGACGCGCGACTTCACCAAAGCGCCGGACGACCTCGCCGGTGTCTTCCTCAGCCAGGTCCGCGTCGAGGCCGCGCCGGAGGTTGGCGCCGTCGAGGAGATACGCATGGCGGCCGTCCGCCACTAGACGCACCTCCAGGCTGCGCGCGAGCATGGACTTGCCGGTGTGGCGCCTGCCGGTGATCAGCACCAGGGCGGCGCGGTGGCCGAAGTGCCGCGCACGATCTTCGGCACCGACGTTGCCTTTGACCCATGCGATGTCGCGACGGCGGGCCTCCTCGCGCAGCACGGTGTGCTCGTCCTTGACCGCTTCGGTCAGGATGCCGCCGCCGGATACGTCGTATTGGTCCACCAGGACGAACCGTCCGGTGACCTCGAAGTCGCTGTACAGATCGAACGCGATGGGGGCCTTCGTGCGGATCGTCAGCTCGGCCACCTCGTTCCGGCCGACGCTCGACTTGGTCTCGCGGGCGGCCAGATCCGCGGTGTCGATGATCCGGTGCAGAGCGAGGACCTCGCACTCCACCTCGCGGGTCGCCAGTCTCAATAAGTATTTCTTGCCGGCCTCCAGCGGGCGGCGTCCCATCCAGAACAGGTTACACCGGAAGGTGGTGGAGACCAGCGGCACCGAGTCTTCGTGCGAGGCGATCTCGCCACGCATGATGAAGATCTGCTCGTCGAGCGTGATCCCCGTGGACTGGCCGGCCGTCGCCTCCGCCGGCACCGGCTCCATGTTGAAGGCCTCGATCGTCTTGACCATGGCGGATTTGTTCGAGGGGGAGAACACCAGCCGGTCGCCGACCCGGACCTTACCGTTGGCGATGCGGCCGGCGATGATGCGCCGCGCGTCGAACTTGTAGACGTCCTGCACGGCGAAGCGCAGGGGCTGTCGGTCCCGTGCGGTCTCTTTCCGGAACAAACCGAGCGTCTCCAGCACCGTCGGGCCGGCGTACCACGGCATGTTGGCGCTGCGGTTGGCGATGTTGTCGCCGAGCTTGGCGCTGACCGGCACGAACCGCTCCGGCGTCACCTTGAGCTGCCCGAGAAAGGCCCGATACTCCTTCTCGATCGCGTCGAACACGTCCTGCCGGTAGCCGACCAGGTCCATCTTGTTGACCATGACGGCCACCTGCCGGATGCCGAGCAGGGACAGCAGATACCCGTGCTTCCTGGACTGCTCCTTGACCCCTTCGTGGGCGTCGATCACCAGGAGCGCTGCCTCGGCGCGCGCCGCGCCGGAGACCATGTTCTTGAGGAACTCCTTGTGGCCCGGCGCGTCGATGATGATGTAGTGGCGGTCCTCCCACTTGAAGAACGTGCGGGCGGTGTCGATCGTGATGCCCTGCTCCTGTTCCTCCAGGAAAGCGTCGAAGAGGAAGGCGTACTCGAACTCCTTGCCCTGCCGGCGGCAGATGTCCCGGACCTTGTCCAGCTTCCCTTCCGGGAGCGAGCCGGTGTCGGCGTAGAGGCGCCCGAGCAGCGTGGACTTGCCGTGATCCACGTGGCCGACAATGACGATGTTCAGGTGTTCTTTCGCGCGTGGGGCGCTGGAGGCGAGCGTCGGCATGGGTCGCGCTACATATAACCGTCTTTGCGGAGCAGCTCCATGCCCCGGCCTTCGTCCTGCGCGCGGCCGGACCGCTCGGCGACGTTCGTGTTGCGCAGCTCCTCGATGATCTCATCGACGGTTTTTGCCGTGGACTTGATCGGGAAGGTGCAGGGGGCGCAGCCGAGGCTCCGGTAGCGGGTCCCGTCGCCCTTGTCGAAGTAGAGGTCGATGATCGGGATGTTCTCGGCGCGGATGTATTCCCAGATGTTGATCTCGGTCCAATCGAGCAGGGGATGGATCCGGATGTGCGTGCCCTCGGGGAAGGTGGTCTTGAACTGGTCCCACAGCTCCGGGGGCTGCTCCCGGAAGTCCCAATCGCCGTGCTTGTCGCGCGGGGAGAAGTAGCGCTCCTTGGCGCGCGTCCCTTCCTCGTCGGCCCGCACGCCGAGGATGATGCCGGTGTAGCCTTTCTCCGCGATGAGATTTTTCATCCCGTTGGTCTTGAGGGCGGTGCAGCAGGTGATGCGGCCCAGCGTGTGGTTCATCCCCTGGGCCAGCGCTTCCTTGTTCATGCCGATCACCAGATTCAGCCGCCATTCGCGGGCGATGCGGTCGCGGTACTCGATCATGGCCGGGATCTTGTAGCTTGTGTCGATGTGGATCAGCGGGAAAGGGACGTGCCCGAAGAACGCCTTGCGCGCGAGCCAGAGGAGCACCGTGGAGTCCTTGCCCATGGACCACAGCATCGCGAGGCTGTCGAAGTGTTTGTAGGCCTCGCGAAGAATGTAGACGCTCTGGTCTTCGAGCTGACGGAGATGGCTGTCCATAATGTTAGCGCCCGCGGCGTCCGTAGCGGCGAGCTCTTGGGCGAGTCGCGTTCATTTGACGTGCAGCCCGCACTCGGTCTTGGCGAAGCCGGCCCAACGCCCGGCCCGGGGATCCTCGCCGGGCTGCACCGGGCGGGTGCAGTAAGTGCAGCCGATGCTCGGGTAGTTCTGGTCGTGGAGCGGGTTGTAGGGGACCTCGTACAGCTTGATGTAGGTCCAGACGTCCTGCCACGTCCATTGCGCGAGCGGGTTGAACTTGACCAGCTCGAACTTCGGGTCCCATTCGACCAGCTTGGCGTTCGCGCGCGTGGGCGACTGCTCGCGGCGGATGCCCGTGAGCCAGGCCTTGTAGCCTTTCAACGCGCGCGTCAGCGGCTCCACCTTCCGCTGGTTGCAGCACTCGTCCGGCCGGCGCTCCCAGAGCTTGTCGCCGAACTTCTCGGTCTGCTGCTCCGGCGTGAGCAGGGACTTCACCTGGATCGGCGCGATCCCGTACCGCTGGATCAGCCGGTCCCGGGTCGCGTAGGTCTCCTTGAAGAGGAAGTCCGTGTCCAGGTACAGGATCGGTGTCTTGGGGTTGATCCGGTGGGCCATGTCGATCAGAACGACGTCCTCCGCGCCGAAGCTGCTGGCCAGCACGATGTCCGGGAAATAGGTGCCGATCGCGTAGGCCAGCACGTCCTGCGGCGTCTGGGTCTCGAACGCGTTGTTCAAAGCCTGGAGCGCCTGCATCACACCACCTTCTCCACGGTCACCTTGTAGTAGTTCTCCGAAGGCACTTCCGAGATCACGTTCTGTCCGTCGTTACGCAGGGACTGCGGGACGTTCTTGATCGGCTCGCCCGCGTCCAGCCAGACTTCCAGGACCTCGCCCGGCTCCATCATCTCCAGCTTGAGCTTCGTCTTCACGTAATTGATCGGGCACATGACGCCGCGCAGGTCCAGCGTCGTCAGGGGCTTCGTGGCCGCGGCGGGCCTCACCGGCGCGGCCGTCTGCGTCGCCTGATCGGGTTTCGTCGCGTCAGCTTTGAGCTTCTTCCCGAGCTCCTCACTCATGGTCTTGCATGCCTCCACAAAGCCTTTGGCGTACCGGAGTTTCTCGGCGGCGAAGGTGGCAGTCGTCTCCTTCGGGCCGAGGTCGCCGATCTTGGCGGAAGGGGTCGTGTAGTCCGCGGCGATCATCCCCGTCGCGCCGAACCGGCGCTCGAACTCAATAAACGTCTCGGCGTCCGTGTTGGGATCGATCCCCTCCGGCACCAGCACCGCCTTGGCGGCGGCGAGCACGGCCCGGTAGGCCTTGTTCACGGCGGTGGCGTGCTGGTCCTTCTCTGCGAGCAGCCGGGCCACGTACAGTTCCTGCTCGGCTTCGAGGATGCGGTTCTCGATCATCTCCAGCGCGCCGCCGGCGCATTCGCCGGGGCCGAGGTCCTCCATGATGAATTCCTCGTCGGCTTCCCAGTCGTAGTAGTACGAGGGGTCCTCCTCGAAGGGCGGGAGAATGGTGAAAGGAATCAGCTCTTCCTTCAGCTTGGCCTTGCCGGTGCGGTCGAGGAAAGCCAGCAGGCTTTCGCTGTCCTGGCGGTCGCGGCGCCAGATGGCGAGGAGGTGCGAGAGCGCCGCGGGAGTGTTCTTGGCCGGGAGCTTGATCGTCATCTGCCCGATCTTGGGCTGGCCGGTGATCCGCCCGCCGAGGTGCAGCTCGTAGTGCGGCGCCACGTGCGCGCCCAGCCGTTTCCCTACGCCGTGCAGCCCGATCGTGGCGATATGGTGCTGGGCGCACGAGTTGTGGCACCCGCTGATCTTCACAGACACGTCCCGTAAATCCTCCGGCACCCGTCCGGGCGGGAAGATTTCGGCCAGGGCGCGGGCCAGCCCTTTGGAGGAGGTGATACCCAGGCCACACGTATCGGTGCCGGGGCAGGCGATGATGTCCTCGACCAGTTCGGCGCCGGGGTCGCCCAAGTCCACCGCGACCAACCGCTCGTAGAGGTCCGTGACCCTGGCGGTGGGGACCCAGCGGATGCAGAGGTTCTGCTGGATTGTGGTCCGGATGTTCCCGTTGGCGAATGCGTCGATCAGGTCGGCCACCTCCAGCATCTGCGCGGCGGTGATGTCGCCCATGGCCAACCGGATGAAGACGGCCGAGAACCCCGGCTGCCGCTGCGGGACGACGTTCGTCCGCTTCCACATCTCGAACGGCGTCTCGGCGTGACCGTCGCTCCCGTTGCCTTTGGCCGCCCCGTTTCCGCCGTTGGAGCGGACCGGCTGGATCAGTTGGGGCGGGATGTCGAGGCCGGTCGGCAGGGTCAGGCTGCGGCCTTCATGGCTCTTGCGCGTCACGGCAAATTCGGCTTCGACGCGGCGCGTGAACTCTTCGAGGCCCAGCTTTTCGATGACGAACTTCATCCGCGCCTTGTGGCGGTTCTTCCGGTTGCCGAGGTTGTCGAAGACCTTCAGGATCGCCTCGCAGAGGGGCAGCAGGTCCTCCATCGGCAGGTACTCGTAGAGGAGGTGCGCGATGCGCGGCGTCGAGCCCAGCCCGCCGCCTGCCGTGACGCGGAAGCCGATGGTCCCGTCCGCCTTCTTGACCGCCAGGAAGCCGAGGTCGTGGATGGGGGTCAGCGCGCAATCGTGCTGGCAGCCGGAGAAGGCGATCTTGAACTTGCGCGGCAGGCTCTGATTGAGCGGGTTGCGCAGGAGGTGCGCCGAGACCGCCTTGGCGTAGGGCGTCACGTCGAAGATCTCCCCTTGGCAGACGCCGGCCAGGTGGCACGCGGTCACGTTCCGGACGGTATTCCCGCAGGCCTCGCGGGTGGTCACCCCGACTTCGGCCAGCCGGCGCATCAGCGTCCCGACGTGCTCGAGCGCGGCGAAGTGCAGTTGAATGTCCTGGCGCGTCGTGACGTGGCCGACGCCGGTGGCGTAGCGGTCGGCCATCTCGGCGATGACCCGGAGCTGCGTGGAGTTCAAGCCGCCGAACGGAATCTTGATCCGGACCATCTGCACGCCGGGCTGCCGCTGGCCGTAGATCCCGTGCTGGAGGCGGAAGGGCCGGAACAGATCTTGGGACAGGTCGCCGCGGAGCACCTTCACGGCCTCTTCCTCGAATGACTCGATCTCCCGGAGGATGTCGGGGGGGATCGAAGTCGTCGCCCCGGTCTGTGTCGATGGCGTCTTCATGGGACGTACTCTCCTCACGCTGAGAGTCAGATGTGATACATCAACACTCGTTGTGCTTCGAGATCGCGCGCCCGGCGGCACAGGTCGGCCAGCGTGGTGCGGTTCAGGGTTTCCAAGACCGACGCCTTGACCGCTTCCCAGACCCCCTGGACCAAGGAGCCATGCGAGGTCCGATGCCCGTTTCCGTCCCGGAGGCGGGGCAGCACCCGGGCCGGCATCGCGATGGGGCCATCCACAGCCTGGATCACGTCTCCAATACGAATCTCGCTCGCCGGCTTGGCCAAGCGATAGCCGCCGTGCGCACCACGAGCGCTCTCGACGAGGCCGGCATGTTTCAGCGCACTCAGAATTTGCTCCAGGAAGCGGAGGGGGATGCCTTGCCGATCCGCAATGGCCTTGGCCTGAACGGGAGCGGACCCGTTCGCCAGCGCCAAGTCCAGGACGGCCATGATCCCGTATTCCCCTTTAGCTGAGAAGTACATACATCAATTCCTACTGCTCCGATAGGAAAACATGGTTATTGAACTTATATCGCGGTATTCATTGGTTTGTCAAGGGGGTAGTGAAAAATAAAAATTCGAACGGGTGGTTTGACTTCTCCCCCCTGCGTCTTAAAGAAAGACCATGATCCGATTTGACCGACTGACCATCAAGGCGCAGGAGGCACTAGCCGAGGCCCAAAAGCTGGCTGAGAAGGCGGGCCACCCGCACCTCGATGTCGAGCACCTAGCACTGGCCCTGGTGCGCCAGCGCGAAGGCCTGACGCAAAGCCTGCTGAACAAGTTGGGCGCGGACCCTGCCGTCCTTGTGCGTGAACTCGAGCAGGAACTCAAGAAAATCCCGCAGGTCTCAGGGCCTGGCGCAAGCGGAGTGGCCGGCATCACCCCGCGCCTCCAGGACGTGTTCTCCGCCGCCGAACAGGAGGCGGAACGGTTCAAGGACGAATATCTCAGCACCGAGCATTTGCTGCTGGCCATCGCGGAGGCGGGCGGCGCGGCCGCCGGCATCTTCAAGCGGCAGGGCGTCTCGAAAGACCGGCTCTACGCCGCGCTGACGTCGATCCGAGGCACCCAGCGCGTCACGGACCAGGAGCCCGAGGAAAAATACCAGGCCCTCGCGAAGTACAGCCGTGATCTCACCGACCTGGCCCGCAAGGGCAAGCTGGACCCAGTCATCGGCCGGGACGAAGAAATCCGCCGCGTGATCCAAGTCCTCTCCCGGCGCACCAAGAACAATCCGTGCCTGATCGGCGAGCCGGGCGTGGGCAAGACGGCCATCGCGGAAGGGCTGGCGCAGCGGATCGTGAACGGCGACGTGCCGGAAGGGCTCAAGGAGCGACGCGTGGTCGCGCTGGACATGGGCGCCCTGGTCGCCGGCAGCAAGTTCCGCGGGGAGTTCGAAGAGCGGCTCAAGGCGGTGCTGCGCGAGATCGAAGAGGGCGCCGGCGCGATCATCCTCTTTATCGATGAGATCCATACTCTGGTCGGCGCGGGCGCGGCCGAAGGCGCCATGGACGCCTCCAACATGCTGAAACCGGCGCTCGCGCGCGGCGACCTCCGCTGCATCGGGGCGACCACGCTCGACGAGTACCGGAAACGCATCGAGAAAGACCCCGCTCTGGAACGCCGGTTCCAACCTGTGTACGTGGCCGAGCCGAGCGTGGAGGACACGGTCTCGATCCTGCGCGGCCTCAAGGAGCGGTACGAGGTCCACCACGGGGTGCGGATCAAGGACGCGGCGCTCGTGGCCGCCGCGACCTTGTCCAACCGGTACATCCGGGATCGGTTCCTGCCTGACAAGGCGATCGACCTGGTGGATGAAGCCGCGTCCCGCCTGCGGATGGAGATCGACAGCATGCCCACGTCCTTGGATGAGCGCATGCGCCGCATCCGCCAACTCGAGATCGAGCGGGAAGGCATCCGGCGGGACAAGGATACCCAGTCGCAGGAGCGGCTGGAGAAGAGCGAGCGGGAACTCGTCCAGTTGCGCAAGGAGACCGACGCGCTGACGACGCAGTGGCAGGCCGAGAAGGACGCCATCAAGAAGATCCGCGAGGTCAAGGAGAAGATGGAGCAGGCCCGCACGGAGGCGGATCGCGCGGAGCGCGAAGGCGATCTCGGTCGGGCGGCGGAGCTGCGCTACGGGCAGATCCTGGATCTGGACAAGCAGTTGAAGGCGGAGAATGGTCGCCTCCAAAAGCTGCATGGCGAGACGCGGCTGCTCAAAGAAGAAGTGGACGAAGATGACATCGCGCAGATCGTCGCCAAGTGGACCGGCATCCCCGTGACGCGGTTGATCGAAACCGAGACGAAGAAGCTCGTGCAGATGGAAGACCGGCTGCGGCAGCGGGTCGTCGGGCAGGAGGAGGCGATCGTGGCGGTGTCGGACGCGGTCCGGCGAGCGCGGGCCGGCATCCAGGATCCCAAACGGCCGATGGGGTCCTTCATCTTCTTGGGGCCCACGGGCGTGGGGAAGACCGAGCTGGCCCGGGCGCTGGCCGAGTTCCTGTTCGACGACGAGCAGGCGATGGTCCGGCTCGACATGTCGGAGTACATGGAAAAGCACGCGGTCGCGCGGCTGATCGGGGCGCCGCCGGGGTACGTGGGCTACGAAGAGGGTGGCCAGTTGACGGAGGCCGTGCGCCGGCGGCCTTACACGGTCCTCCTCCTGGATGAGATCGAGAAGGCGCACCCTGATGTCCTCAACGTGCTGCTGCAATTGCTGGACGACGGCCGGCTGACCGACGGCAAGGGGCGAACGGTGGACTTCAAGAACACCGTGGTGATCATGACCTCGAACGTCGGCAGTCGGGAGATCCAGGAAGCCGCGGCGGCTGGCAATGAAGCGGAGATGCGGAGCCGCGCCCTGGAGGTGCTGCGTGGGCACTTCCGTCCCGAGTTCCTGAACCGCATCGACGACATCGTCGTCTTCCACCCGCTGTCGCCCGAGCAACTGGCGGCGATCGTGGAATTACAAGTCAGGCAGCTGAGTGGGCGGTTGCAGGACAAGCACATCACGCTGGTCCTCACGGACCGCGCCAAGCAGCACTTGGCGTGGGCCGGCTACGATGTCGTGTACGGCGCCCGGCCCCTCAAGCGGCTGCTGCTGCGGGAGATCATCAATCCTCTGGCGCTCAAGCTCCTCGATGGCACCGTCAAGGAAGGGCAGGCGGTGCGGGTGGACGAGAAGGACGGGCATCTGGTCTTTCTGCATTCTTCCCCTTGACAGGTTCCGGTCGGGCTGCTATGAGTACGCCCCTCTCCAGTGAAGAACGTCGGGAGCGTGCATGCCGGCCCGAGAAGTCGTCTATCTGCTCGTACTGACCGCCAACCCGGACCTCGTCGAGCTCTACCGTCAGGATTGCCCCGAGTGCGTCGTCACCATCGCCAAGGACGCGGCATCGGCGGTCCGCAAAGCCCCCAAACACCGGTTCGATGCCGTGATCATCGAATCCCGGAAGGATTGGGCCACCGAGCTGAAGTTGTTGAATGACGCGCTGGGGGGGACTCCCCAGATGGTGCTGGTGGGGAGCACCACGTACCTCCGTCGCGCCACCGGGCCGCTGAAGGCCTTGTGCAACGGCCACCAGGCGTCTCACGGCACGACGAAGCTCCATCACGAGCTGGGCCTGGAGGAATTCATCGGCGCGAAGCTTCGCGATTTCGTGCGCCGCATGAAGCTGGGGGCGGGGTCCGACCTCCATCCGCTTTTGGTCAAGGCGGTTGAAAAGCCCTTGATCACGCTGGTGCTGGAGGAGACCCACGGCAACCAGAACCAGGCCGCCGCGCTGCTGGGCCTCAACCGCAACACCCTGCGCAAGAAGATCCGCGACCTCAAGATCCCGATCGCCAAGAAGGGCTAGCCACAATCAGGGTTTTTTCCAGTCACGACGCAGGGTTGAGCCTTGACAAGCCCGCGGCCCGCGTATTAGCATGCCGCGTCGTGTTAGGCGCGTAGCTCAGGGGGAGAGCGCTACCTTGACACGGTAGAGGTCGACGGTTCAAGACCGTCCGCGCCTACCATAAAAACTCTCCTTCTCCGCTTACCCTGGGCGTCCCGAGAAGCAGCGTGGCCCCCTTTTTTGTTTGGAGAACCGTTGGTTCTGGTGTCTGACGTGCCGACAGCATCGATCGTGGTGAAGTTCCCCGACGGCGCCAGCCGAAAGGCGCCCCAAGGGGTCACGGCTGGCGAGGCCCTCGCCCTGCCCACGGGGACTATGCCGGAGGGTGTGATCGCGGCGCTGGTGAACGGCCAGCCTGTGGACCTGTCGCGTCCGCTGGAGGCCGACGCCGACGTCCGTCCCGTGACCTTTGAGATGCCGGAGGGTAAGGAAGTCTACCGCCACAGCAGCGCCCACATCATGGCACAGGCGGTCAAGGACCTCTTTCCCACCGCGAAGCTCACCATCGGGCCGCCGATCGAAGAAGGCTTCTATTACGATTTTGCGTACGAGCGGCCGTTCACCCCCGAGGACCTGGAAAAGATCGAAGCGCGCATCCAGGCGATCATCCGGGCGAACCAGCCGTTCCGGCGGCGGGAGATGAAGCGGGAAGAGGCGATCGAGTTTTTCCGGCAGCGGGGCGAGGACTACAAGTGCGAGATGATCCAGGGGTTCCCCGACGAGGCCGTGTCCGTGTACGACCAGGGCGGGCTCATCGACCTGTGCCGTGGGCCCCACGTGCCGTCCACGGGCCACATCCACGCGATCAAGCTGCTGACCGCGGCGGGGGCCTATTGGCGCGGGGACGAGCGCAATCCGATGCTCCAACGGATCTACGGCACCTCGTTTCCGACCAAGGAGTTGCTGGATGCCTACCTGCACAAGCTGGAGGAGATCAAGAAACGGGACCACCGCAAGCTTAGCAGGGAGCTGGACCTGATCGCGGTGAGCGACGAGGTCGGTCCCGGGTTGATCCTGTGGCTGCCCAAGGGGTCCACCGTCCGGTTGCAGATCGAGAACTTCTGGCGCGAGCAGCACCAGAAGCACGGCTACGCGCTGGTCTACTCGCCGCACGTCGCCCGCCTGGACCTCTGGAAGACGAGCGGCCACACCGAGTACTATCGCGAGAATATGTTCGCGCCGATGCAGGTCGAGGCGAGCGACTACCAGCTCAAGCCGATGAATTGCCCGTTCCACATCATGATGTACATGTCGCACCTGCGGAGCTACCGCGACCTGCCGCTGCGATACGCCGAGCTGGGGACGGTCTATCGCTATGAGCGGTCGGGGGTCCTGCACGGCCTGCTGCGCGTGCGGGGCTTCACGCAGGACGACGCCCACCTGTTCTGTCGTGCGGACCAGATCGAAGAGGAAGTCTCGCGGGTGCTGGACTTCACCTTCTTTGTGCTCAAGACCTTCGGGTTTGCCGATTACCAGGTGTGTGTCTCCACCCGGCCGGAGAAGGCTGTGGGGTCGGAGGCGGCGTGGGCCCAGGCGACCTCCGCGCTGGAGGCGTCGCTCAAGAGCCGGGGGGTGGCGTACGGTATCGATCCCGGCCAGGGCGTGTTCTACGGCCCCAAGATAGACATCAAGATCAAGGATGTGCTGGGGCGGGCTTGGCAGTGTTCGACGGTCCAGGTGGACTTCAACAACCCCGAGCGCTTCGGGCTGGAGTTCGTGGGGGAGGACGGCCAGCCACACCGGCCGATCATGATCCACCGGGCGCTGATGGGGTCGATCGAACGGTTCTTCGGAATCCTGATCGAGCAGTACGCGGGCGCCTTCCCCGCGTGGCTGGCGCCGGTGCAGGCCGTCGTGATCGCGATCACGGACAAGCACGCGGACTATGCGCAGGACGTGGCGCGTCGCCTGACCGAGGCCGGGTTTCGCGTCGAAGCGGACCTGCGCAGCGAGAAGATCGGCTTGAAGATCCGGGAGGCGGAGCGGGCCAAGATTCCCTACATGCTCGTCGCCGGGGACCGCGAGAAGCAGGACGGCACGGTCTCCGTGCGGACTCGCGGCGGGGGCAATGCAGGCGCGATGACGGTCGTGACCTTCCTGGCGTATTTACAGCAGGAGGTGGAGGCGCGGGCGCTGACCAGCTCCGTACCCAAGACATGAACCTGAAGGAGAGAGGTGCACTATCGCCGTTCCAAAACTGAGGATCAATAGAGAGATCAGAGTATCGCCGATACGCGTCATCGGTCCGGAGAGCGAGCAGCTTGGCATCATGACGACGATTGATGCGCTCAAGAAAGCGGAGGAGATGGGATACGATCTTGTCGAGGTGGCGCCCATGTCGCAGCCGCCGGTCTGCAAGATCATGGACTTCGGCAAGTACAAGTATGAGCTGAGCAAGAAAGCCCATACCGCCAAGCAACACCAGAAGGGTACGCATCTCAAGGAAGTCAAGCTGAGACCGCGGACCGATCAACACGATCTGGAGACGAAGGTGCGCCAGATGAAGGAGTTCCTGGCCGATGGGAACAAGACCAAGGTCACCGTGATGTTCCGGGGCCGCGAAATGGCGTACCAGCAGATGGGCAGGGCAATGCTGGATAAAGTGCTGGCTCTGGTGGGGAGCGGCGCGCAGATCGAGCAGCACCCGCGGCAGGAAGGGCGGTTTCTCTCGATGGTACTTGCGCCCCAGAAAAAATAGTGGGACGGGCCGCGAACGCAGGAGGGAGAACGGACATGGCCGGGCAGAAACTGAAGACGCACAAAGGGGTGAAGAAGCGGTTCCGGAAGACGGGGACGGGGAAGCTCATGCACTCTCCCGCCTACAAGCGGCACATCCTGACCAGCAAGAGTCGGAACCGCAAGCGAAGGCTCAGCGCGTCGACGCGCGTGGCTCCGGGGGATGTCTACCGGATCGCCGCGCTCCTGCCGAACTTATGAACCGATGAGCACCGCACCAGGAAGGAGAGCGCACCACCATGCCACGGGCTAAAGGCGGGACCAAGACCCGCGCACGTCACAAGAGGCGACTCAAGCTGGCCAAGGGCTACTACGGGGCCAAGAGCCGGCTGTTCCGCACGGCGACCGAAGCGGTGGACCGGGCGCAGCAGTACGCCTATCGCGACCGGCGCAACCGGAAGCGCGACTTCCGGCGACTCTGGATCACCCGCATCACCGCCGCCTGCCGGTCCCATGGCGTGCTCTATTCCCGGTTCATCCATGCGCTCAAGAAAGCGGGCGTCGTGCTGGATCGCAAAGTCCTCTCGGACATGGCCATTCAGGACCCGGGCGGCTTCACAAAGCTCGTGGACACGGCCAAGGCGCAGATGGCCAAGGCCTAGGTGTTGAGTGAGACAATGAGGATCGCAGTCATGGGTTGGATCATGGTCGCCGTCCTTTCTGGCGCGGGCGCGGCGGTCGCGGAGGAGCCTGTTGCAACCCCGCCGACGGCTCTATCGGAGCAGGGGAATGCTTCACCTGGCGTGCGGAGTAGGGGTGGGGCACCGTCTTTGACGGGTTGCCGCATGCGCCCATATCGCGAAGATCCCATGCGGGCACCGTTCCTGCTCATTGAAGAAGGCCCGCTACCTGGTTCTGATCCTGATCGTTCGCTCTCGCGGGCCGAGACCAAGTGCGTTGCAAACTTGCGCAAGGCCGGTGAAAAAGCCATCGAGAGGGGTAAGATCACCGAGGCTATTCTTCACTACCTGAGCGCCGTGGATACAGCCCCCGGTCTGGCCGGAGAGACCTATCTGGACTTGGCGAACGCACTGGATCACACGGCCTACCAGCAACCGGCGGTCATCGCGTATCGCAAGGCCTGGATCGCGTTCGAAGCGGGCTTTAATCGTCCCGGGGCTCAGGTTGAAGGGAGCGTCTTGCTGACCCTGGCGAATATCCGGGACTCGATCGTGCGGCTCGGGGGGCAGGTGCCGTCTGCGACCAGCGAGCCCGGGAAGATCGTCGTGGCGAATTCCACCCGCAAAATCCAGGAGCAGTACTTCGAGAAAGGCTTACCGCCCGGGACTCTTCGGTAGGGTCCTGCGCTAGGACTGAGGCTTGCCCGGCAAGTCGATCACCAGTTCGAAGGCGCTGATCGGCATGGTGATTTGCCAGCGTTCCAGCACTTCCGGGTGGAGCTCGCCGATCAAGCCCACCGCTTTGCCGTCTCGCTCGACCCGCCCGACCCGTCCCTCCAGGAACGACGGGTGGTCGGTCGGCGTCAGCGTGTAGTCCCAGCCTAGGTAGAAGCACAACAAGTCCAGGAACGAGTGGGCCTCGGAGAAGTTCGCGTTGGCGTGGGCCAGCAGGACTCCCAGACGAACTTCGGTCCGCGTGCCGGTTTCGGTGTGCGGATCAGGAACGACGACCTCGCCCAGCTCAAACAGGAAATGCGGGTAGAAGCTCCGGGAAGAGGTGGTCTCGACGCGCAACAGCGACGGCAGGACCCACTGGCGCAGGCACTCGTAACTCTGGGACATGATGTTCTCGATGTCGACGCAGCCGGCTTCGGGATGCCCGTCGGGCAGGCGCATCCGGTGGACCAGATCGACGCGGGAGCCCAGGATGTTCGAGACGATCTCCTGGAAGCCGAAGCCAAGCATCAGCTCGCGCACCTTATCCGAGAGCTGCTCGATCCGGGACAGCCCTCCAACGGTAAAGGTCGCGGGCATGATCGGGCCAAACGTGTGGTACCCGCGGCTGATGGCCACATCCTCGATGACGTCCACCGGGTGCATGAGATCGTTGCGATACGACGGGAGGCTCACAAGGATCCGCGAGCCGCTGCCGGTCACGGTGTAGCCGTACGAGGTGAGGCCGGCCCGGACGTCCTTGGGGGAGAGCGCATCGCCAAGGGCCTTGCTGATGTCGCTGAGTTTGATCGCACGGGGCCGGCTGAAGGCCTGCGGCATCCGCACCGCGCGCCCGTACGCCGTTTTATAGGGATAGACGACCTCCACCGGCTCGATCGACGCCCCGCGGTCGTGCAGGTTGGCGGCCACGATGTTCACGGCGAGCATGACCATGCGAAGGTCCGTTCCCGTGACTTCGATGAACAGGTCCGCGTCGCCCACCTGCACTTCGCCGACGTCCCGGCTGTTGATGATGGGCGGGAACGAGAGCACGTCCCCCTTGGCGTCGCGGAGCAGCGGCACCTGGTCGTGTCCCGACAGGATCGCCCCGTATTCTTGCCCCTTGGGATGGATCTCCAGGATCTCCCGCAGCCCCATCGGCTCGTTATAGCCGAGCGGGCGGAATCTGATCCGGTCGGGGTCCGCCAGGGCGTAGGTGACGGGAAACTTGATCGAGGGCAGCCGATAGAGCCCGATGGAGACCGTGCGACGTTTCCGGCCGAAAATGTCGGCGAGTTTTTCCTGTGTCTGGATGAGCTGGGCCAAGCCCTCCTCAGCGACCTTGTAGCCGCGCGCCTTGCACCCCCCGATGAACGGACGTACACGCTCCAGGCCCTGCTCGACAAGAATCTGATCGAGCCGGCTCTTGGCAGCACGCAAGTATGGGTAGGAGTCCGGCCGGCCGTTCAGCTTGATCCGGATCTGGCGCGCGATGCCTTCGACACACCAGAGGTCCGGGCGGTTGGAGTCCTGCAGCTCGAACCGGATCTCGCCGGTGGAGGCTTCGACCTCCTTAATCTCGCCCTTCACCAGCGGCAGCCAGGCTTCGAGTTCCTTGTCCGTGGCGTGCCGCCCGAGGAGCTTGTCGAGGTCCTTGCGATTGGCGGAGATGGTCGGCATGGCGTCGGTTCAGTATTGCACCCGCTTGGAGCGGATCATCTCCAGATCGGCGGAGAACAGATCGCGGATGTCGTGGATTTCCAGCGCGACCATCGCCATGCGGTCGAGGCCTAGGCCCCAGGCGATCACGGGGACCTCCACGCCCAGCGGGAGCCGGACTTCCGGGCGGAAGAGGCCGGCGCCGCCCAGCTCGATCCAGCCCAGGCGGGGATGGCGCACGTGCACTTCGACCGACGGCTCCGTGAAGGGGAAGTAGGCCGGAGCGAAGCGGATCTCCTGCGCCTGGGCCACTTCGCGCGCAAAGAGGGTGAGCAGCCCGAGCAGGGTCCGGAAATTGATGTCCGGCCCGAGGACGATGCCCTCGATCTGGAAGAAGTCAGGCGCGTGCGTGACATCCACCTGGTCGTAGCGGAAGCATCGCGCGATCGAAAAGTACTTGCCCGGCACGTGCGGCGTCCCGGCCAGCGTGCGCGCGGAGACGGCCGTGCCCTGGCTGCGAAGCAGCAAGCGGCGCGTCCGCATGCGGTCGAAGGTGTAACCCCAGCCGCTCGATCCCGTGTGGCCGCCGTGTTCGTGCGCGCCCGCAACCTGCGACAGGTACGGCTCGGGGATGGGGGCGGAGTGGCGCGGCTCCTTGACGAAGTACACGTCGTGGGTCTCGCGGGCCGGGTGGAACTGCGGCATGAAGAGGGCGTCCATGTTCCAAAACTCGTTCTCGATCAGCCCGCCACGCATCTCCTCGAACCCCATGCTGACGAGCTTGGCTTTGACCAGATCAAGGAACTCCCGGTAGGGATGCTTCTTGCCGGCCGCGATGCGGGCCGGTTTGAGAGCGATCGTGTACTTGCGGAAGCGCGCCTGGCGCCAACTCCCGTCCTTCAGCATTTCGGGAGTCAGGCGGGTGGCTTCTTCCCGCACGCCTTCCTTCTGGATCTGGAGCGCCACGGCGTGTCCGAGCTCCTGGAGGCCGTAGGTGCGGATGACTCGATCGTCCACGCGGAACGGCTCCTTCGGTCTGCCGCGCTGCTGGGCGAACTTTTCGATCAGGGCCTGATCGGACGGGGGAAACTCGGAGAGCGGCTTGGGTCCTTCGTGGACGAACCGGATCAAGCGCTGGAGCGAGTCGGCCGTGATGGAGGCGGCGCTCGTGGTTCGGGCCACGCCACCGGCGCCGATGGAGAGGACGCCTTCCCGCTTCAACTCGCCGACTGCGGTGCTGATCTCGCCTGGGTCCAACCCTTCGCGCGTCTGGATGTCCTTGATCGTCAACTGCCCGCCGGTCTCGGCGGCCGCGCGCAAGGCCGACATGACGCGGACCATCGGGGCGTAATGCTGGAAAAAGTGCTTGCCGGTTTCCGTGAGGGAGACGATCGGCCGGGTCGTTTCGGAGAGAACGGCGACCAGTCCCTTGACCTGCAAGCGGCCGAGGGCGGCGCTGACCTGGGCGACCTCCAGGCCGGTGGCCTTGGCCAGGTCCGCTTCGGTCAAGCCCTCCCTCTGCGCGGAGGCCTTGAGCGCAGACACGACCTTGACTTCGTGCGGGTGGAGGCTCTCGGCGAGCTGCGTCACCTCACTCATCGGCGAGCCTTGCGGGAGGACGCCGCGGCTTTGCTGTGACCGGTGAGGTTGCCGTTGTCGCCGGAGTCGACGCCGGCGGTGCCGCCCGCGCGCAGCTGGGCGATCACCCGGCGGTAGTCACGCCCGGGAGCTTCGAAGATGGCGGAACCCGCCACCAGAATGTCGGCGCCGGCGGCCACGATCGCGGCGGCGTTGTCCACTTTCACGCCGCCGTCCACCTCGAGCAGCACCGAGCGGCCGGTGCGGTCGATCATCGCGCGCGCCTGCTTGATCTTGCCCAGGACGCGGGAGATGAATCGCTGGCCGCCGAAGCCGGGATTGACTGACATGATCAACAATAGATCCACATCCGGCAGAATCTCTTCGACGCTGGTCAGCGGCGTGGCGGGATTCATAGTGACGCCCGCCTTGACGCCATTCTCCTTGATGGACTGGACCGTGCGGTGCAGGTGCGGACAGGCTTCGACATGGACCGTGAGGTAGGTCGCGCCCGCTTCGGCGAACTCCCTGATGAATGCGTCCGGGTTCGTCATCATCAAGTGGACGTCGAGAGGCAGGGAAGTGACCTTGCGGAGGGCTTCGACGATGGGTGGTCCGATTGTCAGGTTCGGGACAAAGTGGCCATCCATGACATCCACGTGCACCAGATCCGCGCCCGCTTGCTCGACGGCGGCGATCTCGTCAGCCAAATGCGCGAAGTCTGCGGACAGAATAGACGGCGCGATTCGCACCTTGGGCATAGGAGCCCCTCCAGGAAATTTAGAGGTCAACTATAGAGCATCGGGTGAATGGTCGCAAGGGCCGTGGCCGAGTCTACTGCCTGCCTTGACCGGATGGCCCGCTAGGTATTGCTTCACGCTCAGGCGCTTGCCCGACGCGGGCTGCAGTTCGCGGATCAGAAGCGCGCCTTTCCCGGCCGCGATGCGGATCGTTTCTTTCGTCACCTCGAGGATGACCCCTGGCTCCGCCATGGCGCATCCGGGATTCGTGGGCTCGGCCCTCCAGATTTGCCAGCGCTCATCGCCATAATAGGTGTAGGCGCCTGGCCAGGGCGTCAGCCCGCGGATCCGGTTGGCCAGCGCCGTCGCCTCCTCGTCCCAGCGCAGTGTCCCATGTTCCTTCTTCAGCAACGGCGCGAGCGTGGCGCGACTGTGGTCCTGCGGGTTCGGGGTGAGAGTGCCGTCCTCCAGCCCGCTGATGGTTTTCACGAGCAGCCGTCCGCCGATGGGTGCCAGACGGGCCGCCAGCTCGCCTGCCGTCTCCATCGGCAGGATCGGGACCGTCTCCTGCAGCAACACGGGGCCCGTGTCCATGCCCGGATCCATCAACATCGTGGTGAGGCCGGTCTCGGTCTCGCCGTTGATGATCGCCCACTGGATCGGGGCGGCGCCACGGTACTTGGGAAGCAGCGAGCCGTGCACGTTGACGCATCCCTTCGGCGGCAGGTCCAGGACGACAGACGGCAGAATCCGGCCGAAGGCCGTGACGGCGATCAGGTCGGGCGCCCAGCGTTTCAGGGTCTCCAGGAAAGCCGGGTCTTTCATCTTGAGTGGCTGGAAGATCGGCAGCCCGGCCTGCTGGGCCAACACCTTGACCGGGGGCGGGGTCAGGTGTTGCCCGCGGCCCTTCGGGCGATCGGGCTGGGTGACCACTCCGACCACGCGCCCGATCTTTTCCGGATCGGCTTCCAGCAGCGCCTGCAAGGAAGGCACGGCAAACTCCGGTGTTCCCATGAACACGATCCGCAACGGCGTGGTCATGCGCGCCATGATACCGCATTTCGGTCGCCTTGACAGTATCACGTCAAGTTGGTAGCATCCGCCTGCGGGGTGGAGCAGTCCGGTAGCTCGTCGGGCTCATAACCCGAAGGTCAAGGGTTCGAATCCCTTCCCCGCAACCATCCTTCTCTCCCCAGCTTCCGCGCTCGTCTGACCCACACGCCGCTTGACAGGTTTCCCAGGGTGGCCTAGCCTTGCCAGTACTGCGCTCTTCAGGTAGAGCGGAAGGGTATCCTGCCGAGGGGAAGTGACGCGGGACACCAGCAACACAAAAAGGAGTGTGTGCGATGAGAAATGTGGGATATAAGCGCACGACGATTGCCCGCATCGGTACTGCGATAGGGTTTGTCTGCGGGCTTCTTGGCCTCCTGGCAGGGCTTACTGGCCATACTTGGAGGTTGGGCACGGAAGGATGGTTTGAAGGCGGCATCCTGCTCACCCTGATTGCGATGTTCGTACTCCTCGACGGCATGTTCGCGTTCCAGAAGGACCGGATGGCCCCGCGCAGCCTCGACGATTAATCTTTCGCGCACGCATGCGGGCCTAGATCACTGACGGTATTTCTGGAACGGAGGATGTCACTCCCTGACCAGCTCTATGGTGGGCTCTCCGAATGAAAGGAGTCGGTCATGAGCATCCTGAGGAGACTGAAAGACTATTTGGATCGCGAGAAGGTTGCCTACGAGGTCTTGACCCACAGGGAAACTTTTACCGCGCCGGAGCTGGCCCAGGCCCTTCATGTGCCAGGGAAAGAACTGGCCAAGGTGGTCATGATGAAAGCGGACGAGCGCTTCGTGATGACGGTGCTTCCGGCGAACTGGAAGGTGGACCTCAAAAGTCTCAAGGAGATTTTTCGGACCAGCCATGTGCGGTTGGCCACCGAAGCAGAGTTTAAGGAATTGTTCCCCGATTGCGAACTCGGTGCAATGCCGCCTTTCGGCAATCTCTACGGCCTGGAGGTATATGTGGACCAGTCCCTCACAACGGACACGGAGATCGTCTTTCAGGCCGGGACGCGCCATGAGGCAGTGAAGCTCCGATACCAAGACTTTGCCGGTCTGGTCCGCCCTCGCGTTGCCGAGTTTCATGTGGCAACCACGGGATCCAAGACCGGTCCCTGATGCGAACTGCTTGGATAAGGAGACCACATGACGAGCCAGCCGAAACTCAGAAGCCGTGATCTGGTCGACGGGCCGGGTCGAGCGCCGGCCCGCGCCATGCTCAAGGCCGTCGGGTTCACTGATGACGACCTGTCCCGCCCGCTGGTGGGGGTGGCCAACACCTGGATCGAGATCATGCCCTGCAACTACCATCTCCGGCGCCTCTCCGAAAAGGTGAAGGCTGGCATTCGCGCGGCGGGAGGGACCCCCATCGAGTACAACACGATTGCGGTCTCCGACGGCATCGCCATGGGCACGGAAGGCATGAAGGCCTCACTGATCAGTCGTGAAGTGATCGCAGATTCCATCGAACTGGTGGCGCGCGGGCACCTGTTCGACGCGGTCGTAGCGCTGTCCGGCTGCGACAAGACGATCCCCGGCACGGTCATGGCGCTGACCCGGCTGAACCTCCCGTCGCTGATGCTGTATGGAGGTTCGATCATGCCCGGCAAGTTCCAGGGGCACGACGTCACGATCCAGGATGTCTTCGAGGCGGTCGGGAAGCACGCGGCTGGCAAGATGACGGAGGCGGAGCTGCGCGATCTGGAGAACCACGCCTGCCCAGGGGTCGGCGCCTGCGGCGGCCAGTTCACCGCGAATACGATGGCGATCGCATTCGAGTTCCTGGGCATCTCCCCGATGGGCTTCAACGGCGTGCCGGCGATGGACCCGCGTAAGGATGAAGTCGCGTTCCGCTGCGGCCAGCTGGTGATGGAGCTGCTGAGGAAGGACCTGCACCCGCGCCAGATCATCACGCGCAAGGCCCTGGAGAACGCCATCGCCGCTGTAGCCGCCACCGGCGGCTCCACGAATGCCGTGCTGCACCTGCTGGCCGTCGCGCGGGAAGCCGGTGTGCGATTGACTCTTGACGACTTCGACAAGATCAGCCGGAAGGTGCCCTTGTTGGCCGATCTCAAGCCAGGCGGCCGTTTCATGGCAGCCGATCTTTATGCGGCGGGCGGCACGACGCTGGTCGCCATGCGGCTGCTGGACGCCGGCATTCTGCATCCCGATCAGCCGACCGTCACCGGACGAGCCATTTGCGACGAAGCCCGTCAAGCGACGGAGACGCCGAATCAACAGGTCGTCCGGCCGCTGTCCAATCCGATTAAGCAGACGGGTGGGCTGGTCATTCTCAAAGGGAACCTGGCGCCGGAGGGTTGCGTCGTGAAAGTGGCAGGGCACTCGATGACGTCGTTCAAAGGCCCGGCCAAGGTCTTCGACCGCGAGGAGGACGCCTTCGCTGCCGTCAAGACCGGGCAGATCAAGGCGGGCGATGTGGTCGTGATCCGCTACGAAGGGCCAGCGGGCGGCCCAGGCATGCGCGAGATGTTGGGCGTGACGGCCGCGATCGTCGGCGCGGGCTTGGGGGAGTCCGTCGCTCTTCTCACCGACGGTCGCTTCTCGGGCGCCACGCACGGTCTGATGGCCGGCCACGTCGCGCCGGAAGCGGCGAGGAAAGGCCCCATCGCGGCGCTCAAGACCGGCGACAACATCGTTTTCGATGTGCCTGCCCGCACGCTGAACGTCGAACTGACGCAGAAAGAAATCAAGGCCCGGCTCAGCAAGTGGAAAGCGCCGATGCCTCGCTACACCACCGGCGTCATGGCCAAATACGCCCGGCACGTCTCTTCAGCCTCAGAGGGGGCGGTGACGAGCTAACGTCGTTCGAAGCGCCGGCGTCACGCGTTGAGCCGTCGTTATCCCGCCGATCAGAAATCCAGACAGAGAGGTCAACCTAGCAGAGTGGATAGGGTCTGTCTGAAAGGATAAGCCGGCTATCTTTGGGGATAGGCCGACTGCCCTTCTGAGCCAACTTGTCATATGTGATGGTTTGCGGTGATGTGTGATGTATTCGATGATGTGTAGAAGTTAGGCCCAGTTCCGGGTGCAGGCTCCGGTGGGGAAGAAAAGGCACTACTTTTGCTGACTTGAATCAAGCATGATGCGACGACAACTCATCTGCTTGGCGATCGTGGGTGCCGCGTTCGGCTTCGGGTTGGCGCCTCCAGGGGTGCTTGCCGATGTCTGGCTGTGCATGCAACCGAACGGCACGAACCTCTATAGCGACCGCGGTGCCGGCCCGGACTGTCGCCTCATCAATAAGGACGTAGTCACAGAGAGCTTCACTCCGGTGATGAGAGGACTCCACCAGGCACCCGTGGCGCCCGAGGCTCCTGCTTCATCTGCTCCTCCAGATTCGACTGTTCCTGCAGCTCTGATCCAACCATTCAAGGCGCCGCAGCCGTTCCCGGCCACCAGCCTTCGGATTCCGGTCCTCATGGTGGACCAGTACTCTGCCCAGCATGACCAGTCCGTGGCGTACGCGGCCAACCCCAGTGTAGTTTTGCTGGCGGATCTGGCCGTCAGTTACGTGTCTGCAGGGACCGGCCCGGAAGTGGTGGCGGATTCGCATTTCGGCGGGCATCTCGATGTGTCCCTGCGGACAGCCGTCGCGGCGGCTGCCAAGGGCGTGGGGTACGATCCCCGGTTCCTGCGGGTTCGGCTCTCCGTCCGAACTTCCATCCTCCAGAACGGGCTGTATATTGACGGCCCGAGCGCGGGCGCGATCCTTGCGGTCGGTGTGACAGCGGCCTTGCTCGGCGATCCGATCCGCCCCGATGTCTGCATGTCGGGCACGATCAATGAGAATCAGGAAGTGGGGTCCGTCGGAGGGCTGGAGGAAAAAATTAAGGGATGCCGGCAACTCAACTATCGTGAGATGGTCGTGCCGGCCGGGCAGACCTCCATGGACCTCGCGTTGAAGGGCATGGGGGGCGATATCAAGATCACCGAGGTGAGCACGCTCGGTGCGGCCTACCAAGCGGCGACCGGTCAGTCGATCCGAACCATCCCGTCGCGCTAGCTACCGCTCTCTCCTTCGGTCAGAATCCGTTCTTCCGTCCCTGTCACGCGCCTGTGTTCAGGTCAGTCCCACGATGCGGCCGGTCTCGGGGTCGACATCCACCCGCTCGCCCGCAGGACGTTTGGGCAGTCCGGGCATCAACTGCATGCCGCCGCACACCGCCGTCAGAAACTCAGCGCCCGCGAGGATCCGCAGTTCGCGAATCGGGAGGGTAAAGCCGCTCGGCCGACCGCGGAGCTGGGGATTGTGTGATAGCGAGTACTGGGTCTTGGCCATGCAGATCGGAAAGCGCCCATACCCCAGTCTGGCGGCCGTCTCGATCTGAGCTGCGGCAGCGGACTCGCAGGTCACGCCGTCCGCGCCGTAGATCCGGCGAGCGATCGTTTCGAGCTTCTGCTCGATCGAGGCGGCATCCTCGTACAAGGGACGATAGCGCGATGGTTGCTCGCAGGCCCGCACGACGGCGTCGACCAGCGCTTCAGCACCGGCGCCGCCATCCGACCAGGGCGTGGACACCGCGGCCCCCACGGCGCCTCCTTCGACCGCCTGGGCCTTCACATACTCCAGCTCTTCTTTCGGATCGTCCGCAAACGCGTTCACGGCCACGACGGCGGGGACGCCGAACGTGCGGACGTTGGCGATGTGCTGGTGGAGGTTGGCGCAGCCGCGGGCCAGGGCTTCCCGGTTGGGACCGGTCAAGGCCGCCGGCAGCGGCAAGCCCGGCTTGGCTGAGCCGGCGCCGCCGTGCAGCTTCAACGCCCGCAGGGTGGCCACGATCACGGCAGCCGCCGGACGCAGGCCGGACACCCGGCATTTGATGTTGAAGAACTTCTCCGCGCCCAGATCGCTGCCGAAGCCTGCTTCGGTGACGACGTACTCGGCAAGGCGGAGGGCGAGCGCGTCGGCGACAATCGAGCTGCTGCCGTGCGCGATGTTGCCGAAGGGGCCGGCGTGGATGAGCGCCGGCGTGCCCTCCGTGGTCTGCACCAGATTGGGGTTCATGGCGTCCCGAAGGAGGGCGGCCATGGCGCCGGCGCACTGCAGGTCCTCGGCGAGCACCGGCCGGCCGTCCTGCGTCATCCCTACGAAAATCCGCCCGAGCCGCCGCCGCAAGTCTTTCAGATCGGCGGCCAACGCGAGGATCGCCATTACCTCCGAGGCTTCGGTGATCACGAACTGGGTGCGCCGGCCGCTCTGCAAAGTCACCTGGCGCAGCTCCCGGTCGTTCAGTCCCATGACCCGCGGCCAACTGATCACGTTGGGATCGAGCTGAAGCGAGTTGCCGTGAGACAGATGGTTGTCAACGAACGCGGCCAGCAGGTTGTGCGCCGCGGCCACCGCGTGTGCATCCCCGGTCAGATGCAGATTCACCTCTTCCTGCGGGACGACTTGCGCGCGTCCACCGCCGGCACCGCCGCCTTTGACGCCGAACACGGGACCGAGACTGGGCTGGCGGAGCGCCACGACGGCGCGGTGACCCAGCCGGCACAGACCCATGGCCAGCCCGATCGCAGTCACGGTCTTCCCTTCGCCCAGCGGCGTGGGGTTGATGGCGGTGACCAGCACGTAGCGGCCGAGAGGCCGGTCGCGGAGCCGATCGAGCGCAGCCAGCGCGATCTTGCCCTTGAAGCGGCCGTAGGGGATCAGCTCGTCTTCGAGGAGCCCCAGTTCTGAGGAGAGGTCTTCGAACCGTTTGAGCTTCGTCATCTAGAGGGTCTGGTAAGCGACCGGCGTCACTTCACCATTCACGATGCGAAAGGCGTTGGCCTCCGGTGCGTCTTTCCTTTCCAGGGAGATGATGAGGTGCAACGGCTCGGGCAGATTCAGGATGCCTCTGGTGGACTCGAACTCCGTGGCGATCTTGATGTCGGTGACGGAGGGCCGCGCGGGACTGTGGGGATGCGAATGGTAGATGACCTGCAACTCGAGGCCCTGGCGCCGTAGGTCTTTCAATGCCAAGGACATGTCGCGGGCGTCCATGACGAAGGCGATGTCGGCGCGCTCTTCGGGTGAGAGGGCCTGCAAGTGGGCGAACTTCGCCTCGTCGAAGCTGGCGAGGTGGGCCCCTTCCGTCGCGACGATGTTGGCGATCTTGTAGTGGTGAGTGACGCGTCCGTTCTTCCCGGCCAACATGCCGCAGCATTCATGCGGAGCCAGTTCACGCGCGTGAGCGATCATTTCGTCGAGGATGTGTCGGGGGATGCTCAGATCGCGCACGAGACCGTGTAGTCGCCGGACAGGTCCGTGATGCGGGGGCGCGCGCTGCAGAGTGGGCACGCGGGGTCTTTCGGGATGCGGGTCTTGCGGAAGCTCATCTCGAGCGCGTCGTAGATCAACATCGAGCCAGCGAGCGACGTGCCGAATCCGACGATCTCCTTGATCGCCTCGGCGGCCTGGAGCACGCCGATCGTGCCGGCCAAGACGCCGAGCACCCCGGCTTCCTGGCAGTTCGGGACCAGGCCCGCCGGCGGGGGCTCTGCGTACAGGCATCGGTAGCAGGGAAACCCGTCGTGCGGTTTGAGGGTGGTGAGCTGCCCTTCGAAGCGGAAGATGCTGCCGGAGAGTAAGGTCTTCTTGGCGAAGAAGCAGGCGTCGTTGACCAGGTAACGAGTGGCGAAGTTGTCCGAGCCGTCGAGCACAAGGTCGTAATCCGAGAGAATGCCCAAGATGTTCTCTGTGGTGACGTTCATGGGATGTGTCTTGATCGCCACGTCCGGATTGATCGCGGCGAGCATCTCGCGCCCGGACTCGACCTTGGGCTTGCCGACGGTGGCGGTCGTGTGGAGGATCTGGCGCTGGAGATTCGACAGGTCCACCACGTCGCCGTCCACGAGGCCGATCGTGCCGACCCCGGCCGCGGCCAGATAGAGCGCTGCCGGGGAGCCGAGGCCGCCCGCGCCAATGACCAGCACGCGCGACGCGGCCAGCTTCTTCTGGCCCTTGCCACCCACGTCCGGCAGGATGATGTGCCGGCTGTAGCGTTCGATCTGCTGCTCAGTAAATTCCATCGTTATTCGTTATACGTTAATCGTGAATCGTTCGGAAATTTGATGTGCCTCCCGTTTAACGAATAACGATTAACGGTTAACGCCTTCCTGGCTCATTCGACGACGTTCAACTCGATGGGGTCCACGATCACGCCCTTCTGCCGGATGCCTTCGATGGCCCGTTCGATCTCGGCAGGGTCCCCGGAGAATTCCACGTCCATCCAGCCGGTCTTCTCTCGCACGTCTGCCCGGCGGATGTTCGTGTCCACCTTCGGGAAAGCACGGTTGATCTGGCAGAGGACCGGCTCCTTGATCTTGTCCTCCGGAAACCGGAGATGAAAACGGAGGTGCGCCATTACGCAGCTCTTGAATGAGCTCCGCCTGCGATGGCCGGTACGATAGAGACCTCGTCGCCGCCCTTGAGGGGCGTGTGCTTGCCCTTGAGAAAGCGGATGTCCTCTTCGTTGAGGTAGATGTTCACAAAGCGCCGGATCTCGCCGTTGTCGTCACAGACCCGATCCTTGAGGCCGGGAAACTGGCCGTTCAACGACTCGATCAGGGACTGAATGTCCGAGGCGGGGGTCTCGACCTCGCTTTTGCCTCCCGTCAGTGTCCGCAGGGGCGTGGGAATACGCACCTTGACCAGGGATCCTCTACCGCTCATGGTTGCCCAGGCCGAACATCTTCTGGAAGTGGACTAGGCTTGGGGAGATCCGCGTTGGGCGGCCGACGGCGTTCATCACGGCCTCCTGTGTCTTCAAGCCGTTGCCGGTGATCAACGCCACGGTGACGTCGGTCCGCTTGATGGCTCCCTGCTTGACCAGCTTCTTGAGGACGCCGATCGTCACGCCGCCGGCGGTCTCGGCGAAGATCCCTTCGGTCTGCGCGAGCAGCGTCATGCCCTCGACGATCTCGTCGTCCGTCACCGTGTCCATGGTTCCGCCGCTCTCGTCCGTTGCCTTCAGCGCGTAGTAGCCGTCCGCGGGATTGCCGATCGCCAGCGACTTGGCAATGGTGGCGGGCTTGACCGGCTTGAAGAAATCCAGTCCCAGCTTGTGGGCTGTGGCGATGGGGGAGCAGCCCTCCGCCTGCGCCCCGTCCACCTTGGTGGCCATACGGTCGATCAGCCCGAGCTTGTGGAACTCGTTCAGCCCTTTCCAGATCTTCGTGAGCAGCGAGCCGGAGGCCACCGGCACGATGATGTGATCCGGGGCGGCCCAGCCGAGTTGCTCCACGACTTCGTACGCCAGCGTCTTGGACCCTTCGGCGTAATACGGGCGGATGTTGACGTTGACGAAGGCCCATTTGTGCTCGCCGGCGATCTCGCTGCACAGGCGGTTCACGTCGTCGTAAGTTCCCTCGACCTCGACGACGTTGGGCCGATAGACGAGATTCCCAAGCACCTTGGAAGCTTCCAGGTCGTGGGGGATGAACACGTAGCACTGCATCTTGGCCGCCGCGGCGTGGGCGGCGACCGAGTTGGCCAGGTTCCCGGTGGAAGCGCAGGCGACCGTGTCATAGCCCAGCTCGCGGGCGCGGGTCAGCGCCACCGAGACGACCCGGTCCTTGAACGACAGGGTCGGGTGATTGACGGTGTCGTTCTTGAGGTAGAGCGTGTCCAGCCCCAGTTCGTCGCCGAGGTTCTTCGCCCGCACCAGCGGGGTGAACCCGGCATGGAGGCCGACGGTGGGTTCCCCCGCGATGGGGAGGAGATCCACGTACCGCCAGAGGCTCTTGGGGCCCGCCTCGATCGCTTTGCGGGTGAGACGCGGCTTGATCGTCTTGTAGTTGTACTGGACTTCCAAGGGACCAAAGCACATGTCGCAGACGTGGAGCGACACTGCCGGATACTCCTTGCCGCACTCGCGGCAGACCAAGCCCTTGATCTTGTCGGTGGCCGTGGGGGTGGGCTTTGCCATGCTCATGCCGTCCTGACCGCGCAGACCTCCGGCTCGTGCTCGACGAGCCGGGTGATCTCCGGGCGCTCGCCGCAGAGCGGGCACCGCGGGTTCCTGGCCACCTTGATTTCGCGGAACCGGGTCTCGCGCGCGTCGTAATCCAGCAGCCGGTTGGTCAGGGGGCGGCCCTTGCCCAAGATCAGCTTGAGGACTTCGGTCGCCTGGATGGTGCCGATCACGCCGGCCAGCGCGCCGATCACGCCGGCCTCCTGGCAACTGGCCACCGCGCCGGGCGGCGGCGGCTGCTTGAAAATGCAGCGCAAGCAGGCGCTCTGCCCAGGCAGAATGGTGAACACCCGCCCGTCGAACCGGAGGATCCCTCCGTGCACCAGCGGCTTGCGCGCGAAGTAGCAGGCGTCGTTGATCAGGAACTTGGCGGGGAAGGTGTCCACGCCATCCACGACGATATCGTACCGGCCGATGATCTCCAGGGCGTTTTCCGCCGTCAGGCGCGTGTCGTAGGTCTCGACCGCGACGCTGGGGTTGAGGGCAAGGATCTTGGCTTTGGCGGAGGCCACCTTCATCCGGCCGATGTCGGGCGTCTGGTGAATGATCTGGCGTTGCAGGTTGGAGAGGTCCACAGCATCGCTGTCGATCAGGCCGATCGTGCCTACGCCTGCGGCGGCTAGATAGAAGGCGGCGGGAGACCCTAGGCCGCCGGCGCCCACGATGAAGACCTTGGCCTGTCCGATCTTCTGCTGGCCCTTGCCGCCGACCTCCGGCAGGAGGATGTGCCGGCTGTAGCGGGTGACCTGCTCTTCGGATTCTGGGATGAATGGCATGGTTAAATGTTAAAGTATTTCTCGATGCTGATGTAGCGCTCGCCCGTGTCGCAAAGCACCGTGACCACGTTCTTGCCGGGTCCGAGCTCCGCCGCGACCTTCTGGGCGGCGGCGACGTTGGCGCCAGACGAGATACCGACCAGGAGCCCTTCCTTCTTCGCCAGCAGCTTGGACATCTGGTACGCCTCGTCGTCCGTCGCGGTGAGGACGCCATCCAGGATCGCGCGGTTCAGGACCTTGGGAATGAACCCCGCGCCGATCCCCTGGATCCGGTGCGGTCCCGGGTCGCCCCCC
>JAXIOW010000057.1:0-24288 GCA_045403215.1 Nitrospirales bacterium | reverse complement strand
GCAGGATGCGACGCAACGATGCCCGGATGGGTGAGGACGGAAGGATCAGGGAGACGCGTCCGCCTTGTCGCAAGGCGTCGGACAGCCATTGTCAGGACGCCGCGGGACCTTGATCTGGTGTGTCCCGCGCGGCAGGTAGTTCTTGCGGATCTCGGGGTTGAGGAGCTTCAGCTCGAGGAAATAGGTGCCGAACTGCTCCGCCACGGCGGCCAGATGGCGCCGGTCCTCCTTGACGTTGACCGTCACCACTTCGGTGTCCAGCGGCGGGTAGAGATCGGCCTTGGCCACGCCCAGGTACTTATCCGGCTGGGAGAAGATCTCCTTGCTCGCGATGATGCGGGGCACGTAGCGCATGGTCTCCGTGGCGTAGTGCAGCTTCCAGTAGTCGTCAATCCGCTGCTCGCGCATGGCTTTCCGGATGTGGACCTCGCCGGTGTTATAGGCCGCCATGGCCAGAAACCAGTCGCCGAAAATGTCGTGCAGCTTCTTCAGGTACTTGACGGCGGCCTCGGTCGAGAGCTCGAGGTTGCGGCGGTCGTCTTTCCAGTAGTTGTTCTGCAGCGAGAAGTGCCGACCGGTCGAGGGGACGAACTGCCAGGGCCCGGATGCTTTAGCCCGTGAATACGCAGCCGAGATGCATTTGCTCTCGACGAGCAGGATGAACTTCAGATCGTCCGGCAGCCCGGCTTCGGCCAACTGACGCTCGGCGGGCGAAAAGCAGCGGCCAGTGCGCTTCGCCAGGATGATGCTGTCCCCTTCGTCTTCCAGAAAGCGGTAGAACTCGTACTCGATCCGCTCCCGCACCTGCCAGACGTTGAGCGGCACCGGAGAGTCGGCGAACGTGATGGTGTCCGGCAGGCGGTAGGAACTGAGGAACGGCTTCGACCGCGCCGCGCCGTAGCGCACGAGCTCCGGCGGCAGCGGCACCGGCTCCCCGTCCACAGACGCGCCCGGGACCGTCAGGTCTTGATCGCTCCTGGTATCGGTCGCCAACGGCACGGCCAGGAGCACGACGGCCGCAAGCAGGGAGCGAGATCGCGCGATCCATTCCATTGGGCTCATACACCCCCTCCCACTTTACGATGAAATTCTAGCAAGGGTTTCCCCGAGTGGCAAGGTAAATCTGGTAAAATCCCGCGCATGTCCCGCCTGAGCGTCCTGCACGACGCCATCACCGCCTGCCGTCGATGCCCCCGCCTCGTGACGTACCGTGAGGAGATCGCGCATCACAAAACGCGTCGTTTCCACGACTGGACGTATTGGGGGCAACCCGTCCCCGGCTTCGGGGACGCCAAGGCCCGTCTGTTGATCGTGGGCCTCGCGCCGGCGGCGCACGGTGGCAACCGCACGGGACGGATGTTCACCGGAGACCGCAGCGGCGACTGGCTCTACGGCGCCTTGAACCGGTTCGGCTTCGCCAGCCAGGCCGAGTCGGTTTCGCGGGACGACGGGATGCGCCTGATTGACTGCTACATCACGGCCACGGTCCGCTGCGCGCCCCCGGGCAACAAACCGCTGCCCGAGGAATTCGACCGGTGCCGGCCCTTCCTCGTGGACGAGCTGCGGCTGCTCACCCGCGTCCGCGTCGTGGTGGCCCTGGGCAAGATCGCGTTCGACGGCTATCTCAAGGCCTGCCGCGAGCTCGGCCATGCGCTGCCCCGCCCGCTCCCTGCCTTCGGACACGGGCGGGTCTACCGGCTTCCGTGGGGCGTCACACTGATCGGGTCCTACCATCCGTCCCAGCAGAATACCTTTACGGGAAAGCTGACGGGACCGATGTTCGCCTCGATATTTGCGACGGCCAGGAAGGGGCTGACGAGAACGACTGTAGGCGCCCGCTAACGACTCTTCGCACCGTCCAGTTCGTCGAGCGCCTGCTGGATCTGGCGGCGTGCAGCCACGAATTGGGGAGCGGTGAGCCGGGACAGCAGGCCCTGGTAGTTGTGCCGAGCGGCGTCCCGCTCCCCGATCGCGACGAGCGACTTGTTATATTCGAGCGAGCAGATCACCCATGCCCGTCCCGTCTCCAGGAAGGCGCGGTTGGCGTCGATGAGGTCCACGGAGTTGGTCCGCCGGGCCTCGCGCTCGTACCCGGCTGTCTTGATCAGCGCGTCGTTCAGAGCATTGAGTTTGCTGAGCACCTCCCGGCGCGCCTCCGGGGTCAGCGTGGCGGCGAATAGCACGACGTCTTGGTTGCAGGCGGCGCCCAGCGAGTCCGCTTGCTTCGTGAAGGTGTGATAACTCGGCGCGCAGGCGGGCAGCGCACACAGGAGGAACGTAAGCGCGATGAGGCGGGCAACGGGCAAGCTTCCCACGCTCGTATTATGCCACAACCCCTCACCGCCCTGCTTCCATTTCGACGAGGTGGGCCACCAGATGCCGCGTCTTCTGTAATGCAGGCGAGCCGAACGTCAGCGGGGGATCAAATTCCAGGCCAGCGTCGTCTCCGCGCTGCCAGATCTCTTGGGCGGCCAGACCCTCAATGACTTCCTTCCCGTCCGGACTCTGGAGATGGAAGCGGACCGTGACTCTCTGATGCCCCTTCAAATGCTGCCGCACAGTGACCGCCACGCCGCTACGGCTCACGTTGCGCATGCTCCCCCAGTACGCGTCACCGCGGCCGGCCACCAAGATATCGACGCGCGTCAGGAGGTGGTAGCGCGGCATCCGCCGCCGCTCTCCGACCACCGTCCCGACAGGCTTAGGTGTGAGCCCCATTCCCTGCCTGCTCTTGAGTCTCCTGGCGCTTACTCATCTCTTCGAGTGGAAATCGTGAGCCGCCTGCCGGTGAATTCGACGAAGCGGGCCGGCGTACTGGCACCCCGTCGTCTCGCGCGCGCCCGCTCGCTGCTCAAGCGGAGGACGAGGCCCACGAGAATCGAGACGATCAAGAATGCGCCTATTTCCTGCATGCACCTCCTCTATGCTTCCACACGCCCTTACGCTTGGGCCTCAGCGGGAATGTTTGATTCGCGATGGCGCCGCTCTCTCGGCAATCTCGATCCTCCGGTTGGCCATGTACAAGAAGACCGTGATGCTGATGGCGACCGCCACCAGCGACGCCAGGATCGAGACGGTCACTGCCAAAAAGCCCACAAGCTGAAGTCCCTCACCTAAGAGTCCCATGTGTCCCCGCCTTTCCCAACCCTCCAGCCGCTTTTTCTCCCATCAATTCCTCTCAAGCATGGTGCCATACTCTAACCTGTCCACAGTTCGACCATAATGGGGACATTTGGCGGTGCCTTTCTCTCGGCGGAAGCGGGGAGAACGAGGTGAAAGTCGGGCTGGCAGACTCCCGTAATTGTTCGAAAATGAACGTAAATGTTCTTGCTGAGGAGCGCCCGACAAGGTTTCTTGGATGTTGGGACTTACGGTTTCTTGGTCAGCGTGTTTAACTCATCCTGGTAGGAGGCGGCGAGGGTTTCCTGGCCGGCCGCCTTGACAACCCGGATCAGGCGGGTCAACACGTCGACGGCCTTCGACACTTGATTGAGCACGCGGTAGCCCCGGTAGGCCCGGTCATAGTAGCTGATCGCTTCCTCCAGCCGGTGCTCCACCTCGGAGAGCTGTCCCAGATTCACAAGATCGGCCTCAATCGCGGGCAGCTGTTCCGTCTCCTTGTCGAGGGCGAGCGCCTGCTCGTAGTGACTGCGCGCCTCGGCCCAGCGGCCGCGACTCTCCGACAAGGCGCCGAGATTGCTCAGATTGCTCGCCATGGCCCGCCGCTCGCCCAGCCCGGTGTTAAGCGCGAGCGCCCGCTGGAAGCTCTGCTCCGCCTGGTCTGCCTCGCCTTTCGCCTGCTGGAGCAGACCTAGGTTGTTCAGGACGACCGCCTCGCCCCGGCGATCGCTGACCTTCAGGGCGAGAGCCAGCGCCTGGGTATAGAAGGCGAGGGCGGCGGCGTGATCGCCCATCAGGTGCGCCGCCTGCCCTCGGTAGCTCAGACTTTCGGCGATGAGCGCCCGATCGCCCAATTCCAGGGCGATCCCGTGCGCCCGGCGATGGAATTCGGCGGCCTTGCCAAGGTCGCCCTGGAGACCGGCGACCGTGCCCAGGTCGTTCAGCGCGCCGGCGAGCCCCGGTCGGTCGTCGATGCTCTCGGCCAGGCGGCGCGCCTCGTCGAAGAACAGGCGGGCCCGCGCGACGTCTCCACTCAACAGCACGCGGTGTCCCTTGTCACGGAGGTCCTGTTCCTGGGCAGCTAACGGAGGGGGTTCAGGCCCGGCGGCTCCACCGAAGCAGCCTCCGGCCACGAACACCAACAACAGGATGCTGAGGCGGGCGATGGTCATTCCCTGACCAGGTCGTCGCGGCGCAGGCTCCTCGGAACGGGAACGGTCCGTTCTCCAGCGCGGGCCGCTCGTCCCTTCTCAGCGAAAGTGCTGATCGGGAAGGTCCGTTTCGCCCCCGTCACGATCTCGTCCACTTCCTCCAACGTCCCCTCCACCGACCGCAGGAGGGGCGGCACGTCCTCCGTGATGGCCTTCACGTTGTCCACCGCTCCCTGCACCGAGTCAACCACCCCCGGAAGCTTGCCGGTCGCCGCCTGCACGTCCCGCATCGCGTCGGCGGCACGATCCACGCTGACGCGGACACTGGCCGTAATGGCGGGAAACTGGTCGGTGGTCTCCTTGACGTTCTGCAAAATGGCCGGCAGCCGCGTCGAAGCTTCCCGCACATGACTGAGCGCCTCGTGGCCGGTCTGCACCGTCGCCTGCACCTCCTGCGTGATCTTCTCGACCCGGACCAGCGTCTGCGTGACGGTCCCCACGAGGGGCCTGAACTCGGCGATCACCTCCGCGATGTTGAAGGGCTCTTCCGATTCGATGTGGCCGCCATCCTCGACCACGGGCCTGCCCCTATTGCCCACGGTGATCTCGATCTGCGGCTCTCCCACGAAGCCGCCGGACTTGCCGACCTTGGCGACCGAGTTCTGCCGGATCTTTTCCTGGTATTTCTTGAGAAGCTCCATGGTCACCCTGGCGTCGTTCTGCTCGGTAACCTCGACCTTGGTGACCTCGCCGATCTGGATTCCCAAGAGCATCACCTGCTTGCCGGGCTTCATGCCGTAGCCTTCGCTGAACACCGTGGTGACGTGGTACTTCTCTTCAAACAGGTTCTCGCTATGGGCCACCAGCACCAGCACGCCGACGAGGACGAGGATCGGCACCAGCACAAACCATCCGACGATCTGGTGGAGACGGGTCTGCGACAGGCGGTGTGAGTAATGCATGGCTGTTTCTCCTTTACTGGGATCCCAAAAAATCTTGCACCATCGGATCAGCCACCAGCGGAGCCTCGGCCGGCGGGCAGGCGGCCACAAGGCGACCGGCCCGGAGCAGGACCAGGCGATCCATCACGTGTAACAGACTGGTGGGCGCATTGATGGTGGCAACGATCGTCGGCCGGCCCGCCCTCCGGTACCGCTCCAGGATCTTCCGAAGCCGGACGAGATCGTCGGCGTCCAACCCGAGCAGCACCTCGTCCACGCATAGGATATCCGGGTCCATCACCATGGCCCGCGCGAGCGCCGCCTGGCGCGCAACCCCCAACGTCAGATCGGACGGCATCCAGTCGCGAAAAGTGTCCACGCCGCATTCCGTCAGGCGCGCCAGTGCCCGCTCCCGGACCTCGGTCTCCGGAAGGACGGTGTGATAGCGAAGCGGGAGCGCGACGTTGTTGAAGACGGTCATGTTGCTGATCAGCGCGGGTTTGGCGAAGACGAACCCCACCCGCTGGCGCAGCGCCAGGAGCTGCTTCTCCGTCGCGCAGGCCGCATCCGTGTCCAGCACCCGCACCGTCCCTGACGCGGGCGCCTCCAGGCCCGCGCAGAGTCTGAGCACGAGACTCTTGCCGGACGCATTGGACCCCACCAGGGCGACGGCCTCGCCCCGGTGCACGGTGAAGCTGATGTCCTCGACGAGCGTCTGATCGCTTTCACTCGCCGAGACGCGGTCCAATGTGATCACCGCCTCCGACATGGTCAGAGGTAAAACCCGATCGACACGATGATGTCGAGGATCAGGCAGGCCGTGACCGTGTTGAGCATCGCCCGCGTCGTCTGCTGGGGCACCTCGGTGGTGGCGCGTACGACGGAGAGCCCGTGATAGCAGCAGATGACGGCGATGGTGAATCCGAACAGGACGCTCTTGATGAGGGTGATCAAGACGTCAGAAACCGAGAGCACTTCCTCGATCTCCTCCAGGTAGACCTGGATGGGAATGGTGAGATGAATCTTGGCCACCAGGAATCCGCCCACGATGGCGATAAAATCGAAATAGATCGTCAAGCAGACCATGGACACGATCACCCCGGCCACGCGCGGCATCACCAGGAAACGGACCAGGTTGATGCCCATCGAATCGAGCGCGGCGATCTCCTGGGCGACCTGCATGTTGCCCAACTCCGTGCAGATGGCGGTCCCCGACCGCCAGATCACGATGAAGGCCGTGAGGAGCGGGCCCAGTTCACGAACCACCGTCAGCTCGACGATCTTGGCCAGCAAGGCCCCCGCCCCGACCTGTGGCAGCGTGGTCCCGGCCTGGATGATGATGATGAGGCCCAGCATCAACGCGATCGCCCCAACGACCGGAAGCGCGTCGACTCCGGTGAACAGGATCTGGCTGGTGATGACCCGGAAGGCCTCGCCCCGTCCGCGCCGCGCGGGCGAGAAGAGCTCTCGGAAAGCGCGCAGACCCAAGTAGAGGACCGACGCCGCGAACTCGAGGCCCTCGACCGTCTTCCTGCCGGTCCAGACAATCACACCGGGCGCGGAGAGGGCTTACCCTCTCGGGACGTTCTGCTTCTCCCAGTCTGCCAGGAATTTCTTCAAGCCGATGTCGGTCAGTGGATGCTGGACGAGCTGCTTGAAGACGGCAAACGGCATGGTGCAGATGTCTCCGCCGATCTTGGCGGCTTCCGCCACGTGCCGAGGATGGCGCACGCTGGCCACCAGCACCTTCGTCTTGAAGTGGTAGTTCCGGTAGATGGTCACGATGTCCTGGATGAGCCCCATGCCGTGCTCGCTGATGTCGTCCAGTCGGCCGATGAAGGGACTGACGCACCAGGCGCCGGCCTTGGCCGCCAGGAGGGCCTGGCTCGGCGAGAAACACAGCGTGACGTTGACCTTGATCCCTTCCGTGGCCAGCGCCTTGCAGGCCTTCAAGCCTTCCGGAATCAGCGGGACCTTGACCACGATGTTCTTATGGATCTTGGCGAGGTCCTTGCCCTCTTTGATCATCGCGTCGGCTTCGATGCTGACGACTTCGGCGCTGATCGGGCCGTCCACGATCGAGCAGATTTCCTGAAGGAGGTCCTTGAAGCTGCGTCCTTCCTTGGACACCAGCGATGGATTGGTGGTCACGCCGTCCAGGATGCCCCAACTGGCCGCCTCCTTAATCTCTTTCGTGTTGCCGGTATCCAAAAAGATCATCATAGGGAACCTCCAGGTGAAGGAAACCGGGTTTGTGCGGGTCTTATTATGGTATTCTAGGAGAACACCGCGGGCTTTGCAAACATGAACCATGCTAGCTTCGGTCTGAACCAAGGGGGTCCCTATGTCTCGGTCGGTGATCGTTTTGGTGTCTCTGTTGCTGCTCGCCGGATGCGCGAGCAATCCCTACCTGGAACAGTCGCTCAAGCCTGCGGCCCAGCGGCACGAGTCAAAGGAATGGTTCGAGAAGGAGTGGGGTAAGCCCTCAGGCACCGCAAAGCGCTTCTGGGGCGGCGAGACCTGGACCTATTACCGGATCGCCGGCGGCACGGCGCGCATCCTGGGCGGGATCAATCCCCACGAATGCGAGATCACGTTGAAGTTCGACAAGGAAGGCAAGCTGGACGACTACAGCTATTCCGGCTGCTGAAGCTACGCCGAGCCGAGCTTTTTCTGGTAGCCGGCGCGGCAGGTCTCACTGCAAAAGAAGACCCTCTGCGCGCTATGGTCGAGGAAATACGCCCCTTCCTTCGGGATGAACATCCCGCAGACCGGGTCCTGAACCATCTCGGAGGGCCTGCCTGACGCCCCGACGGATCGCGTCACGTCCTGGCCCTTGCCGAAGAGACCACGCAGGGCGCTCTTCACCATGAAATACACGATGACGAGCAGGACCCCCAGGACGATGAAGCGCCACAACATGGAGGGAGCGTATCAGAACCGGAGAAGAGGGGTCAAACGAGGGTTTAGCGCCGTTCCCGGAGCATCCGTTCCCGCATCTCCTTCTGAAACCTCGCGCTGAACAGGAGGAACTTCGCCTGCTGCGCGGGTGTCAGTAAGTCCCGTGCCACCTGGAGGCGCTCCCGCCGCAAGCCTGCCATGGCGTCTTCCACCGCGTAGACCCGGTCCAGCGCCTGCCGCAGCGCATTGTTATCGGCCGGACTGCCTCCAACAGATGGCGCCTCCTCCGGGCCACGCTCGCCGCCGTTGCGGCGGTCCCGCCGCATCTCCTTGCGCAGCCATTTGGCCTGCTCCCGCAAGGCCTGCACCGCCTCTCGCTGCTGGCGCCGCAGGTCTTCCGCCTTCTGGTCCAGTTGCTCCAGCCGCTGGTTGAGCCTGGTGCGGGTGGCCTCGTCCAGTTGCAAGGCCTGCAGCAGCTTCTCCCTCCTCTTGGCTGCGAACTCCCGGACGCGTTCCTCCACGTCCTTGTCCTTGCCGCCCCGTTCCGGCGCCGTCATGCGCTCGAGCTCCTCCATCACCGGCGGCATCGGCCTGGGGCCGCCCGGTCTTTCCATCTCCTGGGCCCAGGACGGTGCAGTCGGGACCCCTGCCAGCGTGAGAGTCAGGACGGCTTGGATTGTGCGCATGATCTGGTGCATAACGCTCCTTTTGTTAAATGCCTGCAAGCAGCCGGTCCATGGTCTGGCGATCCAGTTGCCTGGCCATCTCGACCAGAGCTGCATCCGGATCGACCTCCCAGTAGTCATGCCAATCCGCGTCGGCGACACCGGGTAGATCGGCAGTGGTGAAATCGGCCGCCTGAAAGGATGGAGCCGGCGCTTCCACGAACTGGCCCCGGAGCAACCACGCGCCGACGACGAGCAACAGCGACGCCGCAAGGGCCAGCGGCCAACTTGGTATCCGGGTTACGTTCCAAACAGAACGGCCAGTCGGCCTTTCGCGGGCCAGTCCACGGCGAACTTTTTCCGGGAATTCCGTCCAGAATCGGTCGCCCGGGTCTGGTACCGCCATCCCTTTGACCCGGACGAGGACCTGGCGTACCGCCTCCATCTCGGCGCGGCAGCCCGCGCACCCGTCCAGGTGGGTCGTGACGTCCCGGACGCGGGACGGCTCCAGGTCCAGTTCCAGGTACGGTACGGTCAATTCTTTGATCTCATTGCAGGTCATGTTCCTCCCTCACCCGCCATCATGATACGGCGGAGCTTGTCCACCGCATGATAGTAATTGGCTTTCGCGGTCCCTTCGGAACAGCTCATGATCACCCCGATCTCCGCGAAGGCATGGTTGTGATAGACGCGCAGCACCAGGGCCTCCCGCTGCCTCGCCGGCAGGGTCCGGATCGATTGCCCCAGACGGTCCCTCAGCTCGGACCTGGCAACCTCCGCAAAGACATCCTGCGGGGCCGCCAGCGCCAGCTCTTCCACGTCCTCATGCGCCAGCCGGGCCCGATCACGCAGTGCGTTGCGGCATTGGTTGAGGCAGATCTGATAGAGCCATGTCCGAAAGCTGGACTCGCGCCTGAAGGACCGGTGGTGCAGGAAGGCCTGCACGAACGTCTTTTGCGCCAGGTCGGCCGCGTCGGCATGGTTCTCCAGCATCCGGTACGCCAGGTCGTAGACGGTCTTCTGATGGCGCGTGACCAGCTCCTCGAAGGCCGACTCGTCGCCGGTCGCGTAGCGGTCCAATAATTGGTAGTCCGACGCCGCCATCCCGCCCGCACCCACTCCCTACACTTTCTGAGACACGCCATTTCGGCATAGGTGACACGGAAAAACCAGGAAAAATGTGGTTTCCCCGATTGTCTTTCGGCTCGCGATCAGGCTATGATGCCGGGCATCCATGTTGGAGGAGGAGGTTTCTGCACATCATGCCTGTACGCCGGACCGCTAAAACGAAACATAAAGACCCCGCCCTAGACATGAAGAACTCACGCCGAGCTACCCCGCGCCTCACTCCGCGCGAGCGTCAAGTGCTGAGCCTGGTGGCCCATGGGTATACCAGCAAGCAGATTGGCGAGAAGCTGGGCATCAGCCCGCGCACGGCCGAAACGCACCGCGTCAACATCGGGCGCCGTCTCGGCATCCGGAACGTGGCGCAGATGGTGCGCTACGCCATCGAAAACAAACTCTGAGGGAGCCCGGGCGGCGTTCCGGAACAACGCCGCCCGCGTGTCACACCCCGCGCAGAACTCGCCCGGTGTGGGAAGCCTTCACGCCCGCGACCTCCTTGGGCGCGCCCGCGGCGACGACTTCTCCGCCGCGATCGCCGCCTTCCGGCCCCAGGTCGATGATCCAGTCGGCGTTGCGAATGACGTCGAGGTTGTGCTCGATCACCACGACGGTGTTGCCGGACTCCACCAGGCGGTTGAGGACCTCGAGGAGCTTCTGGATGTCCGCAAAGTGCAGGCCGGTGGTGGGCTCGTCCAGAATGTAGAGGGTCCGTCCGGTCGCCCGCTTGGAGAGCTCGCGGGAGAGCTTTACCCGCTGCGCCTCGCCGCCCGACAGCGTCGTGGCCGACTGGCCAAGCTTGATGTACCCCAGCCCCACGTCGAAGAGCGTCTGCAGCTTGGCCTTGATGAGGGGCAGGTGCTGGAAAAATGCCAGCGCTTCCTCGACGGTCATGTCCAGGACGTCGGCGATGCTCTTGTCCTTGTGGCGGACCTCCAGGGTCTCCCGATTGTACCGCCGGCCTTTGCAGACCTCGCAGGTCACGTAGACGTCCGGCAGGAAGTGCATCTCGATCTTGATGAGTCCGCCGCCCTGGCACGCTTCGCACCGTCCCCCCTTCACGTTGAACGAATAGCGGCCCGCCTTGTAGCCGCGCACCCGCGACTCGGGCAGGCTCGCAAAGAGGTCCCGGATGTAGGTGAACAGGCCGGTGTAGGTCGCCGGGTTGGACCGCGGTGTGCGTCCGATCGGCGACTGGTCGATGTTGACGATCTTGTCGATGTGCTCGATGCCTTTGATGTCAGAGCAGCCTGAGATCCAGGGCTTCTTCGGAATCCCGCGCTCTTTCTCTCCATATAGAAGCTGTCGCAGGCTCCGGTACAGGACGTCGAAAAGCAGCGTGCTCTTGCCGGACCCTGACACGCCCGTCACGCAGGTCAGCAGCCCCAGCGGGACCTTCACGGTCACGTTCTTGAGGTTGTGCTCGTGCGCGCTCACCACGGTGAGGTGGCGGCCTGCCTGGCGCGCCCGATGCGGCAGCGCGATGTTCATATCCCCGCGCAGGTCCTGCCCGGTCAGCGACTCCTTGTTGGCCATGATCTCGGCCGGCGAGCCCTGCGCGACAACGGATCCCCCGTGCACGCCGGGACCGGGGCCCAAGTCGAGTATGTAGTCCGCGCGCCGCATCGTCTCGGCGTCATGCTCGACCACGATCACGGTATTGCCGAGGTCCCGGAGCCGCAAGAGCGTGTCCAGCAGCCGCTGGTTGTCCCGCTGATGGAGCCCGATGGACGGCTCGTCCAGGATGTAGAGCACACCGACCAGGCCGGAGCCGATCTGCGTGGCCAGGCGGATGCGCTGGCCCTCGCCGCCGGAGAGCGTGGCCGCGGCCCGATCCAGCGTCAGGTAGTCCAGGCCAACGTTGATGAGGAAGCCCAAGCGTTCCCGGATCTCTTTCAGGATGCGATGCGCGATAAACTGCTCGCGCTCAGTGAGGTTCAGCCGCTGGAAGAACTCTGCGGCGTTCCGGATCGAGAGGCGCGTGACCACGGCGATGGACTTCCGGTCGATCAGGACCGAGAGACTTTCGGGCTTCAGCCGGTCGCCCTTGCAGATCGGGCAGAGCGTCAGCGAGCCATAGTCCTCTTCCTCGTATTCGTCCTCCTCGCTGAACACGGGGCAGCCCTTCGGCGGCTCGTGGCCTAGGCCATCGCAGGCAGGACACGCCCCGTGCGGGCTGTTGAAGGAGAAGAGGCGGGGGGTCAGCTCCGAGTAGCTGAAGCCGCACCGCACGCAGGCCAGCTTCTCGCTGTAGACCAGATCTTTCGTACCGGGAGGGGGCCCCGTCCTGCTGGACCCCCCTCCCGAACCCACGCTTCCTCCCTCTACGCTGATAACGACTAGGCCGTGGGCCTGCTTGAGCGCGACCTCGAGCGAATCCGCCAACCGCTGCATCGTCGGGTCGTCGTGCTTGAGGACCACGCGGTCCACCACGATCTCGATCGTGTGCTTCCTCTGCTTGTCGAGCGTGATCTCGTCCGCAAGCTCGTGCGGCTTGCCGTCGATCCGAGCCCGGATGAACCCCGCGCGACGGGAATCTTGAAGTTCTTTCCGGTACTCGCCCTTGCGGTCGCGGACGATGGGCGCCAGCACGGAGAGCTTCGCGCCAGCCGGCAGCGCCATGAGCGCGTCTACCATCTGCTGGACGGTCTGGGCCGCGATGGGATCGCCGCACTGCGGGCAGTGCGGGCGGCCGATCCGGGCGAAGAGCAGGCGGAGATAGTCGTAGATCTCGGTGACCGTTCCTACGGTGGAACGGGGATTGCGCGACGTGGTCTTCTGCTCAATGGCGATGGCCGGCGAGAGCCCCTCGATGGAGTCCACGTCGGGCTTGTCCATCTGCTCGAGGAACTGGCGGGCATAGGCGGAGAGGGACTCGACATAGCGGCGCTGGCCCTCGGCGTAGATCGTGTCGAAGGCGAGCGACGACTTGCCGGAGCCGGACAGGCCGGTGATCACGACGAGCTTGTCGCGGGGGATCGCGAGATCGAGGTTCTTGAGGTTGTGCTCGCGCGCGCCCTTGATGACGATGGAACGAGGATCAGGCATAGACCGTCATTCTAACCGCCGCGACTGAACTCGACAAGCCCCCGTCTCGCGATCATGAGGCTTTGAGGTCACAAATTGTGACCTCAATTGGTGCGGGTCCTGGCACCGAGCCACCCTGACGTGCGACGGGGAACCCGTTGCTCCTTGAGTGGGTCCTGCCCCCGCATAGCCCAGCGCAGCCGGGCGTTTCGCCGTCGAAGCCCCGCAGACCCGGCTGTACGCCCCGCGCTGCATCTGGGCGCCCATGCGGTGTCACCCGCTCGATTGCAACGGGTCGAACCGGCGTCGCAGCCCCGCAGACTCGCCTGTACGTCCTTCCGTTCCGCCAGGGTCCCGCTCGGCGCCACCCGCACGATACCGCTGAAGTCACTTTTGCAAAGGAACCTCTGTCTAAAGGGAATGTTGCGATGCCGAACCGGTCACAAATTGTGACCGGTTCAGGCATTTCGCCGACTTTCCAGGCGGTTATAAACTTGAGGTGCCAAATTGGCACCTCAAGTTTGAACGCGCAGGTTGCGGACTCAGAGTGAAGGAGCAAAGGCAATGAATGGCCTGGTACTAAGCAAGAGAATCGAAAAGCGGATATTAATTCTGCGCGGCCAAAGAGTGATGCTGAGCATGGACCTTGCCGAGCTTTACCAAGTTGCGCCCAAGGTTCTTGTCCAGACGGTAAAACGAAACATCGAGAGGTTCCCAAGCGATTTTATGTTTCAATTGGATTTTCAGGAAGTTAGCCGTTCAAGGTCACAATTTGTGACCTTGAAACGAGGCCAGAACGTAAAGTATCTGCCATACGCCTTCACGGAACAGGGAGTTGCCATGCTCTCCAGTGTCCTCAAGAGCAAACGCGCTGTGCAGGTGAACATCGAGATCATGCGCGCGTTCGTGCGCCTACGCGGGCTGATCGCTTCTCACAAAGATCTGGCGAAAAAGCTCGAAGAACTGGAACAGAAATACGACGGCCAGTGCAAGGTCGTCTTCGACGCGATCCGCGAGCTCATGACGCCGCCGGAACCCAAGCCTCGCCGCATCGGCTTCCACACACGATGACAGCCGTTCGTCGAATGTTGACACGTCCTCGAAATGCGGGGAGAATCGACACATTCATTAAGGTCTTGGGAACGAGGGCGGGCTAAGAATGTCGGACCCACGCGTCTTCTTTGCTGCAGAGCGCACACTCCTGGCATGGGTGCGGACAGGACTCACTATGATGGCCCTCGGCTTTGTCATCGCGAGGTTTGGCCTCTTTCTGACCCTGTTGTCCGCTCCGAGTGTCTCTCCTGGGGGCAGCAACCATACCCATTGGCCGTCTAGCGCACTTGGTATCAGCCTTGTGATTCTGGGCACAGCGGCTATCCTGGGTGCTGTACATAATCATCGGTTGTACGTGAGCTCACTCCCGTCCGAGGATCTCCCACAGCTGCCCATCCCATGGCTCACGTCGTTTCTGTCTCTGTCTGTCGCCATAGTAGGCCTTCTCTTGGCGGCGTATTTAGCGATAGCATGATCTTCGGCTACCCGTCTTGCACTAGGGAGGAGGACATGAAACCACGGATTAAAGTCATCACATTAGGCGTCAGTGATCTGGAAAAGTCGCTGGCTTTTTACCGCGACGGGATGGGTTTAGCGACGGAAGGAATCATCGGCACGGAATTTGAGGACGGCGCCGTCGTCTTCTTTGACATGAACGACGATCTGATCTTGGCGCTGTATCCAAAGGCTGCGCTGGCTAAGGATGCAAAGATATCCGTGAGTCCGCCAAGCCCTGCGGAATTCTCCATCGGCCACATCGTCAAATCCAAACAGGAAGTCGATGCGGTGATGAAGCAGGCAGAAAAAGCAGGAGCCAAGATCACTGACCCTGCGCACGACCGCTTTTGGGGAGGGTACGCCGGATACTTCCAGGATTTCGATGGACACCTCTGGGAAATCGCTTGGAATCCTCACTGGGAAGTCGAGGAATAAGGTGCTTCCGTTAGGCGTCAATGAAAAAGGGAGTGCCCCATGAACGACTTCGCAAAAATCGCCAGTTCGTCAGCCGTTCCTCGCGCTTTGATAATTGGTATTGGTGGGATCGTAGCGGGCATATGGCTCGCGATACTCGGCCAGTGGGGCTCTATCGTGTACGGCCTCCTAATGCTTGTCGGTGCTGGTTTCTTGCTCTGGATCACCATGATGCCCGGAATGCTTTTGGAGGCGCCGGCAACTGCCTATAGCGAAGCAGGGAATAAACCAGCTTTCTACTTTTTGGTCTTTCTCAGAACGTTGTACCCATTTGCAGTCTTAACCCTCTGGTGTGTTCTGGTCCTGAATTTCTTTGCAATGCGGGCAGACAGCAGCTCAATCATCCCGATGTTGCTTTGGTCGTACGGAGTAGCGACAAGCCCAATTGCGTGGCTCTCACAAAAAGATCTCCAGCCGTTTAAAGAGTACGCGATGATCTCCACGTTTTTTGCCCAAGTTGCGTACCTTCTTGTCGTGCTGGTAGTCCTATTTGTTGGAGCGTCTGCCTTTGCGGTTCTCGTGCTGTTTGGAATTGTCATGCTTGTTGGTCTAGCAATTCAATTTCGAATAGCGTTTCTGGAAGAAAAGGCGGAAGACACCGAAACGTAACGCCTAACTCGCGCTTCGAGAGGGACACGCCTCAAGATAATTCCCCCTCACCCTGACCCTCTCCCTCCAGGGGCAAAGGTCGTTGGGCCGCTTGCCGTGCATCTTCAGCGGGTGCTACGATGCCATGCTCATGGTCACGGTGGAAAAACAGGCCGAGGCGACGCAGCCAGCGGGGACGGGCCAGCAGAAGGAGCAGGCCGTCCAGCGGATGTTCTCCTCGATCGCCCGCTACTACGACCTGAACAACTCGCTGCTGAGTCTGGGGTTACATCACACATGGAAACGAAAAGCCGTGGAGTTCCTGGTCGAAGATCCCCCTCACCCTGACCCTCTCGGGGAACCCGTTGCTCCCCAGAATGCAACGGGTCATGGGGAGAGGGAGTCTGTGAAGTACGTGCTCGACGTGGGAGCGGGAACGGCTGATCTGGCTCTCCTTGCCGCTAATCGTTTGGGAAACGGAGCGCGAATCGTCGCTGCCGACCTCAATAGACCGATGCTGGCGATCGGTGCGGAGAAAGTGCGAAAGGCAACACTGCTCCGCCAGATCGTGTGTGTCCAGGTCAATGCAGAAAGGTTGTGTGTGCCGGACGCCACGTTCGACGCCGTGACGACCGGCTTCTGCCTGCGGAACGTCGCGAACCTCTCGCAGGCACTGAGCGAGATCCGGCGCGTGCTCAAACCAGGTGGACGTCTCATCTGCCTGGAATTTTCCCGCCCCGTCATCGGCTGGCTCCGCCGGCTCTACGACTGGTATTCCTTCACCCTGCTGCCGTGGATCGGGACCAAGGTCTCCGGGGACACGACCGGCGTCTATGAGTACCTGCCGGCCTCGATCCGCTCCTTTCCCGATCAGGACGGGCTGGCGCGCCTGCTGGGCGAAGTCGGCTTCGAGAAGGTCGAGTACCACAACCTGAGCGGCGGCATCGTCGCCATCCACATCGCCGTCAAGTGACGAGCATCCTCTACATCTTTCTGCCCTGCAAGCAGATCTATCCGGTCGGCTGCACCTATCTCGCGGATTACATCCACACGCGCCACCCGGAGGTCCGCCAGCGCATCCTCGATCTCTCACAGATCCCGCCCGGCGAGCGCGCGAGGGCCGTCCGCGAGACCGCCGAGTGCGTGCGCCCAGACTTGGTCTGCTTTTCCTGGCGCGACATCCAGATCTTCTCACCGCACGAGGGGGACGCCTCGCTGGAGCAGGCCTTCACCTTCTATTACTCGAACAACCCCCTCAAGAAGCTCGCCGCGTCGCTCGCTGGATTGAAGTCCCTCTATCAGTACTATTCCGGCATCCGGGCCAACCTCGCGCACGCCTGGCTGATCCGGAAGATCTGCCCCGACGCCCAGGTCATGATCGGCGGCGGCGCCTTCGGTGCGTTCGCCGAGCAGCTCATCGAAAAATTGCCCGAGGGAACCATCGGGATTCTCGGGGAAGGCGAGGAGGCCATTTTGAAAATCGTCGAGGGGCGGCCGCTCGACGGCGAACGGTTCATTGCCCGCCGGAACGGCAAGACCATCACCGGCACAGGACAGAGCTACACCACTCTCGACGGCCTGTCCGTGGACCTCCCCTACATCGCGGAGATTTTCCCGCAGTACACCGCCTACACGGACGATTGCATCGGTGTGCAGAGCAAGCGCGGGTGCCCATACGACTGCGCCTTCTGCCTCTACCCCTACCTGGAAGGCAAATCCGTCCGGTATCGGCCGGCCGCCCTGGTCGTGAAGGACATCGCACAGCACTACCGCCAGTGGGGCACGCGCCGGTTCTGGTTCACCGACGCCCAGTTCATCACCGGCAAGGCCGCGTACCCACAGTGCACCGAGATCATGGAGCGGATCATCGCCGAGCGCCTGGAGATCGAGTGGTCCGGCTACATCCGCACGTCGCTCATCACCGGCGAGTTCGCCAGGCTCATGGTCCGCTCGGGCGTCGGCGATCTGGAAGTCGCCATCACGTCAGGGTCACAGGAGGTCCTGAACGGCCTGCACATGGGCTTCATGCTGGACCGCCTGTACGACGGCTGCCGCTACCTGGCCGAAGCCGGGTTCAAAGGGAAGGTGATCCTGAACTACTCGCTCAACGCGCCCGACGAGACGGAAACGACGCTGCGGGACTCCATCGAGTCGTACAAGAAGGTCGCGGCGATCCTCGGCGAGGACCGCGTCTTTCCGATGATGTTCTTCCTGGGCATCCAGCCGCACACCGACCTCGAGCACCGGCTGCTGGAGGAAGGGTATCTCTCGTCGGGCTACAACCCGCTAATACTGAGCCCGTCCAGTATCCGGAAGCTGCTGTACAATCCCGCCCCGCTCAACAAGCTGATCGGCAAGGCCTGTCTCGCCGCCTGGAACCGGAAGCAGGGGCCCCGCACCGGCAGCCGCGACCCGCGCCTCTGGTCCGGCGCTATCGGGAAAGGGACTCGTCTCGGCGAGTCCGGGGCGGGAGGGTGTAAAACAGAAGGCTCTTCTCCAGCCTTGGACGTAAGGGGCAGTCGCTATGCCGACGCGAGCCTCCTGCGGGGGGTGGAACTGAACTCCGGCCGGGACGTGTTGCTGACCTTGGACGAGATTCTCAATTCCCGTAAATCTCCGGTGAAAACCGGAGCTTCCACGCCTTCCTGAGGGACCCGCATGGGGCCCGTTTCCGGCCCAGAAAACTGTTGCATTACCTTAAAATCCGATGCTACGATACCTCGTTTTTCACCCCAGGCTACCGACTCTTCCACGCGGATGGAGTAGCGTCTTTGTCCCTGTAAGGAGACGGCATGTACAAGACGATTTACGTCCCGGTTGACAACTCCGACTATTCGAACATGGCCTTGGACGTCGGAGTCTTGCTGGCGAAGACGTTCGGGGCCAAGCTCGTCGGCAGCCACGTGTACGCGGCCAAGATGCACGACAAGCGCTTCAAGCAGATGGAAGCGGGGCTCCCCGAGGAATACCACGACGAAAACGAGCTCGAGCGGCAGCGGCAGATCCACGATTCGTTGATCACCCGCGGCCTGCAGATCATCACCGACTCCTACCTGGACATCGTCGACAAGAAGGCCGCCGAAGCGAACATCCCGGTCGAACGGCGGTCCCTGGAGGGCCGGAACTTCAAGGTCCTCGTCGAAGACATCAACACCAACGCCTACGACCTCGTCATCATGGGCGCCCTGGGCGTGGGCGCCGTGAAGGACAGCGTCATCGGCGGCGTCACGGAGCGGGTCGTCCGCCGTGTCCGCGCCTCGGACATCTTCGTCATCAAGAACACGCTGCCGATGAACGGTGGCTCCATCGTGGTCGCGCTGGACGGCAGTCACTATTCGTTCGGCGGGTTGAAGACCGCCCTGGCGCTCGGCAAGGCCTTGAACAAGCCGGTCGAGGCCGTCTCGGCCTTCGATCCCTACTTCCACTACGCCGCCTTCCACAGCATCTCCGGCGTCCTCAACGAGGAGGCCGGCAAAGTCTTCCGCTTCAAGGAGCAGGAAAAGCTGCACGAGGAAATCATCGACAGCGGGCTGGCCAAGATCTACCAGGCGCACCTTGACATCGGCCGCGAGATCGCCCAGGCCGAAGGACAGGATATCAAGACCACGCTGCTGGACGGCAAGGCCTTCGAGAAGGTGCTCCAGTACGTCCGCCGCGAGAAGCCCTGGATGCTGATCGTAGGCCGGATCGGCGTGCACAGCGACGACGACATGGACATCGGTTCGAACGCCGAGAATCTGCTGCGCATGGTGGACTGCCACGTGATGGTCTCCAACAAGAAGTACGTCCCGCCGATCGACCAGCAGGCCGAATATACCATCGCGTGGACCGAGGAGGCGCTGCGCCGCATGGAGAAGATCCCAGTGTTCGCCCGCGGCGTGGCCAAGACCGCCATCCATCGGTACGCGATCGAGAAGGGCCACACGATCATCAGCAACTCGGTGGTGGACGCGGCCGTCGGCCACATCCTGCCCAAGGGCGCGATGGAGGCAATGAAGCAACTCGGCGCCACGCTCGACGCGCAGGGCATCGATCGCAACGCGATGAAGGCCGACGAGGGCGTGGCCCGCGACATGATGGGCTCGACTCTGTCGGGCATGATGAGCGGCATCGTGGAAGAGAAGCCCGCGGTCAGCCCGGGCACGCAGGCCTACCTCGACCGCATGAGCCAGGACTACTGGCTCTGCAGCGGGTGCGGCTACACGGCGAAGGGCGACCAGCCGGTCGTGTGCCCGATCTGCAAAGCCGCGGGTGACACGTTCAAGCTGATCGACAAGAGCATGTTCGAGGCCGCCGCCAAGACCGAGGGCGCGCTCGAGACCGAGCTGGCTTACGACGACGTACCGATGACCTGGACCAAGGACTCCAAGGACGCGATCCGCGCGGTCCCGGCCGGCTTCCAGCGCCGCCGGTGCAAGGCCAAGGTCGAGAAGACCGCCCGTAAGATGGGCATGACGACCATCACGCTGGAGTTCGCCAAGCCTTACATCGACGAGGCGGCCAGCGAGGAGTACACGCCGATCTTCGCCAACAAGGGCACCGGCGCGTTCCCGCCAGCCGAGAAGAAAGAAGCGCCGCCAACCGCCGCGCCCCAGGGGTCCCGTTTCACCTGGACGCCCGACGCGGTGGCCCGCCTAGAGCGGGCGCCGGCCGGGTACATGCGCGACTGCACGCGGGCCTTGATCGAGAAGCACGCCGAGAAGATCGCCGCGACGACCATCACCCATGAGATCGCGGAAGAGGGGATCGAGCAGGCCAAGGGCTACATGGAAGAGGCCATGAAGACCGGCAACCTCAAGGACATCATCGAGAGCTTGATCGGCGACAAGCAGTCGTGAACGACACGTTCCAGCTCATCAACCCCGTCCCGCTGCGGTACATCAAACGGCCCGGCCTGCTGCCGGAGGGTCGCAAGCCCACCCCGCAGAATGACTGGAAGCCCTATCTCATCGCGCTGAACCTCACCAAGCGGTGCAACCTCCGCTGCGGGCACTGCTACCTCGACGCGACGACCCGGGCGTCCGGCGCGGCCGATGAGCTGACGACGCAGGAGGTGCACACGCTGCTGGACCAGATGGCGGTCGTGAACAAGCATGCGATCGTCGTCATCACTGGCGGCGAGCCGCTCACCCGCCCGGACATCCTCGACATCGCCCGCTACGCGGTGCAGGGCGGCTTCATGGTGGTCTTCGGGACCAATGGGATGCTGATCGACGACGCGCTGGCCAGGGTGCTGGTCGAGATCGGCGTGATGGGGATGGGCATCAGCGTGGACTCAGTGGACCCCGCCAAGCACGACGCGTTCCGCGGGCTCCCCGGCGCCTGGACGCGCACGATGGCCGGCATCGAGGCCTGCAAGCGCAACGGGCTCCAGTTCCAGATCCACTTCAGCGTCTCCCCGATGAATTACCGCGAAGTGCCCGAGATGGTCGCGTTCACGCACACGCTGGGCGCCCGCGTGCTGAACCTGTTCTTCCTGGTCTGCACCGGCCGTGGCGAGGAGATGACCGACATCACGCCCCAGCAGTACGAGGAGGTGCTGACGTACCTCGTGGACGTGCAGCAGCAGTATCCCGACATGCTGGTGCGCGCCCGGTGCGCGCCGCACTTCAAGCGCATCGCGTACGAGCGCGACCCCAACTCGCCGATCACCAAGGCCACCGGCTACATGGGCGGCGGCTGCCTCGCCGGCACGAACTACGCCCGCGTGACGCCGGAAGGGAACCTTACCCCCTGCCCGTACATGCCGCTCAGCGCGGGCAACGTGCGGGAGGTCAGCTTCGTGGACCTGTGGGAGCGGTCCGAAGTGTTCGACTCGTTCCGCGAGCCGAAGCTCAAGGGCAAGTGCGCCGACTGCGAGTACTCCGACATCTGCGGCGGCTGCCGCGCCCGGCCTTACGCGGATCACGGGGACTGGCTGGACGCCGACGAGTGGTGCCTCTACACCCCGAAGGGTGGGCCGAAAGTCCAGGTCAACGAGATCGGCGTGGACACCGACCCCGGGAAGTTCGAGGTCCGCTGGTCCGACGAGGCCACGGCCCGCTTCAAACGCATTCCCTACTTCATGCGGGCGATGGTCAAGAAGAGCGTGGAGGCCAAGGCCCGCGAGCGCGGGCTGGCCGTGATCACGCCCGAGTTCATGGAAGAGCTGCGCAAGGCGCGCTTCGGCAACGACAAACCCGTGTTCAAATTCTGATGGACCGGTTCATCACCGCATTCGTCAACCAGTGGATCCCCATCGTGAACCACTGGCTTCACCTGATGTCGGCCATCCTCTGGATCGGCGGGCTGGGCCTGCTGATGATGGCCGTCGTGCCGTCCCTGAGGAAGTCGGTCCCGGGCGAGCTCGTCAAGCCGCTCGCCAACGCCATCTACCGGAAGTACCAGCGGATCATCGGCGCCCTCATGCTGATCATCCTGGTCACCGGCGGGCTCAACATTGCCTACGTCAACAAGCTGATGAAGGGGATCAACGGCGAAGGGTTCACCAACCCGTATATCATCGCGCTCGGCGTCAAGCTCTTCTTCGTCATGTGCCTCATGACGCTCTTCCTCTACAACATCATCTTCCCGCCCGAGCCCGCCGAAAAGGGCACAGCCGCGGACGAGGAAGCGGATCCGGAAGGCGTTCCGTTTCTTCGCGCATCCTTCTGGTTCGGCATCTTCATCGTCCTCATGGCCTCGACCCTCAAGCACCTCCACCACTGATATAATTCAGCCTATGCCACTGACGGCACCGGCCTTTTTACTCTTCCGTCTTTCCTCCTCCCCACAGCTGTGCTTTCGAGTCTTCCTGATAGCAGCCTGCGCGGCGCTCTCGGCGTGCAGCGATACCCATGAGCCCAAGGTCGCCCAGGCCGCGAAGCAAGCGGCAAAACAGTTCGCGGCGACCGAGGAGAACCTCAAGTACATCAAAGTGGAAGAAGTCCGGCGCACATCAGGAGGCTCAACGATCGCACTGAACGGTCGCGTCACATTCGATGAGAGCCGAACGGCACAGATCGGCTCACCGGTCGAAGGCCGGGTAATCAGGGTGCTGGCGAAGCCGGGCGATCGGGTCCAGTATGGCCAAACGCTCCTGATGATCCATAGCCAGAATTTTACGCTGGTGGAATCGGCGGAGCAGAAGGCCCGCTCGACGCTCCGTGTGGCGGAGAAGAATTTTGCACGTGCGCAACGCCTCTTCGCTGAAGGCGCGGCATCCCAGCGGGAAGTTACCGAGGCGGAAGATGCCCTGGCTCAAGCGCGCGCCGAATACGAGCGTGCGTCAGCCGATCTAGCGACCTTGGGGGGAAACCAGGAGAGATCCTCCCCCGAGTTCCTGTTACGATCCCCCATCAACGGCGTCGTGATCGCCAGAACCGCAGCCGCATCCCTCGGCGCGGAAATCCAGCCCGGAAGCGGGATGCTATTCATCGTCGCGGACCTGTCGAAGGTCTGGGTTCTCGCGGATCTCCCGGAACGGGAAATGCAGGGCGTGCATTCCGGCCTTCCGGTCGAAGTGGAGGCTCAGGCCTACCCCGGTGTCAAGTTTCCTGGTACCGTCGAATATGTCAGCGAACTGCTGGATCAAACAACCCGCACCGCGAAGCTCCGATGTCTGCTCCCCAACGGCCAACTCCGGCTTAAACCCGAGATGTTCGTGGACGTCACGCTGCACCGCCCCCAAGTCGATCTCCTCATCCCGACCTCCGCCATTGTGACGAAAGGGGATCAATTCTTCGTATACGTCGAAGACGACGAGAAACAGCGGACCTATACTCCCCGCGAGGTCACCCTGGGCCCCGAGATGGGCAAGATGGTGCCTGTCGTTAAAGGATTGAAGGACGGCGATCGCATCGTCGTCGAAGGCGCAATTCTTCTCGATTCCGCATTCCACAAGCTGCTCTGAAACTCCCGACATATGCTCGACCGACTGATCGACCTGGCGGTCCACCGCCGGCTGGCAACGCTCCTGTTCACCATGGGCCTCTTGGGGTACGGACTCTTCGCCTACTTCAACCTGCCCATCGAGGCGTATCCGGACGTCACCAACCTTCAGGTCAACATCATCACCCTGTTTCCGGGCCAGGCCGCCGAGGAAGTGGAACGGCAGGTCACCATCCCGCTGGAGCGCGGGCTGAGCGCGTTGCCCAAGGCCATTGACCTTCGGTCAGTCTCCGTCTTCGGGCTGTCCTACATCATCGTCACCTTCGACGACACGGCGGACATGTACTTCGCGCGGCAAGTGGTCACGGAGCGCCTGCGCCAGGTGGATCTGCCGGACGGAGTGGTGTCTGTCCTCGGACCGCAGATCACTCCGCTGGGCGAAGTCTATCAATTCACGCTGGAGGGCGGAGGCAAATCCCCCACCGAGCTGCGGACACTGTTGGATTGGACGGTCGTCCCGCATCTCAAGCAGATTCCAGGCGTCGCCGACGTGGTGGCCCTCGGCGGATTTCGCAAAGAGACGCACATCCTGGTGGACCCCGATCGGCTGAAGGCGCATGGACTCACGCTGACGACAGTCTACGATGCGTTGTCCCGGTCCAACGCCAATATAGGGGCCGGGTACATTCGGCATGGCCAGGAGCAATACATCGTCCGCGGGCTCGGGCTGATCCGCACGCCGGAGGACATCAAGGAAGTCGTGCTGTCTGCCGAGAAGGGTACCCCGGTCCGCATCCGAGACGTGGCCGCCATCGTCGAAGCCCACACACCGCGCCAGGGAGCGGTCGGCCGAGGCTCCAATACTGAAGCGATCGAAGG
>JAXIOW010000135.1:0-11678 GCA_045403215.1 Nitrospirales bacterium | reverse complement strand
GCAAGGCGTCCTGCAACCTTGACTTCCCTCAGCGGTTCTGTTTAGATGGCGCGCGGTTTTTGGCCGAGTGTGCACGATGGCCGATGAGCCCGATGCGTTCCGGAAAGGCCTCTCGATCGCCGCGCGGATCGGCGTCGAGCTGGTGGCTGCCCTGATTGTGGGCGGCGGCTTGGGGTACCTGGCCGACTCGTATTTCAGCTCCAGTCCATTCGGTATCATCATTGGTGTCTTCCTGGGCATGTCTGCGGGTCTGTTGAACGTGTATCGGACTGCGTCACGACTCTGAACGATGGAAAGCAACCCCCTCCACCCCTTTGAACTGCACCCCTATGGGTCGCTGTCGCTGTTCGGGCTGGATATTTCTCCAAACAAAGCCGTGGTGATGATGTGGATCATCATCTTCCTGGCCTCCTCCCTACTGATCATTGCAGCCAGACAGCAGCGGCTCGTCCCGACGAGACTGCAGAGCCTTGCCGAGCTCTTGGTGGAGTTCATCAGGGGTATGATCATGGACACGATGGGTGAGAAGGGTATGAAGTTCTTTCCGTTTGTGGCGACCCTGTTCGTGTTCATCCTGTTCTGCAACCTCCTCGGGCTGATCCCAGGTTCGTACACTGTGACAAGCCAGATCGTGGTCACGGCAGCATTGGCGTTGTTTGTTTACATCATGAGCATCGTTGTCGGGTTCGTGCTGCACGGTATCAAGTTCCTCGGGATCCTGATGCCGGCGGGGACTCCTCTGTTGCTGCTGCCCCTCATGGTGCCGATCGAACTGGTCAGCCAGTTGGCGCGGCCGCTGTCACTGGCGGTCCGACTCTTCGCCAACATGACGGCGGGGCACACGATTCTCGCTGTCCTTTTTGGAATGGTTGTCTCCATTCCTTTGATAGCAGCCCCGCTGGCAGTCAAAATCGGACTCCTGATCCTCTTGGTTGTGTTGATTGTGGGATGGCGTCGGGTCATCGCTGCGACAGGCACTTGGGGTCTTGTCGGGATGTGCATTCTGATACCAGTTATCCTGACTGTGGTCTGGAGCCGTTGGGCCCCGTTTGTTTTTTCCATCGCCATCAATGGCCTGGAAGTCGGGATTGCCTTAATTCAGGCGTACATTTTTACGATCTTGACCTGCGTGTACCTCGGCGATGCCATCACCCTGCACGGGCATACCGAAGGCGCACACTAGCAGGCTCGCTCGCGGAGAGAAAGGAGAACGCTGAATGGACGCTGCATCGGCTGCACTGTTGGGAATGGGGTTGGCGGCCGCCGGGTTCGCCGGCGCCGGTGTGGGAATCGGGTACATCTTCGGGAAGATGATCGAGGCGGTGGCCCGCCAGCCTGAAGCTGAAGCACGGGTCGGCAAGTACATGTGGATCGGGTTCGCCCTAGTGGAAGCGATCGCACTCTATGGGATTGTGATTGCCTTCATCATCATGGGCCTTCGCTAATAACTGGGCGAAGTCCTCATGCCGCAGTTTGACACACAGTTCTTCTCATCGCTGCTTTTCTGGGAGTGGGTGTCTTTTGGCGCCCTTCTTCTTATTCTCTACAAGTATGCGTTTCCGTGGATTCTGGAGAACCTCGACGCCAGGGAGCGGACAATTCGTGAGACCATCGAGGCGGCGGAGCGGTCGCGCGCGGAAGCCGAACGGCGGATGGCTGAGTACGATGCCAGGATGAGGTCCGCGCAAAAAGAGGCGGAGGAGATGATTGCCCAAGCCAGGGTCCGGGCGCAGCACATGATGGAAGAGAACGAGCGCCGGATGTCGGCCGAAGCGGAGCGGATCAAGGCGAATGCAGCCCGCGAGATCGAGCAGGAGCGCCGCAAGGCGCTCGAGGAGGTGCGCCGCTATGCCAGCGAGCTGGGCCTGCGCATCGCCGAGAAAGTGCTCGAGCGGAGCCTGACGGACGCCGACCATAAGAGACTGGCCGACGAGGCGGTCACCGCGGTCGCCAAGGACTTCGAGAAAAGCTAACCAGCCCTATTTCTTCTTCCAAACCTCACGCAACAGCGTGGCCCATTCATCCCTTGGCAATGCCGGCATGGTGGTGATCGAGATGTGCCCGAGCGAGGCGTTCTTGACTGCCGCTTTCATCGCCGTCTTGTTGTCCGGGAACTGGAGGATGGCCACGACATCGTATTCCCCGAGACAATAGTAGGCGGCGATCAGTCTCCCGCCCAGCTCCTCGATGTTCTTCTTCACCTTGTCGGACCGGGCGATGCCATCTTCCTTCATCGTCATGATCCCTTCCCGCGTGAACTTCACCAGACTGACATACATCGGCATAGCGTCCTCCTTTGACTGCGGCGAACGATCCGAGGCTCTCTATGTCGTTCTCGGTCGAATCAGACCGAGCGACCTTAGGATGATGCCAATTCTAATCCTGAACGATGGGGGGCACAAGCTGCAACCAATTGTGTTGTGTTCTGCGGGGAAGTGTGTTACCGTGTGGCTCGAATCGTCGCGTGTCCTGCCGCGTTTAGCATTCCTTCGTGTTCCCTGACCGTCCTCTTTTCCAAACCGGGAGACCGTCGTGATGACCTCTACCACAGCCTCTGTCAAGGCGCCACCTCGTGAGTGTAGTTATGGAACAATCTTTCTCTTCAGTCTCATCACCCTGGGCGCCCTCATCGGTCTCCCTGTCTATGCCTATTTCTACGATTACACGTGGGTGGATTGGGCCTTGTTCGGCTTCTTATACATCGTCACGGGTTTGGGCATCACGGTCGGCTACCATCGCCTCATCGCCCACCGAAGCTTCGACTGCCCGAATTGGGTCAGAGCAGGTTTGTTGATCGCTGGCGGATGGGCTTTGGAAAACTCGGCGCTCAAGTGGGCCTCGGCTCATATCCGTCACCATGCGCGGTGTGACCAGGAAGAGGACCCTTACAACGCCCAGTTGGGGTTTTGGTACAGCCACGTCGGGTGGATATTTTTCAAAGACCCGTACGCCTTCGATGAGAGATACACCTCGCGCCTGCGACAGGACCCGTTAGTGCTGTGGCAGCACCGCTACTATGTGCCCCTCCTGCTGTTCGGGCTCGCCCTGCCCTTTGTGGTGGGCTTTCTCTATAACGGGTGGGTTGGCGGGCTCGGCTGCTTTCTGCTGGCGGGCTTGGGGCGGACCTTCTTCGTGCTCAATTCCACCTTCTTCATCAATTCCATCTGTCATCTGTGGGGGAAGCAGCCTCATACGACGGCGGACTCGAGCCGGGACAGTTGGGTGGTCTCTCTCTTGACCTTTGGCGAGGGGTACCACAATTATCACCATGCCCACCAGCGGGACTACCGGAATGGGCCCGGATGGTACAACTTTGACCCCTCGAAATGGCTGATCTTTGGATTGTCGAAGATCGGCGTAGCTTGGAATCTCTCGCGAGTGCAGCCTGAGCGGACGCGGTATGCGTCCTAAAATTAGCCAGCCCCCTCGTTTATGGAATGGTGGGGTGGTTCGTACTGCCTTGGCGGTAGCCGGCGGGATCGAGGGTCACGGTGGCGAAGCCAAGCGCGGTGAGCCTGCGGCTGACTTGGTCGCGCATCCTGGGTTCGAAGAGCCGCGCGAGCTCATCCTGCCCCACCTCGACCCGCGCGTTCCCACCGTGGTCCCGCACCCGCACTTGACGAAACCCCTCACGTAGCAGCAACGCCTCGGCATCTTCGACACGTCTGAGCCGCGCCACCGTGATCGCTTCGCCGCGGGCGATGCGCGAGGAGAGACACGCGGCCGCAGGCTTGTCCCAGTTCGACAGCCCCAGCAGTCGCGCCGCCTGCCGGACCGCCGCCTTCCCCATGCCGGCCTCCACAAGCGGACTCCGCACGCTGTACTCGCGCGCGGCTTGGATGCCGGGACGATCGTCGCCCAGGTCATCGCAGTGCGCCCCATTCACGACATACGCGAGCCCCAGCCGAGCGGCCATTGGCACCAGCGCCGAGTAGAGGTCAGTCTTGCACCGGTAGCATCTGCTGGCGGTGTTCATGACGAACGCAGAGTCACGGAGCTGGTCAGTCTCGTGGATGATCTGGCGGACGCCGATTTCCGCGCAGATTGTTCGGGACAGTGCCAATTCCATTGCAGGGAGCGTGGGTGACACTGCCGTCACTGCAACAGCTCGCGCTCCCAGCAGGTCGTGCGCCACTTTTAGGACGAGCGTGCTGTCGATGCCGCCGGAGAAGGCGACGAGCACGGAACCCATGTAGTCCATGATCGTCCTGAGACGGTCGAGAGCGAGGGCCTCCGTACCGGCGTTACTTCGTGTTGGAGACGACATTGGTGTCAATCTTGGCTTCGGCCAATTTGGCGACGACGACCAGGGCGTAGAGGTCAGGGTTGAGATATTTCTGGGCCACCCGTAAAACGTCTGCCTTCGTCACCGCCGCGATCGCCTTGGGGTAATCGTCGAAATAGCTCAGGCCGAGTCTGTGCAGCTCAATGAGGTTCAGCAACGAGGCCTGTTTCGCGTTGGTGTCCATGCGCAGCGGGAAGCTGCCGATCAGGTACGCTTTGGCGTCGGCCAACTCTTGGTTGCTGACCGGCTCGTTCCGGATGCGCTTGAGTTCTTGGAACACGCTGGTGAGGGCCCGGTTCGCCGCCGCGTTCCGGGTCTGCACGTGCACGGCGAAAGAACCCGGCATGACATTCGCTTCAAAGACGCTGTGCACGTCGTAGGCCAGGCCCTGCTCGTCGCGGATCCGGTTCACGAGTCGCGAGGAAAACCCACCGCCGCCGAGGATGTAGTTCATCACCGCCACGGCGTAGAAATCCGGGTTCCGACGGTCAATGCCCACATGCCCCAGGACGATGGTCGCTTGCGTGAGGTCCTTGTCTATCAGCTTGAGCATAGGCTTCGGAAGAGGTTCCGGGGTGGAGAAGGCCGTGAGCGGGAGCTCTTTCGGCGTCCATTTGCCGAAGTGCTTCTTGACCAGAGCGAGGGCCTCGGCCTCCCGGAGATCGCCGACGATGGCCATGATCACGCGGTTCGGGCGGTAGAACCTGTCGTGGAACTCGACCAGGTCCTGCCGCGAGAGCTTGGTCACGGTCTTTTCGTCCCCGTTGGCCGGCCGCCGGTAGGGATGGCCCTTGAACACGATCTCGTTGAAGGCCTTGGTGGCGATGATACCCGGCTCGTCCTTCTCCGACTGGAGGAAGCCCACCAGTTCGTTGCGGACGCGCGCGACCTCTTTGTCGGCGAACTTGGGGTGCATCAGGATGTCAGCCAGCAGGGCAAAGCCGATGTCCACATCTTTTCGCAAGATCCGGAGCCTCGCCGACGCGACATCTTCTCCTCCCTCGGCAGACAGCTCGCCTCCGATGTACTCGATCTGCTCGGCGATCTGGGTCGCGCTCCTGGTCTGGGTGCCTTCGTCGAGCATCCTGGCTACCATGTACGACAGGCCGGCCTTGGCGTCCGGATCATGGACGGCGCCCGCTTTCACCAACACGTTCACCGTGACGATGGGCAGGGAGGGCTGGTTCACGATGAGCACGGTCAGGCCGTTCTCCGTGACTACGCGGTTCGGTTTGATTGCAGCGGCGTGGGACGCACCAGGCAGGAAACTCCCGACTGCGATTACCGCGATGAGAAGCGTGGCTCGGATCACCGGGCACCGCCCGCCGCCTCGGCACGTTCGGATTTCGCAGGCATTGGAAGGAGGATGCCGACTGTGCGGGCATCCTCGTTCAGGTATGTCTTGGCGACACGATGGACGTCCTCTTTGGTGATGCTTCTGAGCTTGTCCACGTAGTCAGCGATGTACTGCCAGCCGGCGCCGACGGTTTGCGCCGTGCCTAGCAGCATGGCCTGTCGGAAGATGGAGTCCTGCTCGAAGAGGTAACGGGCCTCCACCTGGTTTTGAGCCTTCTGGAGTTCCTTCTCCGTCGGCGGCTCCTTCTTGAGTCGTTCGATCTCCGTCAGCACGGCCTTTTCCACGTCGGCGATCTTCACGCCGGGCTTGACGGTCGCGAAGAAGGTGAAGAACTCGGGGTCCGCCGCCAATTCGTTGTAACCGGCGCCTACTTGTAGTGCCAGTTTCTTCCGGTACACGAGCGCGTCGTAGAGGCGCGCGCTCTTGCCGGTCGAGAGGATGTTCTCCAGCACAGCCAAGGCGTGCACGTCGGAGCTCTTGAAGTTGGGCACTTTGTAACCGAAGTAGATGAAGGGGAGTTGCGCTTCGCGCTTCACCACGATCCGCCGTTCGCCCTTTTGCTCCGGTTCCACGATGGATGGCGGCGGGGGTGGGGAACCTTGGGGAACGCCTTCGAAATGCTTCTTGAGCAGGGGCAAGGCGGTCTCGGCCTTGATGTCGCCCACGATCACGAGGGTCGCGTTGTTCGGGACATAGTATTTCTTGTAATAGGCCTTGAGGTCTTCGCGGGTCATCGCGTCCAAGTCGGTGAACCACCCGATGATGGGCCAGTGGTAGGGGTGGACCATGAAGGCCTGGGCGTACATCTGCTCGACGAGATACGCCATCGGGACATCCTCGACTCGCAGGCGGCGCTCTTCCTTGACGACTTCGCGCTCCAACTTGAATTCCTTCTCGTCCAGGAGGAGCCCCTTCATCCGGTCCGCCTCCATTTCGAGAGTGAGCGCCAGCTTGTCCGCGGCCAGGTTTTCGAAATAGGCCGTGTAGTCCTGGCTGGTAAATGCGTTGTCGTTGCCCCCGTTCTTTTTGATGATCTTGGAGAATTCGCCCTTCCCGTACTTGGGGGTGCCCTTGAACATCATGTGTTCCAGCATGTGGGAGAGGCCGGCCCGTCCCATGACTTCGTTACGGGAGCCGACCTTGTACCAGATCTGGACCGTGATGACGGGGGCCTTGTGCTCTTCCACGAGCAACACCTTGAGCCCGTTGGCCAGGGTGAATTCCTGGACCTTGAGACGGCCGGCCATCGCCTGCTGAACGGTAGGGATGAGCGCCAGAAGAGACGCAACGGCCACGCGGCACAGGATTCGCTGGATAGCGGTCACGGTCTGGTCCCTTTCTCTACGCGTGCGAATGGATTGGGATGGGGTGCGGCCTGCGTGGATCGGACGGGCGCACGAGGACCGACGCATCAGGCAACGTTCCAAGCTGGCCGCAGGCGCCCAGGATGTCCCGCCCTTTGCTTTTGCGGATGTAGGCCTCCAGCCCGTGCCGTGTCAGGATCGCCTGGAAGCGCAGCACGCTTTCATCGGAGGGCCGCCGGTGCGGGTTGCCCGGAAATTCGTTGAACGGGATCAGGTTGATCTTGCAACGGATGCCCCGCACCAGCTTGACGAGCCGAGCGGCGTCCTGTTCCGTGTCGTTCACCCCGGCCAGCAGCACGTACTCGAACGTCACGCGGCGGCGCGGTTTCAGGGGAAAGGCCCGGCAGGCCGCCAGCAGGGTCTCCAACGGGTACACCTTGTTGACCGCCGGCATGAGACGGTTCCGCTGGTTGTTGGTCGTGGCGTTCAGCGACACCGCCAGGTTGACGCCCATGCGTGCCACCTGCTTGAGTCGTGGGCTCAGCCCGGCTGTCGACAGCGTGATCCGGCGTGGCGAGAAGCCAACGCCCCAGGTCTGATTGGTGAGGCGGCGGACGGCGTCCTCCACCGCCGCGGCGTTGGCCAGCGGCTCGCCCATGCCCATGAGGACGAGGCTCGTGATCGGCCGGTCTGTGGGCAAGAGTCGTTGCGCCGCTAAGACCTGCCCCACAATCTCATGGGCCTTGAGATTGCGCTGCAGCCCCATCTGCCCGGTCAAACAAAACGTACAGTCCAGCGTGCAACCGACCTGGGTGGAGAGACACAGGGTCAGGCGATCAGTCGAACGGGAGGAGGTGTCGGGAATGAGCACGCTTTCGATGCGCTTCCCGTCCTCCAAGGAAAAGATCAATTTCCGCGTACCGTCTTCCGACGTGAGGACTTCGGATGGGGTGAGCGATCCGATGCGTGCCTCCGCGGCCAGCCGCATCCGGTCGGCGTGGGAGAGGTCCGTCATGGCAGCGATGTCCGTGATGCGGGACCGGTAGAGCCAGCGGAGGACCTGCCGGGCTCGGAAACGGGGCCAGCCCCAGTCGCGCACCAGCGCGGCCAACTCGTCCGCGCTTAGAGCGATGAGGTCTATCAGGGACATTGCGGAGAGAGCCTAACACAGCATCCGGATAGGCGGCAAGCCAGGAATCTTGGGAGGGATCTTCCCACAGACTCTTCGGAAGTCGTGCGCCCGTGTGGTATAATCCTCGCCATGATTGCACGTTCCGTGACAACCCTCATGTCTTCCTTTATATTTCTGACGCGTGTCTTACGGCTCGGCGCACTGCTCGCTGCCGCTGGCCTTGTGCTCGCCCTCGGCGCAGCCGTTTCTGCTGACCTGCCGGGTGGCGTCCAGTGTATGGAGCCGGCCTCCTGTCTGGCCCAGGCCGTCCAATCCTTGACTCAGCAGGACCAGGAGACGGCGACTCGTCTCTTGCAGGGGCTCATCGATCAATTTTCGGGCACACCGGGGGCCGGTCGCGCCGAGCTGCTGCTGGGGAAGTGGTACCAAGAGCAAGGCGATCGGCAGGCGATTCCCTACCTTGTGGCTGCGCCATTACATCTGCCTGCGTTGGGCGATTACGCGCACTTCTACCTCGGAGAGGCCGGGATGAAGAGCGGCGACTACAACGGAGCCGCGACGGCCTTTGACTTGCTGGCCGGGCGCTACCTGGACAGTCTCCTCAGGCCCCAGGCCCTGGCGCGGGCAGCCGAGGCGTGGTTCCTGGCCGACGACTGCCGGCGCGCGCGGGAGCGGCAGGCTCAGTTTCTGTCGGAGTACAGCAGCCATGCCTTGGCGCCTGCCGTACTCTTGCGCCACGGCGAGTGCCTGCAGAAGGCGGGTGACGCCTCCGTCGCTGTCGCGACCTATCGGCGCGTCTGGACCCAATATGCGGCTTCCCCGCAAGCCGACGACGCTGCAGTGCGACTGCAGCGCCTGCGGAGCGAGGGCGTCGCGATTCCTGAATTGACGGCGGAAGAGCGCTGGGTGCGCGCCAAGACGCTGTTCGATGCCGGCCAGTACGCCAAGGCGGTCAAGGCCTGCGAAGAGGTGCTCAAGGGGGCGCCCGGCGGGATGCACCGGGAACAGGCCAGGCTGACGCTCGGGACCGCGCAGGTGCGGCTCAAACGCTATGACGATGCCCGCGCCAGCTTCGAGCAATTGGTGAAAAGCGGGACGAACGGGTTCGCTCAGGAGGCCATCGTCTGGCTGGCCCGGATCTTCCTGCGGCAGGGGCTGGATGAGCCGTTCCTAGCCCTCGCGCGCGAGGTCGAAGCCGGACGTCTCTCAGGCGAGGCGAAAGCGAAGTTCTTGCTGATGCTGGCTGCCCAGCATGCGGATCGTGGTCGTGTGGATCAGGCGATCCAGACCTATCAGCAAGTCGGGCGAAAGGAGAAGCCGGAGGGCCCAGCCGCCGAAGGATCTTGGCGCGCCGGGTGGCTGCTCTACAAAAACGGTCGCTATGAGGAGGCCGTGCGCTCCTTTGATCAGGCGATTCGGCTACAGCCGGGCAGTCCAGTTACTTTCGCGGCGCTCTATTGGAAAGGACGGAGTCTGGAGAAGGTCGGCGAGCCGCAGAAAGCGGCCGCGCTATTCGAGGCGCTGTGCGCGGAGGCCCCGTTGACTTATTACTGCCACACGGCGCGAACTCGTGCGGGCGTGGCCGTGATGACCAACGCCGTCGGAGGTGCGGGAGACCGCGTGTCGTTCCCCGGGTTGGATCCGCAGGACAAGGCGGTCACGACCGACATTCACTACCAGCGCGCCGTGGAACTTCGCCTGGTGGGCCTGGTGCGCGAGGCGGGGGAAGAACTGGGCGTGCTGCCCGGACGGATCGGCGGAGACCGGGGGGCCGTCCTGTGGCTAGCTGGCCTCTTGAAGGAGGTCGGGGAGTACCATCGCGCCCTGAAATTAGTGCAACTGTTCTTCCCTGACGTGATTGACCGCGGCGTGACCGGCGTGCCCCCCATGTTCTGGGAATTGGCCTACCCGCAGGGACTCTTGCCGGTGATCCAGACAGTGGCGGATCACGGCGTGGACCCGCATCTCGTGGCCGCGATCATCCGGGAAGAGAGCACGTACAATCCGGCAGCGGTGTCGCCGGCCGGCGCGCTGGGACTGATGCAGGTGACGCTCCAGACCGGGGAGATGATCGCAAACCGGCTGGGCGGCGAGGCGTTCAACCGGGAACGTTTGTTCGACCCCAACTACAACATTAAACTCGGAAGCTGGTACCTGGGACAGCTGGCGGAGAAATTCAACCACAATCCAATCTATACGATCGCGGCGTACAATGCCGGCCCCGATGTCGTGGCCAAATGGATGCAGCAATTCGGCGGCGGCGATCCGGATGAGTTCATCGAGTCGATCCCCTATACCGAGACCCGGCTCTACGTGAAGCGCGTCTTACGGAGCTACCGGGAATACAAGCGGGTGAGCGGGCTCGAGTGCGCGGCGTCGTTTTTTGAGAAGGGGTGCTGACGGACGTGGATAAGATGGCCGCCCTCGAGGCGAAGGTCAAGGAGCTCATCAAGCACTCCACCGGGCTGAAGCGGCGGGCGGTGCAGCTGGAATCCCGCCTCCGCGAGGCGGATGCCAAGCTGGCGCGCCACGCAGCCGACTCCCGCCGGTTGGAGAAGGAACGGGAGTGGCTCCGGGGCCGATTGCGGAAGGTTCTGGGCGAGCTGGAGTTCATCGAACATCGAGAGGACAACCGGCAAGCAGGTAAGAGCTGACGCTGATGAACGGAGGACGACGGTGAGCCAGAGATTTGAGGTCGAGATTTACGGCCAGCAGTACGCGATCCGGGGGGAAGCCGACCAGGCTTACGTAAACGAGCTGGCCAGGGAAGTCGACGAGCAGATGCGGACCCTGGCCGGGGGTATGAAAGTGGCCACAACCGCCAAGGTAGCCATCCTGGCGGCCCTGAACCTGGCGCACCAGCTCCATCAGGCACGCAAGTTTCAGCACGAGAAGGTGGAGCAGCTGGCCGACAGTCTCATTAGTTCGATCGAAGAGACGCTGGGCGGCGCCAGGTAGGGCTTTTTTTCTTGCAAGCCTGCAGGCGGTTTGCTACACTGGCGTTCGGACGGGAACGGATTGACCCCGTTGGTGAAAAGCCTTACAAGTTGTAGGGTTGGGGGCAAGGCAGAAGAAGACGATTCACGAGGACGAGCAGTTTTCGTTAGACCTGACCGGTTCAGTCGACACAGCAGGATGCGGACAGGGCTCGAGCCTGAAGCAGCAAGAATACTGTTTGGCTCTGGAAAGCCCGAGGGGAGCAGGGTATTCGGTCTCGGAACGAGGGAGTGCGACACAGATGCTCATGTCTATACGAGGGCTGATGCCTCTTCCTGACGACTCTTCCTCCCTGCCGTTTGCGTCCTTCCGGCCAGTTGGCTCGCTTCTGTAAGCGCCTTTCCGTCCGCCTTTCACCGACACGCTTCCATTTCCGCTCCAACGGCGTTTTGACCCGTTGCTGGTGACCCGTTGCAATTTGAAGAGCAACGGGTATCCCGAGCAACGGATGCCCCGTACGCGATGGCTCCGTCCTGCGAGGCATGGAGCCGTCGTCAATCCGGTGTGAAGGGAGGTGGACACCATTCCAGAACTGGCCATTGTGATCGTTGTGGTGGTCGCCGGAGCGGCCCTCGGCGCCGGCGTGCTCAGGCTCATTCAAGG
>JAXIOW010000209.1:0-13011 GCA_045403215.1 Nitrospirales bacterium | reverse complement strand
GTAGCTGATGAACTTGGCCAGGCCCCGCGCCGCGCACACCTTCGTCAAGGCCGAGGTCAAGGTCGTCTTGCCGTGGTCCACATGCCCGATCGTCCCGACGTTCACATGCGGCTTGCGCCGCTCGTATTTCGCCTTCGCCATACTCCCCCCGTGCTCGCCGCCTTCACACCGCATGACGGCGCTCAACAATGTCGCCGGGACCCGTGGTCACCAGCGTGTGGTTTGTCCGCAGGATCTAGAAAACTGAATAGTCTGTCTGACAGGCTTGTCGACTAGAACGTCACACGCACTATCTGACTGGCAGACTGTGTCAGTTCCTTTCTCACCACCGGTAATGGGCGAAGGCCCGATTGGCCTCGGCCATGCGGTGGACATCTTCGCGTTTCTTGACGGACGTGCCAGTGTTGTTGGCCGCATCCATGAGTTCCCGCGCCAGTTTATCCGTCATACTCTTGCCGGCCCGCGCGTGTGACGACTCCTGAATCCACCGGAAGGCCAGGGCCACGCGGCGGACCGGACGGATCTCCACAGGCACCTGATAGGACGCGCCCCCCACGCGCCGGGACTTGACCTCGACGACCGGCTTGACGTTCTCGACCGCGGTCCGAAAGATCTTCAGCGGATCCTCGTTCGCCCGTTCCTGAATCAGATCGAACGCGCCGTAGCAAATGCGTTCGGCCGTGCTCTTCTTCCCTTTTTTCATCAGGGTATTGATGAATTTGCCGATCAGCTTGTCGTGGTGCCGGGGATCGGGTGCCGCCTCCCGGGGAACTGTCCTGCGCCGCCTCGGCATCTCAGCGTCTCCTCGCCATCGCCCTTACGCGGCTCCGGGCTTCTGCCGCTTGGCGCCATACTTGGAACGGCTTTGCCGCCGGTTCTGCACTCCCACAGCATCGAGGGCGCCGCGCACCAGATGATATCGGACGCCGGGTAGATCCTTGACGCGCCCGCCTCGGACTAGGACGATGGAGTGCTCCTGCAAATTGTGCCCGACGCCTGGAATGTAGGTGCTGACTTCCATGCCGTTCGTGAGCCTCACCCGAGCAACTTTCCGTAGGGCCGAATTCGGCTTTTTCGGTGTTGTCGTGTACACCCGGATGCAGACTCCGCGTCTCTGCGGCGAGCGCATCAGCGCCGGGCTCTTGGTCTTGCTTCTGGCGAGCGTGCGCCCGTGTCTCACCAGTTGATTGATCGTCGGCATCCACCTATCCTTCCGCCACGCCCTCGCGTGATCGAGTGAAACCGTGGAATTCTAGAGATTCTTCCCTGACCTGTCAAGCCAAAACTCCCTGAATCCGAAAGACTTTTGACCCATTCAGCGCCCCTAGGCCCCTGACTCCCCCACCAGTGCCGTCAAGGTGCTGGCCTCCGGCTCGGAGAGCGCCGGCGCGGCTTCTTTTTCTTCCTGGTCCAACACGAATGTGTCGCGGTAGTCGGCAAGGCCGGTCCCCGCCGGAATCAACCGGCCGACAATGACATTTTCCTTCAGACCCAGCAAGTGATCGATCTTGCCATTGATGGCCGCCTCTGTGAGGACCCGCGTCGTCTCCTGGAAGGACGCCGCGGAGATGAAGCTTTCGGTCGTCAGCGACGCCCGCGTGATGCCGAGCAGCACCGGCTTGGCCGCTGCCGGCTTGCCTCCTTTGGCGACGACTTTTTCGTTTTCCTCGCCGAACACGAACTTGTCCACCTGGCTTCCGGATAGGAAATCGGTGTCGCCGGGGTCCTCCACCCGAACCTTGCGTAGCATCTGGCGGACGATGATCTCGATGTGCTTATCGTTGATGGTCACACCCTGGAGCCGGTACACCTCCTGGACCTCGTCGACCAGGTATTTCTGCAGCTCCTTGGGCCCCTTGATATCGAGGATGTCATGCGGGTTCGCCGAGCCGTCCATGAGGGGCTCGCCGGCCTTGACCCAATCCCCTTCCTGCACGTTGATGTGCTTCCCCTTGGGGATCAGATACTCCTTGGTATCGCCCATATCGTTGCGCACGATGATCTTCCGCATCCCCTTGACGTACCCGCCGAACTCCACCGTCCCATCAATCTCGTTGATGATGGCGTGCTCCTTGGGCTTGCGGGCCTCGAACAGCTCGGCCACGCGCGGGAGCCCGCCGGTGATGTCCTTCGTCTTCGTTGTCTCGCGCGGGATTTTCGCCAGCACGTCGCCGGGATGCATGGTCCGCCCCTTTTCGACGAAGATGTGCGCCCCGACCGGCAGCATGTAGCGGGCGACCGTGTTCGTGCCGGGCACTTTGGCGGTCTTGCCGGCCTCATCCTTGATCGAAATGCGGGGACGATACGATGCGCCCGGATGGTCGATGATGACCTTGCGCGACAGGCCGGTCACCTCATCGAGCTCTTCTTTCATCGTGACGCCTTCCATGATGTCGCCGAACGCCACCCGCCCGCCGACTTCGGTTAGGATAGAGAGCGAGTACGGGTCCCACTCGACGAGTCGCTGGCCCACGGCGATCTTGCCCCCGTCCTTGACCTTGATCTTGGCCCCGTACACCACCGGGTACTTCTCGCGTTCCCGCCCGGACTCGTCATGCACGGCGATCTTGGCGTTCCGGCTCATGACGACCCAGTCCCCGTCCTTGTTCCTGACCGCGATCGCCGGGTGGGGGATGTCGGCGTTCTTCTTGGAATCGTAGCTCACGTAATGGATCGTTCCCGCGTGCTTCGATTCCAACGTCGTCTGCTCGACCACTTTGCTGGCCGTGCCGCCGATGTGGAACGTCCGCATCGTCAACTGAGTGCCGGGCTCGCCGATTGACTGGGCCGCGATTACGCCGACCGGCTCGCCGCGTTCCACCAGTTGGCCTCGTGCCAGGTCACGCCCGTAGCACATCACGCAGACCCCGCGACGGGACTCGCACGTCAGGACGGACCGGATCTTGACCCGATCCAACCCGGCCTCCACGATCGTGGCGGCCTTTTCCTCCGTGATCTGTTCGTTGGCGCCGACGATGAGCTCGCCCGTGACCGGGTCCCGCACATCTTCCGCCGCGATGCGGCCGAGGATGCGCTCGCCCAGTTGCTGGATGATCTCGCCGCCCTCCACCAGTGCGGTGACATAGATGCCGTCTTGCGTGCCGCAATCATCCTCGCTGACGATGACGTCCTGCGCGATGTCCACCAGACGTCGGGTCAGGTAGCCGGAGTTTGCGGTTTTCAAGGCAGTGTCCGCGAGTCCCTTGCGCGCGCCATGGGTTGAAATGAAGTACTGGAGCACGGTCAGACCTTCCCGGAAGTTGGCCGTGATGGGCGTCTCGATGATCACCCCGGACGGCTTCGCCATCAACCCCCGCATGCCCCCCAGTTGGCGGATCTGCTGGGTGCTGCCGCGGGCCCCCGAGTCCGCCATCATGAAGATGGGATTGAAGCCGCGCCGCTCGCCGGTGCCGGTGGACGCCCCGAGCTCCTTCATCATCTCGTTGGCCACTTGCTCGCCGACGTGGGCCCAGATGTCAATCACCTTGTTGTATCGCTCGCCGTTTGTAATCAGCCCGTCGGCATATTGCCGTTCGATTTCCGCGACCTCCTCGTGCGCTTTCCGGATCAGCTCGCTCTTCTTCGCGGGAATGAGCATGTCATCGACGCAGATGGAGATCCCAGCACGCGTCGCGTAATAGAAGCCGAGGTCCTTGATACGGTCCAACATGATGACCGTTTCGCGGTGACCGGCCTGGCGGTAACAGGCGTCGATCAGCTTCGTCAGTTCCTTCTTGGTCATCAGCAAGTTGACGGCCTCAAACGGGACCCCCGGCGGGAGGACCTCGCCGAACAGCATCCGGCCGACCGTGGTGTACTGCTTCCACCGGGACGGATTCCTCCAGGTGTCTTCCGTCATTCCGGACTCGCGGATGGGGGTGAGCCCGCGGACCTTGATGCGGGCGTGCTCCGAAACCTCGCCGGCGTCATAGGCCATCCGGACTTCTTCCGGCGAGCTGAAAATCTTGCCTTCGCCCTTTGCACCGGGCTGTTCGCGGGTCAGCCAGTAGCACCCCAGCACCATGTCCTGCGAAGGCACCGTGATCGGCTTCCCGTTCGCCGGGGAGAGGATGTTGTTGATCGACATCATCAGCACGCGCGCCTCGATCTGGGCTTCGACCGAGAGCGGCACGTGGACGGCCATCTGGTCCCCGTCAAAGTCGGCATTGAAAGCGGCGCAGACCAGGGGATGCAGACGGATCGCTTTCCCCTCCACCAGAACCGGATCAAACGCCTGGATGCCGAGCCGATGTAAGGTGGGCGCGCGGTTCAATAGTATGGGGTGCTCTTTGATGACCTCGTCGAGGACGTCCCAGACCTCCGGCTTCTCATTCTCGACCAGGCGCTTGGCACTCTTGATCGTGGTCGCCGCGCCCCGCTCTTCCAGCTTGTGGAAGATGAACGGCTTGAAGAGCTCCAGGGCCATCTTTTTCGGCAGCCCGCACTGGTGGAGCCGCAGTTCCGGGCCCACGACGATGACTGTCCGGCCCGAGTAGTCGACGCGCTTGCCGAGCAAGTTCTGACGGAACCGCCCCTGCTTGCCCTTCAACATGTCACTGAGCGACTTCAGCGGGCGCTTGTTGGGACCCCGAATCGCGCGCCCGCGACGCCCGTTGTCGAACAGGGCATCCACGGCCTCCTGCAGCATCCGCATCTCGTTGCGGATGATCACGCCCGGCGCTTTCAGCTCCATCAGGCGCTTGAGCCGGTTGTTCCGGTTGATGACCCGGCGGTAGAGATCGTTGAGGTCAGACGTGGCGAACCGGCCTCCGTCGAGCGGGACCAGCGGCCGCAGCTCCGGAGGAAGCACCGGGATAACATCCATGATCATCCATTCCGGCTTGTTGCCGGACCGGATGAAGGAGTCAATCACCTTCAAGCGCTTGATGTATTTTTTCTTCTGCGCGATGGAGTTGGTCCCCTTCACCTTGTCGTGCAGGACGGCCCGCTCGGCTTCCAGACCGATCTTTCGCAACAATTCCCGGATGGCCTCTGCGCCGATCCCGGCCTTGAGGCCTGACGGCTGGTCCTGCATCAACGTCCGATACCGCTCTTCGGAGATGAGGTCCTTCTCCCGTAAGTCCGTGGACCCCGGCTCGATTACGACATAGCTCTCGAAGTACAGAATGCGCTCCAGTTGTTTGAGGCTCATGTCCAAAAGGGTGCCGATGCGGCTCGGCAGGCCCTTCAGGAACCAGATGTGCGCCACCGGCGCCGCGAGCTCGATGTGCCCCATGCGCTCGCGGCGGACCTTCGACTGGATCACTTCCACGCCGCACTTGTCGCACACGATCCCGCGGTGTTTCATCCGCTTGTACTTGCCGCAGTTGCACTCCCAGTCCTTGGTCGGGCCGAAGATCTTGGCGCAGAACAGCCCATCCTTTTCGGGCTTAAAGGACCGGTAGTTGATGGTCTCCGGCTTCTTCACCTCGCCGTAGGACCACGAGCGGACCTTCTCCGGAGACGCCAAGCGAATGCGGATCGCGTCGAATGATACGCCGTCGCGCGGCTTCTCAAAGACGGTGGTAATTCCTTCCACGCTTCTACCTCCCTCCCAAGCTCGCTAAAGCCGGCACTTCCCCTAGGCCTTCGCTTTGATCAGTTCCACATCCAGTCCCAGGCTCTGGAGTTCCTTGACCAGGACGTTGAAGGATTCCGGGAGTCCGGGCTCAAGGAACGGTTCGCCCTTGACGATCGCCTCGTACATCCGCGAGCGTCCCGGGACATCGTCCGACTTGACGGTCAGGAACTCTTGCAGGGTCGAGGCGGCGCCATAGGCTTGGAGCGCCCAGACTTCCATCTCGCCCAACCGCTGACCGCCGAACTGGGCTTTCCCGCTCAACGGTTGCTGCGTGACCAGCGAATAGGGCCCGATGGACCGGGCATGGATCTTATCGTCCACCAGGTGGTGCAGCTTCATCATGTACATGTAGCCGACGGTGACGGGGCCCTGGAACGCCTCGCCGGTGCGGCCATCATACAGGATGCTCTGTCCAGTCTCCGGCAGCTTGGCCTTCTTTAACAGCGCCTTGATCTCAGCTTCGGCCGCCCCTTCGAACACCGGGCTCGACACCCACAGTCCCAGGGCTTGGGCGGCCCAGCCGAGGTGAGTCTCGAGGATCTGCCCGACGTTCATCCGGGAGGGAACGCCCAGGGGGTTGAGCACCACTTCCACCGGCGTACCGTCCGGCAGACAGGGCATGTCCTCCTCAGGCAAAATACGCGAGACGACGCCTTTATTCCCGTGCCGGCCCGCCATCTTGTCGCCGACGGAGATCTTGCGTTTCATCGCGATGTAGACTTTGACAAGCTTGATGACGCCGGGCGGCAGTTCATCACCGCGCCGCAGCCGCCCCACTTTCTCGTCGTAGAGCGTCTGTAAAATTTCGATCTGCTCCTTGGCCAGCCGCTCGGTCTCCTCGATTTCCTTCTGATCCTCAGGGTCGCTCAGCACGATCCGGCGCACCTCCTCGTCGTTGAGCTTCTTCAGGATCTCGGGGGTGAGCTTCCCCTTCCGCTTCAGGATGATCTCGCCGGTCTCCCCGTCCATGAGGTCCCGGGCGACGACCTTGCCGAGCAGCAGTTTGCGGATCTTTTTGTTTTTCTCCTCTTCCACGATGCGGAGACTGTCCTGATGCTCGCGCTGGATCCTGAGCACGTCCTCGCTCTCGATGCTTTTGGAGCGCTCATCCTTGTCGAGCCCCTTGCGCGAGAAGATCTTGACGTCCACCACGATCCCCTCCACCCCCGGGGGAACGGTTAGCGAAGTGTCCTTCACATCGCCTGCCTTCTCCCCAAAGATGGCGCGCAGCAACTTCTCCTCTGGCGTGAGCTGGGTCTCTCCTTTGGGCGTCACCTTGCCCACGAGGATGTCCCCCTGCCGGACCTCCGCGCCGATGCGGATGATGCCGCTCTCGTCTAGGTCGCGCAAGGCTTCTTCACCGACGTTGGGAATGTCTCGGGTGATCTCTTCCTTGCCCAACTTGGTCTCGCGGGCCTCAACCTCAAACTCTTCGATGTGGATGGATGTGAAGACATCATCACGGACGAGGCGCTCGCTGAGCAGGATTGCGTCCTCAAAGTTGTACCCGCCCCACGGCATGAAGGCCACCAGCACGTTCCGGCCCAGCGCGAGGTCGCCACGGTCGATCGCTGGCCCGTCAGCCAGCACCTGGCCGCGCTTGACTGTCTGCCCCACCGACACCACTGGCTTCTGAGTGATGCAGGTACTCTGGTTGGACCGCTTGAACTTGATGAGGTCGTAGGTGTCGAGACAGACCTCGTGCTTTTTGCTCCCCGCCTCTTTCTTACGCAGTTCGGTCTTGATGACGATCCGGGTGGCGTCCACGCTCTCCACGACGCCCGTGCGCTGGGCCAGGACAACGTAACCCGAGTCGCGGGCCACGATCGCTTCCATGCCGGTTCCCACCAGCGGCGCTTCGGTCTGGATGAGGGGAACGGCCTGCCGTTGCATGTTGGAGCCCATCAGGGCGCGGTTCGCGTCGTCGTGCTCGAGGAACGGGATCAAGGCGGTCGCCACGCTGACCGTCTGCTTGGGGGACACGTCCATGTACTCCACTTTGTCGGGATGCACCAGAACGAAATCCCCGCCGTAGCGCGCGGACACATTGTCGGCGATCAGTCGCTGATCGGTGCCGACTTCGGAATTGGCCTGGGCAATGTGATACCGATCCCCGTCGATGGCCGACAGGTGCTCGATCTCATCCGTCACCTTTCCCTTTCGAACCTTCTGGTACGGGGCCTCGATAAAGCCGAACTCGTTGACCCGTGCGTAGGTGGCCAGGGAGGTGATCAGGCCGATGTTGGGCCCTTCCGGCGTCTCGATCGGGCAGATCCGGCTGTAGTGGGAGGGATGGACGTCGCGGACCTCGAAGCCCGCGCGCTCGCGGGTCAGCCCGCCGGGCCCCAAGGCCGAGAGGCGCCGTTTATGGGTGATCTCGGCCAGCGGGTTCGTCTGGTCCATAAACTGCGAGAGCTGGCTACTGGCGAAGAATTCCTTGATGGCCGCGATCACCGGTTTGGCGTTGATCAAGTCGTGCGGGAGCACGGCTTCCATGTCCAGGAGGTTCATCCGTTCCCGGATGCTCCGCTCCATGCGGACCAGTCCCAACCGGAACTGGTTCTCCAGCAACTCGCCGACGGACCGGACGCGGCGGTTGCCAAGGTGATCGATATCGTCCACCTCTCCCTTGCCGGCCTTGAGGTTCACGATGTAGCGGACCACCTCGACGATGTCCTCAGGCGTCAGCGTCCGTTTCTCAAGCGGGAGATCAAGGACCAGCTTCTTGTTCAGTTTGAGCCGGCCCACTGGGGAGAGATCGTAGCGCTTAGAATTGAAGAAGAGGTTCTCGAACAGCGCACGCGCCGTCTCGATGGAGGGCGTTTCCCCCGGGCGTAGCCGCTTGTAGATCTCGACCATGGCCTCTTCCTTGGACGTGGTCTTCTCGCTCTCCAGCGTGTCTTCGATCACCGAAGCGGTCGTCGTGCTGTCGCGAAAGACGACCTTGAACGAGTCGATCTTGCTGGCCAGGACCTTTTTCAGGGCCTCGGCCGTCAGCTTGTGATTCTTTTCGAGGATCTTTTCTTTGATCCCGCCGTCCACCAGGTCGACCAGGACGGTGCGGCCCACCAGATCCTCGGGGTTGACCTCGATCTCCTTGGTCCCAGCCGCCTTCAGCCGGCCGATGGTGGCCTTGGTAAGCTTCGAGCCTTCGCGGGCGATGGGCTCCTTGCTGCCCTTTTCCACGAAATCATGGGGAACGCGCAGCCCGGCATGAATCTCCGGGTCCAATTTCCGCCACAGCTTGCCCTTCTGGACATGGATCTCCTCCACGGGATAGTACATCCGCAGAAGATCATCGGTGGTGTACCCGAAGGCTTTCAATAGAATCGTGGCCGGCATCTTCCGTCGCCGGTCGATCCGGACGTAGAGGATGTCACGCGTGTCAAACTCAAAGTCGAGCCACGATCCGCGATACGGAATGATCCGCGCCGAAAACAGGACCTTCCCACTGGCGTGCGTGCGGCCCTTGTCATGCGTGAAGAAAGCCCCCGGCGAGCGGTGCAACTGGCTCACCACCACCCGCTCGGTCCCGTTGATGATGAACGTGCCGCGCTCTGTCATCAGCGGCAGTTCGCCGATGTAGACCTCCTGCTCGCGTACGTCCAGGACTTTCTTGGTGGGCGATTTATCCTCCTTGTCGAGTACCACGAGGCGCACACGGATCTTCAGAGGCGCGGCGTAGCTCATCCCCTGCTCCATACACTCGCGCACATCATATTTCGGCGTCCCGAGGCTGTAGTTCACGAACTCCAGCACCGCGGTGCTGTTGTAATCTGCGATGGGAAACACGCTGGTGAGTGCGGCCTGCAGCCCCTTGTCCTCACGCCGGTCCGGATCGACGTCCATCTGCAGGAAGCTGTCATAGGACCGCTTCTGGATTTCGATCAGATCGGGAATTTCGAGGTGACGCGGGATCTTCGAAAAATCTTTCCGTTCGATCAAACTGCTTCCCGTCATTTCGGACATGGATCGTCCCCCACTCGGATGGTGGCCGTCTCCCCGGTCGTCGCAGGGACGGCTGGTGGAATCAGAGCACCCATCGGCCCACGCTACTTAATCTCGACTTTGGCACCCTGCTCTTCCAGCTTCTTCTTGATGGTCTCGGCCTCTTCCTTGGTGACGCCGGTTTTCACCGGCTTGGGTGCGCCTTCGACCAAGTCCTTTGCCTCCTTGAGGCCCAGGTTGGTCAGTTCGCGTACGACCTTGATGACCTGGATCTTCTTGTCGCCGGCATTCGTCAGGACCGCGTCGAACGCCGTTTTTTCTTCGGCCGGCGCCGCTGCCGCGCCGCCGCCCGCCGGCGCCGCTGCCGCCGGCGCAGCCGCGGTCACGCCAAAGCGCTCCTGCAGGGCTTTCACATAGTCGTCCAATTCCAAGACCGTCATCCCTTCGATCATCTTGATGAACTCTTCCTTTGACAGCTTTGTCGCAGTTGCACCTGGCATGGGCGCCTCCTTCGGTTTTTCCTTAATGGCAATCAAGGTTCCAACAAACGTAACCACAATTCCGTTCATCGTGCCGGCCAGACCCACCAGAGGACCCTGCAATCCCGCCAGCAACATCGACAGCAGGGCATTCCGTGGGGGCAGGTCCGCAACAGCCTTCACGCGCGACGCGTCGAGGAGGTTTCCCTCGACCACGCCGACAATGATCCGCATTTTCTTGTCGCGCTTGTCTTTGGCGATGAAGTCACGAAGGATCTTCGCGGGCAACGCCGGATCGGCATAGCCGATCGCAACGGACAGTGGCCCCCGGAAGTGCTCCTTGACCACGCTCAACGGAGTCCCGTCCGCGGCCAGGATCGCCAGCGTGTTCTTCACGACCTTGAGCTCCGCGCGGGCGCCCCGCAGCTGTCGGCGCAGCTCCGTAACCTCGTTGCCCGCCAACCCCGTGCACTCGGTCAGAAACGCCGCCCGCGCACGGCTGAACTTCTCCCTGAGCTCGACAATCGCCTGTGCTTTCTCTTCCTTGCGCATTGCGTTCCTCTTCTCGCGAATCCGTCCGCGCGTGAGACGGCTGCAGCGGTTACGCGACCAGCTTCTTGCTGAGCGTGGTGGTCTCCACCGGGACCGGGGGGCCCATCGTCGACGACAGGGTGACCGATTTGAGATAGCGGCCCTTGCTCGTCGACGGTTTGGCTTTAATCACCGAGTCCAGGATGGCAAGGGCGTTCTCGTACAGCTTCTCAGCCTCGAACGAGACCTTGCCAACCCGAACATGGAGAATGCCGGCTTTCTCCACCTTGTACTCCACCCGTCCCTTGCGGATATCACTGATGGCCTTGGCGACTTCGAACGTCACGGTTCCGGTCTTGGGATTGGGCATCAGTCCGCGAGGGCCCAGGATCTTGCCTAGCTTACCCACCGTTCCCATCATATCCGGCGTGGCGATGGCGCGATCGAATTCCAGCCAGCCGCCCTTGATCTTCTCCACCAGTTCCTCGCCCCCGACGATATCCGCTCCGGCATCCCGGGCCTCTTTCTCCTTCTCGCCCTTGGCGAACACCAGAATGCGAACCTTGCCGCCGGTGCCATGCGGGAGCACCACCGAGCCCCGCACCATCTGATCCGACCGCTTCGGGTCCACTCCCAGGCGGAGCGCCATCTCGGCCGTTTCGTCGAACTTCGCGTAGGCTATCCGCTTCACCAACTCCACCGCCTCCCGCAGGTCGTACGGCCGCGGTTCAACCAGCGCGGCGGCCGCTTTCCACTTCTTGCCCATCGTGGTACTCCCCGTCCTAGTCCTTCGCGACGACCAGCCCCATGCTCCGCGCCGTCCCTTCAATGATTCGGGCGGCCGCCGTCAAATCGGCTGCGTTGAGATCGGGCAGTTTGATCCGTGCGATCTCGTTGATCTGGGCGGGCGTCACCTTCCCCACCTTGTCTTTGTTGGGCACCCCGGAGCCTTTGATGATCCCAGCCGCCTTCTTGAGGAGGTCCGACGCGGGCGGGGTCTTCATCACGAAGGTAAAGCTCCGATCGATGTAGACCGTAATGACGACCGGGATGATGGATCCCTCCTGGCTCTGGGTCTTGGCGTTGAACTGTTTGCAGAACTCCATAATGTTCACGCCGTGCTGCCCCAGAGCCGGACCCACCGGCGGTGCCGGGTTGGCTTTTCCGGCCGGGATCTGCAACTTGACCAGGGTTTTGACTTCCTTTGCCATGACGCGCCTTTCCCCGTGCGCCTTACAAGCGCTCGACCTGCAGGAACCCCAGTTCCACGGGAGTGCCCCGGCCAAAAATACTCACCAGGACTTTCACCCGTCCGCGTTCCTGATCGACCTCGTCCACCATCCCGTTGAACCCGAGGAACGGTCCGTCGATGATGCGCACGCTGTCCCCCTTGTGGAATTCCTCCTTCTGGCGGGGCACCGCTGTCCCGCTGTCGATCTGCTTGAGGAGTGTCTCGACCTCCTGCTGCGTCAAAGGGATGGGTTGCGCGCCCCCACCCACAAAGCCGGTGACCTTCGGGGTCTCCTTGATCATCTGCCAGGACTCGTTCGACATGTCCATTTCAACCAGAACGTATCCCGGGAAAAATTTCCGCGTCGATGTGCGTTTCTTGCCTTCCTTGATCTCGATCACGTCCTCGGTCGGCACCAGCACTTGCCCGATCCTGTCCTGCAAGCCCAGCTGGTTCGCGCGTTCCAGAATGCTGTCCTTGACACGGCCCTCGAAGCCCGCGTAAGTGTGGACGACGTACCAGTTCTTGGCCATGACGCTGATCTTGCTCACAGTATCTTCACGATCAATACACTGATCACAATATCCGCCAACCGTAAAAAGAGCGACACGATCAGCACCAAGATGATCACTACCGTCGTGGACCCGATCGTCTCGCTCCGGCTCGGATACGAGATCTTCTTCAGCTCCGAACGGACATCGTTGAAAAACTCTACGAGAGTAGCTCGCGCCTGTGTGAACATCCCGTCCTGCACACTCCACTCAAGATTACTTGAGGTATTGCATCTCCCCGTCTCTTTGATCGAAAGGCCGGGTCCAACAAGTTCGGTTGGCAGGGGCACTAGGAATTGAACCCAGACCTTCGGTTTTGGAGACCGACGTGCTAACCGTTGAACACCATGCCCCTCTATCGTGTCTGAAACCGCCGGCGGTTTTACTTTGTTTCCTTGTGCGGAGTGTGCTTGCGGCAAAACCGACAATACTTGCGACGCTCCAGCCGCTCTGGATCGTTCTTCTTGTTCTTCATCGTGGAATAATTGCGCCGCTTGCAGTCGGTACAGGCCAATGAAATGATCTCTCGCATGGGCAACCCCTCCCGGACCCTTACGCCAGGATTTCGGTGACGATGCCGGAGCCGACGGTCTTGCCCCCCTCGCGGACCGCAAAGCGCAGCCCCTGGTCCATCGCAATCGGCGAGATCAGCTCCGCCGTGACCGCCACGTTGTCCCCCGGCATCACCAT
>JAXIOW010000047.1:0-3882 GCA_045403215.1 Nitrospirales bacterium | reverse complement strand
AGGCAGTGGAATTACGCAAACCGGATTCTGTGGTTGTTTCAGATACAATCTGGCTGGCGGGCGGCCGTCCGGCGGCGCCCTATGGGCTGCGGGGCACTCTGGCCGCGCGGCTGATCCTGGAAACCGCCAAGCGGGAGGCGCATTCCGGCTTGACCGGCGGTGCGGCCCGCAATCCCCTTGCGGAGCTGGCCGCCGTGCTCGCGGCCTGCGTGGACGCGAAAACCGGACGGGTTGCCATCCCGGGGTTTTACAAGTCAGTCAGGCCGCTGGGCAAGACGGATCGGGCGCAGTTTCTGAAGTCGGGCTTTCAGGTGAAGACCTTCGCCGCCGCGCACCAGTTGACGAAATTGCGCGTGCGGGATCGTCTGGAAGTCATGAAGCGCCTGTGGGCCGAACCCACGTTTGAAGTGCACGGCTTCGTCGGAGGCTACACGGGGCCGGGGGTCAAAACCTCCATTCCGCCGCGCGCGGAGGCGAAGGTCAGCATGCGGCTGGTGCCGGATCAGGACCCGGCCGCCATCTTCCGGATCTTCCGCGCCTATGTCCGCAAGCTCAACCCGGACGTCCGCGTAGAAGCGCACGGCATGCTGCGACCCTACGTGGCCGATCTGGGCGGGCCGTATGCGGAGGCCGTACGGAAGGCGCTGCGCTTCGGCTTCGGCAAGGAGCCGGCCTTCATCCGCGAGGGCGGGTCCATCGGGGCGGTCGTGACCATGGCGGAGCGGTGGAGGGCGCCCGTGATGTTCCTGGGCTTGAGTCTGCCGGAGCACGGCTACCATGCGCCCAACGAGCATTTCGATTGGGGGCAGGCGTCCGGGGGGATGAAAGCGTTCGTCGCGTACTTCGATGAGGTCAGCAGGATCACCGGCAAGACCAAAGGGAGCAGGACAGCATGATGATACGAATGATCCCGATCGGCTCGATCATGGGACTGCTTGTGTTAGCCGCGTGCTCGGCTTCGAACGTTGCCACCTACACATCCTACCCGACACCCGACAAGAATCTGGACTTGGCGGCCCTGCATGTCGCCCACCTGAAGACACTGACCCTCGGCCAATCACGCGAAGAAGTTCTGGAACGGATGCAGGCCGATCCAGTGGAAGGGTGTGTCCAGTGGGGATGGTCCACATGGGCCCAGGTCCAGCGCGCGCTCGGGTGGCTGCCGTGCGAGAAGCACGAAGTCATCCAGAGCCCCTATCGGACGCAGATCCTGGAGCAGGGGGGCCTGAGCTATGAGGTACTGTTCTACTACACGGGCGGCGTTGATCCCGAGGGCATGATTTCCAATCAACAGTTGACACCGCTGATCATTGAGAACGGGAGGCTGTCCGGCTGGGGCTGGGAGCACCCGCTGGCCCAACAACTCCTGCAAACCCGCGTCCCCGCCGATCAGGCCGGTGACCTTAATAATCGCGCCGTCAGTTTCAGAAGCCAGGGGCGCTACGCCGAGGCAGAACCGCTGTTCCGCTCGGCGCTCGATATCATGGAGCGCGCCAAGGGGCCGGAGCATCTGGACGTCGCCATCATCCTCAACAATCTGGGCGAGATCCATTACGTTCAGGGCCGCTACGCCGAGGCCGAGCCTTTCTACCAGCGCGCGCTGGCTATCAAGGAAAAAATGCTGGGACCTGACGATCTGGGGCTGGCCACGACCCTGGAGAACTACGCGGCCTTGCTCGCGAGGACCAACCGGGAAGCCCAAGCGACGACGCTGGCCGCTCGGGCCAAGTTGATCCGGGCCAAGCACGAGTGAGACCACCCGGCGCAGTCACACGCGCAAAGACCCCTTAGGGGAGGATGACAGCCTCTTCGGGATAACCGAGGTCCTTGAGGGTGCCTTCCAGGGCCTCCATCATCGGCGGGGGGCCGCAGAGGAAGACGATCGTGTCCGGACCCGGCGGTGGGAGGCGCTGGCGCAGAATGTCGGCGGTGACCCGCCCGACCCCCATCGTCCAGTCCGCGGGTGGCAGTCCGAGCACGTGATAGCAGTGGAAGTTGGGATGCTCGCGCGCGTCCCGATCCCATTCCTTCCTGAAGATGATGTCCGCCTCGGTCTTGTTCGCGAAGAGCAGAAACAGTTCGACGTCGAGCCGCTTCGTCAGGATCCCGCGGATGATGGCGATCATCGGTGTGATGCCGGTCCCGCCGGCGACGAAGCCGACCTTCTTGGCCATCCCGTCCACCCAGTGCCCACCCGTGTTCGGCCCGCTCATCAGCACGGTGTCGCCCACCTTCCGCTCATGGACGTACTTGGAGACGACGCCGGTCTCATAGCGCTTGATCGTCACGTCGAAATAGCCCACGGTGCCGGGCAGCGACGAGGGCGTGTAAGGCCGCTTGACGGCCTTGCCGCTGATCGTGGCCGTGGCATGGATGTAGAGGTGATCGCCCGCCAGCATGTCGAGTGTGGCGTTCTCCGGCAGGGCGAAGCGGAAGGTCTTGGTGTCGTGCGTCTCGACACTGACCGCCGTGATCGGGTAGGGCTCCGGCGTCTTCGTCTTGATGCGCGTGATGTCTGCCACGGGAAACTGGCCCGATCATACCTTGCCCGTCGTCGCCTGGCAACCCGCGCTTAAGCTTGACAGCGTTCCTCCCTAGAGATATTCTCCAACCGCGTAACTGCTGTCCCAACTTGGCCAGAGGATCATCATGCCCGAGTCTGCCCGCGATCCCGCACCGTTGCTGATGCCGCGCTCGCTGGTCGGACCGCTCATGCGGCTGTACGACTACCCGCATCCGCGCAAGCCCGGCCGGGTGATACGCGGTTACGACTGCCACCATGCGCTCCGCACCGCCCGCATGTGCGCGGCGGTCGCGCGGCGGCTGGGCCATCCCGAAGAACGGGTGCAGCGGTACCAGATCGCGTGCCTGCTGCATGATTTGGGACGGGCGGGCCTCGACCAGGAGCTGTTCGGCAAGATCTGGTCCTGGGCACGGGCGAACGGCATTCCCACTCGGCCCCGTGAATGGCGCGCGGTCCATCCGTCCACTGCGTACGGCCGGGAGACGGAGGCGTTTCTGGTGCGCTATGCCCAGGACCTCTTCCGGCTCGGCGTGCCGCTCGATTCCTGGACCACCGAACAGGTGGAGATGCGCCTGGGCTACGCGCGCCGCCTCACCCGGCAGCTGCGCACCGTCAGGCCCAAGCTGGCCCGGCTCGGCGTGAAGTGGGCGCCGTGGATGGCGCGAGTCATGCTCTACTATTACTACCCCGAGAAGCTGAACGGGTCGGCGCGGTGGGTCCGCGAGCTGGCTGAGGTGCTGGTGGCGTGCGAGCAGTTCGAGGCCTACAGCAACCGGCAGCGCGGGCGTGATTACTACACGCGGAAGAAGGAGAGTTTGCCCGAGGCCTTCACCTACCTCGACAAGCTGCGGGTGGAGGGCATCCTGAGCCCGCGCGTGGTGCAGGCGGTGCGCGAGCTGGCCGCGGAGGGCGCGTTCGACCAACTGCTCGCCGAGGCCCGCGGCGCCGCGCTGCCGCGTTGGGAGCTCTGGTTCTTGCGCAGCCTGAAGCGGGACGGCTGAGATGAGCGTCAAAACCATCCCGATCCGGCTGGACATGCGCGGTCACAATCAGATCGAGAACATCACCAAGCGTGTCCAGGAAGCGGTGGCCGAAACCGGGCTGAAGGCCGGGATCGCCACGGTCTTCATCCGGCACACCACCGCCTCCGTGATGCTCATCGAGGACGAGCCGGGCATCCGCGCCGACACCCAGGCAATCTGGGACCGTCTGATCCCGGCCGACGCGCGCTGGGAGCACAACACCCGCAATCCCGGCGAGGACAACGCGCACAGCCACTTGCGGGGGCACCTGCAAGGCCCGTCGGTGACCATCCCCTTCACCGACGGCGCGCTGCTGCTCGGCACGTGGCAGCAGAT
>JAXIOW010000108.1:0-2453 GCA_045403215.1 Nitrospirales bacterium | reverse complement strand
CGTAAGCGGGACGGCACCCCAGTTCTCGGACCAGGCCTCCGCGAATATCTTCTTTATCCGCTCCATCTCATTCTTGAAATCTCGTGCCTCCACCGTCCGGACGACGAGCTTGGGGTCCTCAAGAACAAGATCGGAAATACCGCGCAACCGCTCCGGAATCTCCTCACTCTCAAACATGACATACGCGTACAGATCCTGGATCTTCCGCAAGCCATATCCTTCGATCAGCCCGACATAGTATGGGGGATTGTAGGTCATCCGGATGAGGGGCGGCTCGTCGAAGGCGTCGAGGAGCAATCCGACTTCATGATTCACCGAGAAGCTGACGGGCCCCCGCATGGTCTTGAGCCCTCGCTCCCATAGCCAGGTCGAGGCAACATCAAACAGCGCATTCGCTACCGCTTGGTCATCGATGCATTCGAAGAAGCCGAAGAATCCCGCTCCGTCTTTATGGACCTGGATGTGCTGATTGTTCTCATGGGCTGAGATTCTTCCCACCGGCTCGTCTCCCCGAAACGCCATGAAGAGCCGGGCTGTCGAATGGGAAAAGTACGGATTCTTACCCGGCGTGAAGAACTGAAGCTGGTCGAGGATCAGGGGTGGGACCCAGTTGGGCTCATCCCTGTAGATTCTCCACGGGAACTTGATGAATGTCTTGAGCTGCCTTCTGTTCCCCAATTCGATAGAGCGTATCGAGACAGGGACCACCATTCCTGACCTCCGCCGGATGAAGACCTTATCGTATCCCACATTTCACCACCCAATGGGTGACGCGGGCACAATCGGCTCGTCCCGACTATCGGACCTCTTGCGCCAGTTCATCGACAGCCGCCCGGCGGGCTACGAGACCATCAACGACGCCGAGCGGCTGGCCGAGCGGAGGGAAGGAGAAGGTGTCCCTACAGCGGTCATCCCCGGGAGGTGGGGTGCTCGTGACGAAGGAGTCGGGGCGCCAGCAGGACGCAGAGGGCGGCGAGAATTCCGCCTCCAAGGATATCGACGGCATAATGGTAGCGCAGGTACAGTGACGCACAGATCATGAGGGAGACCGCAGGGAGGGCGCAGCGGGCGAGGCGAGGCGTGAATCGGAACATGTAGTGGACGCTGATCAAGGCCGCGGAGACGTGGCCGCTGGGGAAGGCGTCGCGCTTGATTCCCTCCACGGCGTCGAGGATGTGCCGGATCGGTTCGGCGACAAGGAGACCGGTGAGTTCCGTTCGGTACGTGGGCGCCAGGGCGAATCGGGGCCCGAGGGCCGGGATTGCCATGTAGCCAGTGAATGCGAAGTAGTGAGACAGGAGAAGAGCCACGACGCACAGGTCGAAGGCCCTTCCGTGGTCGCGCGTCTGCCCAGGTTCCTTCGCGAAGCGAGGCTGCCGGCAGTAGAGGGTCCCGAGCAACACGAAGGGAAGGACGTAGTAGACCAAATACGCAAGCTGGAGGAATTCGGTGAGCCAGGGGGTGCTGATTCGCTCAAGCCAAAGGCTCGGGTCTCCGCCCAGGACGGCTCGGTCGATCCAGATCAAGAGGTCGTCCCGGTCTCCGGGGTTCAACTCTGGGATGAATCGCAACGAGTCGTAGATCACGAGAACCGGGACCAACGGGAAGAAGGCGGCAATGATCCGGGGCAGACCACAGCCTCTACCCGCGGCCACCCCCGCCTGCAAGACCAGGAGGATGGCGTACCTCGCCAGGAGCCCGTGCCAGTCTGTGATGTGCTCTCGCGCCGCCAGAACAAGAAAGATGAGGCCTGAGAGGTAGACGCTCGAGATGAGATCCGGCATTCCCGTCCGACATGCCATGAATAACCTTACCTGCAATTGCGTGCCCCGGTTAGACGGAGTGTCGTCGGCAGAACTCGGACGGCTTTTTCCGGAGCCTTCTAGGACCGCCCCTCTTCTTTCTCTGTTGCAAGAATCGGGTATCGACGGTTTTAACCTGCGGAGTATCGTGGTGTCGAAAGATGATGCGCCTATTCTCTTATTGCCTTTGTTTGAAAGCCGTTTTGATTTGTCCACGTTTGCGCAGGGATGGATCAAGAGGCCGCTGAGAGCGGCAGTCCGTCTCATCCCCTCAATGTTTCATCCTCGTGTTTTAGGCGTGGGGTTGTTAGTCGGGGAATGGAGTGAAATCGGGATTGATCCTCAAATCGATGCAGGCACCCTTGAGGCGGCATGGAAAATGGCCTTGGGCGCCTTGCAAACGCTCGCGGCCGAGCTTAAAAGCGACATCGTGGCGTTTTACAACTTTAATCACCACGGCAAACTCCCCGGGGAAGTAATCAAAAAGTTCAACCGGGTGCAATGTCTGCCTTGCGCCCGACTCCCGATCACTTTTGACAGCCTGGAGGAATACTTAAGCCGCCTTTCAAGAGCCGCGAGAAAAGACCTGCGCCGCAAAATGCGCGTCTCCCACGAAGTCAGGGTGATTCGAAGCCGCAATATTTCTCCTTT
>JAXIOW010000197.1:0-2857 GCA_045403215.1 Nitrospirales bacterium | reverse complement strand
GAAGGTGCGCCGCCCTTCGAGCACGCCCGCGTGAAGCACATGCAGGTCGTGTTTCAGGAGGATCATGTCGGCCGCCTCCTTGGCTACGTCCACAGCCGAATCCACCGACAGCCCGACATCTGCCGAGTGTAATGATGGCGCATCGTTGATGCCATCACCCAGGTAGCCGACCACATGACCGCGTGCCTTGAGCGCAAGGAGCACGCGATCTTTCTGCGATGGATTGACCCTGCAAAACAGGTTCGTCGTTTCCACCCGAGCGCGCAGCGCGTGGTCATCCATCTGCGCGATTTCCTTGCCGGTCAGGAGCCCGGTGACCGGGATCTTCAATTGGAGGCAGACATACCGGGTGACCCGATCGCTGTCGCCAGTCACGATCTTGATCGCGACGCCGGCCTCATCCAGAGCAGCCAGTGCGGAGGCGGCGCGCTCTTTGGGGGGGTCGAGGAAGGCGGCAAACCCGGCGAGCACCAGCTCCGTTTCGTCACCCACCACGGCATGAGGGTGGTCGAGCGGAACCTGGCGCCAGGCGATCCCCAGCACACGCAAACCTTCTTCTTCCAGCGCATGGTACTGGCCGAGAATCGCCACCCGGGCGGCTTCGTCCATGGGCCGCTCGGCGCCTTGTGCTTCGTAATGGGTGCAAAGCTCCACGATCTCGTCCGCTGCGCCTTTCACCACCAGCCATCGCGTCTCGCCGTTATCCAGAAGTACAGAGACGCGACGACGCTCAAAGTCGAACTGGACCTCGTCGATCTTTTTCCAGGCACCCACCTCAATGTGTTGGTGGGTGAGGATTGCTTCGTCCAGCGGGCTCTTCAAGCCCGTCTCGAAGAAGCTGTTCAGATAGGCCAGCTCCAGTACCCGCTCGCTCGCCCGGCCTTCCGCATCCACATGCCTTTCCATGCGAATTTTGGCCTCGGTCAGGGTGCCGGTCTTGTCGGTGCAAAGGACATCCATCGAACCCAGGTCCTGGATAGCGGTTAGTCGCTTGACGATCATGTGCCGCTTGGCCATGCGCAACGCGCCACGGGACAGCGTGACCGAAATCACCATGGGCAAGAGTTCCGGCGTCAGGCCGACGGCCAACGCCACAGCGAACAGGAATGACTCCAGCCACGGCTTGTGGAACAAGGTATTCACGAGCAGCACGAACATCACCATCAAGACCGTCAGCCGCATGATCAGCATGCCGAAGCGGCGGGCGCCGATCTCGAACGAGGTCGGTGCCGACGGGCGGGAGACGCTGTCGGCGATTTCTCCGATGGCGGTAACGGCCCCGGTCCTGACCACCAGCACCCGGGCGCTCCCGCTGATGACCGATGTGCCCATGAACACCGCGTTGGTCGCCTCCTGAAGATCAGTGGCGGAATCAGGGAGCACGCCGGGCCGCTTTTCCACCGGGTAGGACTCACCCGTCAGCAGCGCCTGCTTGACGAACAAATCACGCGCTTCAAGCACTCTTCCGTCCGCCGGAATCAGATCTCCTGCCGAGAGCAGAACGACATCACCGGGCACCACCTCGGTGACCGCGACCTCCAGTTGCTTGCCATCGCGCACCACGATGGCCCGAACGGAAACCGATTGGCGCAGCTTTTCCGCAGCCGCGTTGGCGCGGTACTCCTGGACAAAATCCAGCGTGACGCTCAGGAGAACGATGCAGGTGATGATAAGGAAGTTGGTAACCTCCCCTGTAAAGGCCGAAACGGCGCTGGCGACGAGGAGGATAATGACCAGCGGATTCTTGAAGCGGGTGAGGTACTGCAGCAGCAGTGACCTATCCTGCCTCTCCCGGAACAGGTTGGGACCGAATCTGGCAAGCCGTGCTTTGGCCTCTGCACCTGACAAGCCCGTGGCCACAGCAGCAAGATCAGCCGTCCCTGCCGACAGCGGCTCAAGCCACCAAGCCTGGCGCGCCGAATCTATCGGCATTGAATATCCCCCGGTCAGTCCGGCGCGGAGTAGCGGTAGTGGAGCGCATTCAGGTATCGCGCAACCTCCGCAATGTCTTCATTGCCCCACCCAAGCCCTAGAACTCCCTGCCAGCGGCGTACCTCTGACTGCAGAGTTGTCCAGTCAGTGGCGAGTTTCTTTTCCCGCCAATGAACCTGGGCGCTGTGGCAGGCGATGCAATGCGTTGAGTACAGCAGCTCACCGCGTCTAGCGTCGCGCATTGGCTGTGCGTCGGCATCAGCGAGATATCCGAACAAGACGAACAGGGCGGCAAGCATCGATCTCCCAAGCATGTCGTACCCGTAAGCGTTGCTATGCAACTCAGTATAGCCGCGACATAGCAGTGGCCCCTGAACGACTGCTCCCGGCTGGAACCAGCCCACCGCTGGCGGGATTCCTGTTGCTCGGCGAATGGCGGCAACTGGCCGAATCCTGCCGTCGGCGTAGACGCCAACAGGAGAACGTCCCGACCCTGGTACTGCGACGACGACGCCGGTCACATCCAGGTCGCAAGCACGCTGCTAACGATTGATCCCGTTGGGAAACGCCTCGGTTCGTAGCCTGTGCTCAGACGTTGAACCGGAAATAGATCACGTCGCCGTCCTGGACGACGTAGTCCTTGCCCTCCAGGTGCATCTTCCCCGCCGCTTTCGCCCCGACCTCGCCGTCGCAGGCGACGAAATCCTCGAACGCGATCACCTCGGCGCGGATGAAGCCGCGCTCGAAGTCGGTGTGAATCGCCCCCGCCGCCTGCGGCGCGGTAGTGCCGACGGGAACCGTCCACGCGCGGACCTCCCGCGGCCCGGCAGTGAAGAACGTCTCCAGGTCGAGCAGCTTGTAGCCGGCGCGGATGAACCGGTTGAGCCCCGGCTCCTCGAGCTCCATGTCGTCGAGGAAGACCCGC
>JAXIOW010000129.1:0-3597 GCA_045403215.1 Nitrospirales bacterium | reverse complement strand
GGATGCGTCCCGAGTTCTGTAGAAAAGCGTGATGGTGTAACGCGCCTGCTGACCGTTGACCACTGTACCTCACAACCCGCGTGGAAAACCCGCCGCCAGTGCAATCTGAACGACGCGGTCGATAAACTCGCTCTTGGCGTTCGCGTACGTTTCGCGAGACGAAGACTCCGCTGCGTTGACCAGAGTCGCCAGCTGTTTCTTGAGGGTGACGTATTCCCGTGCGACGTCGCCGTGCTCGCGCAAGAAATCACGGAAAGCCAGCGTGCGTCGCTCTTCGTGTCCGCCGGATTGAACGACGTGAACATGATGCGTGTGAGGCCATTCACTTGGTCGATGAAAGAACGGACACACGGCATCGTCAGCATGGGGCACGTGAACATAGCCCACCGTGGCGAGCGGCTCGGCGTAGACACGGAGACGCTGCAGCTGTTCCACGGACACCTGAATGTCAATGATCGGCTTCGCCTCCAGCCCCGGCACCGCCGTCGAGCCGTGGTGGTCGATGCGACACGCGAGTTCGCCGAGGGCTCGCGCAAGGCGATCCCGTTCCGCCTCGAATTCCAGCACCCAGCGCGGATCGTACGACGAGATCTGTAGCCGTTGGACCATGATCGTTTAGCCGTCGCTATTCACAGGCTTAGGCAGCCTGAGACCATTCCTTTGCGAGAAATGCCGGCAGTTGCTCGTGTCCATCGATACGGCGCAACACGATCTGGCCGAACGCGACCAAGCCGTAGAGCAACGTGATCGCGGCGGCCTCGGTCCCGAACGAGGCTTGCGTTTTGGTCCGGCGCCGGAATTCGCGGTTGAGATTCTCCAGCGCGTTCGTCGTGCGCAACGACTTCCACGTCGCCTTGGGAAAGGCATAGAACGTGAGGAGGTCCAGGCCCGCTTCTTCGAGCGACCGCGCCACCGACGGACACAGTGTCGTCCACTTCTTCATGAACGTGTCGTAAGCCGCGCGGGCGTTCAAGCCCGAGTCCGCGTAGATGATCCGATGGTAGTCGCGCTTCAGCTCCGGCCGGGCGTGGACTGGACACGCGTCCTCGAGATTGCGCCACTTGTGCGTCGTGCAGCGTTGCACGCGGACGGACGGCCACGTGTCCAACGCCTTCTTGAGTCCCGCGTGCCCATCGGTCACCACGAGCAGCGGTGCCGGCAGGCCGCGCTGCTGGAGATCGGTCAGCAGCCCGCTCCACGACGCCGTGGCTTCCGCGGCGGCGAGTTGAAGCCCGACGAGCTGTTTCTGGCCCGTGTCCGTGACGCCGAGCGCCGCCAGCACCGGCACCACCACGACGCGTCCGGCCATGCGCACGCGCAGGTGAAACCCATCGAGAAACAGCAGCGCATACCGCTCGCCGTGTAGATCCCGTCCCTGCCACGTCGTGAAGAGCGCCTTGAGTCGGGCCACCACACGCGAGACGGCGCTCTTCGACAAATGCCTCTCGCCGAGCAAGGGCTTCAGCGCCGTGCGGATGCGGCGGCTATTAGCGCCGGCCAAATAGCACGCTAAAAGCGCGTCATCGACTTCGCGCGTCCGCCGCGCATACCGCGGCAGCATCTCGCTTCGGAACTCCTTGGTCCCCGTCGCGCTCCGCACTCGGCCGCGCGGCACCTCCAACGTGCGTGTGCCTTCGACTGTCGTCACCGTCCGGGTGATCGCACCGTGCCGATAGCCGCGGCGCGCCACCGTCCGCTCGTGACGGGCCGAGCCGAGGGCCGCTGCCAGCTCCTCGTCAAGCGTCGCCTCGATCGCCTCGCGAACCCGATCGCGAAGGCGCGCCTGAATGTCCTGGCGAAACTGCAGAATCGTCGTGGGGGCTGTGCTACTGTCCTGCATGGCGTAATCCTCCTCACCGCTTGCCGGCGGTGATCTGCTGTTTAGGTCAGCAGGAGGTTACGCCATTTTGCTTTTCTACAAGAGTCGGGACGGATCCCCGAAACTGCGGACCACAGAATCACCACGGAGAAGGAAGACCTAAAGCGCGCGCTCCAGCAACTCCAAGATTTCCAGATGCGTTTGTTCTTCGTAACTGATGACCGGGAAATCCTGGCGAATCACCGAGCACGCAAAGAGGAAGAGCTATTCGAATCGCCGGAGACGGAGTACATCCAATTCAGCGATGGGCGGGTGGTCACTCGAAACAAGAAGCGAAAGCCTCACGTGGACAGGGCTCTGGAAGTATCTCTGGCGACGGCGTTCGGTTGGGCACGCGAGAAAGTTCTGACCGGATCTAGGCGCGGCGAAGCTGACGCGAGTTCACTCTATGCACAGGTGCTAACTGGGCTCACGACGACTAGGAAGACACAGCAACCGGTAAGCGAAGCGGAAATCGAAGGGCTGATTGGCGAACTTGAAGCACAGGCGGTCCGGAGTGCGGAGTACTTCAGGTTTGGCATACCGACCTCGGCGAACATCGGTGATCTAGTGGAAATCACCCGAAAGGTGAAAGATCCAGAGCAGCGCGCAATGGTCGTTCGTATCTTGCAACCGTACGTTGAGACATTGCGAGCACGGCTTGATGCGCTAGGCCCGGTCCACGAATCATTGGATGATTTCGTTCGTACGATCAACTCCTTTTTTGTCGACAAGAGCGTCAGCTTTCAGGTCGCCAACGGAATCACGATCATGGATTCGCAGCAGCAGGTGATCGCGCCGGATCTACTTTCCTCCGGCGAGAAACAACTGCTGTTGCTTTTTTGTAACATCCTGGTTGCGACAGGACCCTCAACAATCGTCTTCATTGACGAACCCGAGCTCTCTCTTAACGTGAAGTGGCAGCGGCGACTGGCGAGAGCGCTTCTCGATAACACTCGGAACCGAAACATTCAGTTCGTTCTCGCTACACACTCGTTCGAGATCCTCGCCCAGAACCGGCCAAACGCCGTGACGCTAAAACATGACGGAACCATACGAGGACGACGATCTCCCGTGCCGGACGCTGGCGGAGTTGCTCACGCTTCATGAATTCGAACCTAACGAATCGAGCGTCATAACGGAGGGACCTTCCGATCAATCCGTGATCCGCTGGTTCCTCGACGAATCTGACCTGCACAACGTCGCGGTGTACGAGGTCAGTTCACTGGAAGTTCCGACCGAGCATGTGCATCAGTACGGTCAGGAGAACAGCCATCGCGGCCGTGTTATCACCGTTGCTCAACTCGGGGAGACTGCAGGACTCGCCACGTGGCAGCTGGTAGGAGTGATCGACTCGGATCTCGACCGGCTCTTGCTACGGGCAGCCCTACCACACAAGCTCCTTTTGACGACTGACTACGCGTGCATGGAAATGTACGCGTGGAATGCGAAGACGCTCAACAAATTCATCCGCATAAATCGTGGACGTGGCCGTGTTGAAACCGTCATCCGTCTTCTCGCGCCGCTACTTCACCGACTCTTCTTGGCGCGTGCAGCGAACGCCACGCTGGGGTGGAGCCTTCAACCCGTCGATTGGACACCCTCTGCAGAGATTCAGGGCCTGCGCATTCCACGCATCGTGATCACTCCGTCCACGCCATCGTGATCACGCGGACCACGGCATCGTGATCGGAGCGAAGCGACGCTGAGTTGTGGGACAGGTTAACCGATGTTCGCCT
>JAXIOW010000142.1:0-12865 GCA_045403215.1 Nitrospirales bacterium | reverse complement strand
GATGCGTCGGCTTTTCGGGACCGATGGGATCAGAGGCGTCGCCAACGTCGAACCGATGACCAGCGAGACGGTCTTGAAACTGGGCCGTGCGGCGGCGCATGTGTTCAAGACCAGGCCGGGTCGCCATCGCATCGTCATCGGAAAGGACACGCGGCTTTCCGGCTACATGATCGAGTCCGCGCTGACGGCGGGCCTCTGCTCGATGGGCGTGGACGTCTTGCTGGTCGGCCCCATGCCGACACCCGCGATTGCGTTTTTGGCGAGGAGCTTGCGGGCCGACGCGGGCGTCATGATCTCGGCCTCCCACAATCCCTATGAAGATAACGGCATCAAATTCTTCTCCCGCGACGGGCTGAAGCTTCCCGACGAGGTCGAGCGACAGATCGAGGAACTGGTCATCTCGGGGAGCATTGATTCCCTCCGTCCGACGGCGTCCGATATCGGGAAGGCCTTCCGGATTGATGACGCGGAAGGGCGCTACATCGAGTTCGTCAAGCAGTCCCTGCCCAAGGGGTTTGATCTGGAAGGGCTCAAGGTGGTGGTGGACTGCGCGCACGGGGCAGCATACAAGGTTGCGCCCCATATCTACCGGGAGCTCGGGGCGCAGGTGACCGTGCTGGGCGACAAGCCCGACGGGATAAACATCAACCGCGAGTGCGGGTCGGTGTGCCCCCGTATCCTCCAAGAAACCGTCAAGGCGGAGGGAGCCGCGCTTGGCGTCGCGCACGATGGGGATGCGGATCGGGCCGTTTTCGTCTCCGAAGGCGGGCGGATTGTGGACGGCGATCAGATGCTGGGCGCGCTGGCCCTGGACTTGAACAAACACGACCAACTGGCTCGCAAGACCATGGTCACGACCGTCATGAGCAACCTGGGCTTAGAACAGGCGATGGCCAACGCCGGGATCAAGGTGGTCCGGACGGCCGTGGGGGACCGCTACATTCTGGAGCGCATGTTGGCCGAAGACTACAACTTCGGCGGCGAGCAGTCGGGGCACATCATCTTCCTCGACCACAACACCACCGGTGACGGGCTCATTTCGGCGCTCCAGGTGATGGCCCTGTTGCGCCGCACGGAAAAGTCGCTGTCCCAGCTTGCCGAGCAGATCCCGCTGTACCCGCAAACGCTGGTGAATGTCCGCGTTCGCGAGAAGAAAGACCTGGCCGGCATTGCGGCCTTCCAGCAGGCCTTGCGCGCGCATGACGCCTCTTTGAACGGGTGCGGACGCATCCTGGTCCGGTACTCAGGCACGGAGCCGCTGGTGCGCATCATGGTGGAAGCGGAAGACCCTCACCGCGTCCAGGAGATCGCCCAGCATCTGGCCCACGTCCTCCGCACGGAGGTCGGCGAAGCCTGATCCCGCCTTCGACACCCTCCGCGCACGCGCTCACGGCCCGCCCCTTGGCCGTCCTGTCGTGCGCGCTGCTCCTCGGAGTTGTCCTCGGTTCAGCCGTCGCGTACTTCCCCTTTTCCATCGCCAGTCTCGTTGTACTGGTCCTCGGCGGCGTGCTGTGGCTGTCCGCAATGGGCCGATGCTCCCCCGGGTTCGGCTGCCTGGTGTTCGGAGTTTTGCTGTCCGGCCTGGCGAGCGCCGCGCTGGCGCAGATGAAAGACGAACCGCCTGCCTGGATCCGAGCGGTCGGCTCGCACAAGGTCGACGTGATTGGGGTGGTCGAAGAGCCGGTCCGTTTCGGGCCCGATCGCGCTGTGGTCATCGTGTCCGTCCAGCGACTGGCCCTGCCGGATCGGACGGTGCCGGTCGGAGGCCGAATCAGGCTGACGGTCCGCGGTCTGGTTCCGCCCTTGGTCGTCGGCGATGTGATCGAGTTCACGACGCGCCTCCGTCCACCGAGGGGACTGTGGAACCCCGCCGGCTATGATTATGGCGCGCACCTGCGTCGGGCCGGCGTCCACGCGGTCGGGAGCGTCGCGTTGCATCGTGATGGAGCCGGGCTCAGGATTCTGGCGCATGGGTTCTCCTCACTGATGGCCGCGGTGGATCAAGGGCGCGCCCAGGTTCGTGACGCGGCGCTCCGGACCCTGGAGGATCCGATCGCGGGGATTTACTTGGCTCTGGTGACCGGGGAAAGCGGGTACCTGAGCCAGGACATTCGGGATGCGTTCATGGCGTCCGGCACCACGCATATCCTCTCGATCTCGGGATCGCACCTGGGGCTGATCGGGGTCGTGGTGTTCTGGGGAGTACACCGGGGGTTGCTGGCGCTCCCGGCGCGGTGGGTGCTGCGCCTGAGCCGGCGTACGACTGCCACGCGCGTGGCCGCAGCCGCGACGATCCTGCCCGTCACAGGCTACGCTCTCTTGGGCGGCGCAGAAGTGGCGACGGTCCGGTCGCTGATCATGACCCTTGTCGCCCTCGCCGCGGTGCTGGTAGGCCGGAGCCACAGCATCGGGTACGGTCTCGCTCTGGCGCTCGTGATCATCGTGGGGTGGGATCCCATGGCGCCGTTCGATATTTCATTCCAGTTGTCTTTCCTCTCGGTGCTGGTCATCGTCATGCTGATGAAGATCCGTCGTTCGTGTGACGAGGAGACGACGCTCGGTGCTTCCCGCGAACGCAGGACGTGGGAGGCCCTGAAGGCTGGAACGGTGGAGGTCCTGCTCGTGAGCGTGGTCGTCACCCTGGCAAGCGCTCCCCTCGTGGCGACGTATTTCAATCAGCTGGCGTGGGTCGGAGGGTTGTCGAATCTGCTGGTCGTCCCGCTCGTCGGGTTCATCGTGCTGCCGGTTGGGCTGCTGGTGTGTCTGGCGACCCTGTTGAGCGGAGCAGGAGGGGAGTTGGTCGGCGCCGCCGTGGTGCGCCCCCTACTGGAGGTGCTCGTGGGGGTCGTGCAGACGTTTGCTGCTGTGCCTGGTGCTGAGCTCAGGGTCGCTTCGCCGCCGGTCTGGCAAATGGCAGGATTCTTTCTGCTGCTCGGGGTCGCCTTGATCTGGTGGCAGCGTGGGACTGGTCGTCTCGCCGGGGTGTTGGCTGGGGGGATGTTGCTGCTCTGGGTCTGGTCGCCGCGTGACCTGCCGGCTGCGGGGACGTTCCGAGTCACGTTCCTGGACGTGGGGCAGGGGGATGCGGCTTTGGTCGAAACGGCGGATGGCCGTGCCATGCTCATTGATGGAGGAAGCGCAACCGATGCATATGATGCGGGACGCATGGTGATCGCGCCGGTGCTCTGGGATCGGGGCATTCGGCAGCTTGATGTGGTTGTGGCCACGCACCTGCAACTGGATCACGTCGGCGGCCTGGCCTTCGTTCTGAGCAAGTTCGACGTGGGGCAGCTCTGGATGAACGGTATGGCACGCGAAGCCGTCTTCCTTCAGCGACTCAAGCGCATCGTGACCGAACGCCACGTGCCTGTTCGGGTCGTCTCTGGTGCCGACGGGGCCTTGTCGCTGGGAAGCTGTCAGACACGCGTGCTCAATCCGGACGCATCCGCGGGACTTGGCGCAGCAAGGGCTGAGGGAGCACGCTTGAACAATCAATCGATTGTCTTACGCTTGGCCTGCGGATCAGTCACCGTTCTCTTCACCGGCGATATCGAATCTGAAGCCGAGAGTAGGCTGGCCAGGCTATCTGAACGGCTGGAGACGGCAGTGCTGAAGGTACCCCACCATGGGGCCAAGGGGTCCCTGTATGAGCCGTTCGTTAGGGCCGTGAATCCACAACTGGCGGTGGTTTCGGTCGGCCACGCGAACGCCTATGGGCACCCGTCCCCGGAGACGGTGGACGCCTATAGCCGGCTTGGGATTGCCCTGCTGCGGACGGATCGGCATGGAGCCGTCTCGGTCATCGGCACCCCCTCAGGCCTCCAGGTGAACTGCCAATCAGGTCGTCAGCTTAAAAGGATTGTCGTGGGGAGCGGAGGAGACAGAAGGGGGGAGGAAAGCGAAGCGCAAAACTTCAAACGATGGTTGGGCTCATCTGCAAGCTGCGACTTTTGATAACCCCGTAGTTTTACTCGATATTTGTTGACACGGCCGATTGTAAATGATATAGTGCGGCTGGCACGTAGGGGTTTGCCTGAGGATAAACAAGGGGTTCTCTAGAGAAAACATTGCATTACGAAGACTACTGGGGGCTCAAAAGGGCTCCCTTCGAAAACGTTCCCGATCCCCGGTTCTATTACCCGTCCACTCAGCATGAGGAGGGGCTCCAGCGGCTTCTTTACGGGATAGAAGCGAGGAAAGGGGCCCTTCTGTTGACAGGGGAGATTGGATGCGGGAAAACCCTGCTGAGCCGTACCCTGATCCAACAACATCTCTCCCACGAGAAGTATGATTTGGCGCTGATCGCCAATCCCAGCTTTGAATCCACTGACTTCATGAAGGAAATCCTCTACCAACTCGGTGTCAATCAGGGTGGAACCAAGCTGGACGTAGTCCATGCCCTGAACGATCACCTGCTGCATAATCTTAATAAGGGCAGGGACACCGTTCTTATCGTGGACGAGGCCCAGGCCATCGATGATGTCGCGATTTTTGAGGAATTGCGACTGCTCTTGAATTTTCAGCTCAATGATCGCTTTCTGCTCACGTTGATCTTGCTGGGGCAGCCGGAATTGAGGACCAAAGTCGAGGCGTACGCGCAACTATCGCAACGGATTGTGATACGCTATCACCTGATGCCGTTCGATGCCGAAGAAGTCGGTGAGTATGTCGATTTCCGGATGCAGGCGGCGGGAGCCTCCAGGGTGGTCTTTATGCCGGAGGCCATGCAGGCGATCTATGATGCCAGCGCCGGGGTCCCGCGGAGAGTCAATACGATCGCGGATCTGGCGTTGTTGATCGGCTTCATGGATCAGTCCAAGCAGATCGGGCCCGAGGTAGTGAAAAAGGCGTTTATGGAGGCGCGGTAGTCAATCATGGCGCGTCTCAATGAACTCATACGGAATGAAGGATCTCCCCAAGGGGGAGGAGCCAGCCCTCGTCCCAAAGGGGAGCCGAGCAAAGCCTCATTCATGAAAGTCGATGCGTCCACCGCCCAGGTCTCCCTGGAGCGGCAAGCCCAGCTGATTCTGGAGGCGGATCAGTGGCACGCCCAGGCAGAGATGGAACTGACCCCCATCCTCGGTGCTGTCCGCTCGGCTCACGCGTTCTCGCTGGAAGGCGTCACCCAAGTGGTTGACGGGTTCGTCAATTCACTTTCGCAAGGCGACCGGCTGCTGGTCAAAGCCATCTCCGTCGAGCGGGGCGGTCTGGTCATGACGAACTTGGTCAACACGACCATCATCGCGATCAAGATCGGGATGGGGCTGCGGTATTCGCGCCAGGATCTCATGCGATTGGGAGTCGCGGCGATCCTCCATGATGTCGGGATGTGCTTGATTCCCGAGGCGATCTTGAACAAGCCAGGCCCGCTGAGCCAGGATGAACGAAACCAAATCAACCGACACCCTGAATTGGGCGCCCAGGCGCTCCAGCGGCTGGGCCCGGACGCCGACTGGATCGCGGCGCTTGTTCTTCAGGAGCACGAACGGTTGCGCGGGCAGGGATATCCGCGTGGGCTCAAGGGGGAGGAGATTCATGAGTTTGCGCAGATCATCGGACTCGCCGACACCTTCGAGGCACTCCTCCACGCGCGTCCGTACCGGAAGCGTTTCCTCCCCCATGAAGCGGTCAGGGAGTTGGTGACGAAGGAAAAAACGTCGTTCCCGACGAAGATGTTGAAGTGCATCATCCAGCAGTTCTCCGTGTTCCCGTTGGGGACGCACGTCCGGTTGAACACGGGAGAGACCGCGGAAGTCGTCGAGTTGAACCCGCCGTATCCGCTCAGGCCGATCGTCAAGGTGCACACGGATCCGCATGGGCTCTTACTGAGAGAGGCACGGACGCTTGATCTCAGTAAATCAACGCTGGTCCACGTCGCTGAGGTAGTGCAGGACGATCAGTGAGAATGGCGTTGGCAAGGTGCGTCGGAGTACTCGCTTCTGGCCCCAGTGCCGCCGGCTTGCTTTGCACGCTCTTCGTGGTGCTGGGTCTGTCGTGTGCCTGCTCGCCGGTCCCGTACAGTACGTCCAGCGATTCCCCTTATGCGCGTCCAGTCAAGCCGGAGGATCTGTACGTTGAAGAGATCTCGGACCAGGGACTGCCCAAAATAGAACCCGGGGACAGCTTGGAAGTGGTGTTGCGGCGGGGCGCGGGAGAGGAGCGCTCGCTCGTGACGGTTCGGGATAATGGCCGGGTCTATGTGGGCACGCTCGACATCGATGTGAAGAACCTGACGGTCCCCGAAGCCGAAGTCCGGATCACCGAGCAAGCGGCTACGATCATCCGCAATCCCCGCGTTGAGGTCTCGATCAAGCAGAAAAAGGTTCTGCTTCGCAAGCAGAGGATCTTTATATTGGGCGGGGGGGTGGGGGCCCCGCCATCCGGCGCATCCTTAACGGCTGGCACGGCGAAGCTGGCGGAGCTGGACAGAAAGACGACGGTGGGCCAACTCCTCGCGCAGGTTGGGTACAATGACCTCGCGGTATTGGATGACATTCGGGTCATCCGTGGAGATGCCCGGAAACCAGAGGTCATTCCCGTGGACCTCCAGCGGTTCTTTCAGTATGGCGACCGGAGCCAGGATATTGTGTTGAAGGACAACGATATTGTGTTCGTCCCGCGCCAGCGCATCGGGGACTGGAATGCCTTCCTGGGCAAAATTAATCCGACGCTCACTCTGCTCCTGGGCACGCAGACGATGAGTCCAGAAGCACTGACGAATTTTCTGCAGCAAAACAACATTCAGCCTCTCCAAGTCCCGAGCATAACCGTGGCGCCGCGATAAGGCACGAGCGACGATGACCCAGTACGAACTGAATCTCCTGGACTATTGGTTGATCCTCCGCAAGCGGAAGTGGATTGTCGTCTTCACGGTTCTCCTGGTCGCAGGCTTCACCTTGATCACCACCGAGTTCTTCGGCCCCAATCCGACCTACGAGGCTTCCGCCCGAGTGAAGTATGATCGCTCCACGTCGATGTCGGGTCTGATGATGGAAGTGCTTGCTATTTCGTCGGAAGGCAGCAGCCTGACCACACAGGCGGAAGTCATTCAGAGCGTTCCTGTACTGTTACGCGCGGCGAAGAAGCTGGGAATAGTCACGAAGGAGATCGAGAGCAATGAGGCGCGCACTTCTCCAGACGCCCTTGCCAAGATCTACGATCTGAAGGACCAAATCGCGGTGAGTTCGGAGACGGGGACCAACATCCTCAATATCACGGTCACCTCGGACGAGCCGGAGTTTGCGGCGCAGTTGGTCAACGCGGTCGCCGAGGGCTATCGTGAAGAAAACATCTCAAGCCGGAACCGGCAGGTGGACGACGCCAAGCTGTTCGTGGCGGACCAGCTCAAGACGGTGGAAGCAGCGCTGAGAAAGTCCGAGCAGGCCTTACTCGCCTTCCGAGAGCATGAAGGTAGGGTCTTCTTGAACGAAGAAGCGCGCCAGGCGTTGGAGAATTACAGTCGCTTGGAGGCCGAGCTCGAGAAGATGGGCCAGATTAAGCGCGAAGCGTCGAACCAGCTCCGGCTCTTGAAGGCGAATGAGGCGCTCCCTCATTCCGGCCCTGTTCGTGTCTTTTCCGACGATGTGCAAGCCCTGATCGCCAAACTGAACCAGAAACTGGTCGATCTGAATACGGATCGCGCGGCCCTGTTGATCAACTACATGCCCAAGCATCCCCTGGTCGTTGAACTTGATGCCAAAATCCTGAGCGTCAAGCAGGAAATGATCAAGGAACTTGAGTCCAAGATCCGGACGTTGTCCGATCGAGAAAACGCCATCAAGGAGTCCATTGGCCGATTCAAGGAACGGTACATCACCTTGCCGAAGGCCGCCCTGGAGCAGGCCAGCCTGGAGCGCGAGGTGAAGGTCGATGGTGACCTGTATGCCAACCTGAAACAGAAGCACCAGGAGTTTTTGATCCGGGGGGCTGAACGCATCGAGGAAGTCTCGATTATCCAACCGGCCGTCACACCGGGGTCCCCCAAGAACGCGCCCAAAGCCACTCTCAATCTCATGCTGAGCTCCCTGATTGGCGTCTTGTTGGGATTTGTCCTGGCCTTTGTGAGGGAATCCTTTGATACCTCTATCGGCACGATCGAAGGTGTTGAAGAGTTCCTGAAAGTCCCAGTCCTCGGAGTCATCCCGCAGGTAGACCCCAAGGAAGTTGAACAGGCGATTCAAAAGGTCTTTCCAGAAACGCTCGATGCTGAATCCATGGAGTTGCTGTCGAAGCTCTCGCCATTGTTCGATCTAAAAGGCGTGGTCGCGGAGGGGTACCGGTCATTGAAGGTCAACCTTCAATTCGCCTGCGTAGACCGGCCGGTCAAAAGCCTGGCGTTCGCCAGCGCCGGCCTCGGCGAAGGGAAGACCACAACGGTCATCAACCTGGCTATCACGATCGCGCAGGAAGGACGGCGGGTCTTGGTGGTGGACTCGGACCTCAGAAAGCCGACCGTGCACAGCCGACTCGGACTCAAGCAGGAGCCCGGCCTGAGTGAGGTTCTGGTCGGGGCTGTGCAGTGGCGGGACGTGGTGCAGACCGCTCCGGATCTGATGCTCGGGAAGCTGGGGTTCGATCAGGTCCTGAGTGCTCCCGGTGTGGACAACCTGAGTATCATCACCAGTGGGCATCTGCCGCCCAACCCGTCGGAGTTCTTCAACTCTCAACGCTTCGTGGATCTGATCGCTGAATGTGAAGAAGCCTATGATCTCGTCGTTTTTGACTGTCCACCCATCCTGCCTGTCGCCGACGCCGTAATGATCGGTCCCAAGGTCGACGGCGTGGTCTTGGTGTACCAAGTCGGTAAAATTGGACGGACACCATTGCAGCGCGCGAAGACTCTCCTTGAGCATGCCCAGGCCCATATCGTGGGGGTGGTGCTCAGCAACGTGAGCGCGGAATATTCTCCTGATTACCACCAATACCAGTACTATCGCTCTTCGTACTCTTAATTTTGGCGACTTCAGGGCCCGGTCTATTCGGCATCAGTCCGCTTTCCATCCCGTGGCCTAGCTGGGGGGGGGCGTGCGATGCAACCTAAAGGGCTCATAGTTGCGGTTCCACTCGCCCTGGCCGTTGCTCTGTCCCTGCTCATTGTTTCCACTGACACCTCGTTCGGCCTACGCATCGTTGTGGGCGTCGCGCTCCTGCTGGTGGCGTTCGTCTCCACGAGGCTCAGCCTCTATCTGCTGGTCTTCTCCATGCTGCTGAGCCCCGAGTTTCTGGTCGGGGGGCTGGCCGGCGGCGGGGGTGCGGCTGGTCGTGGGATTACGCTTCGCTTTGATGATGTCCTTCTGGTCGTGATCGGGTTTGTCTGGATCGCCAAGATGGCGATTCTTAAGGGAGGCCCGCCGGCCCTGCGGACTCCCCTGAACGGACCGATCATGTTCTACATCGCTGCTGCCGGGCTGGCCACGCTCATCGGAGTGCTGGGTGGCCGTGTCAAGCCCATGGGCGGGTTCTTCTTTTGGCTCAAATATTATGAGTACCTTTTCCTGTATTTCATGGTTGTCAGCTCCGTGACGACAAAAGAAGAGGCCCGCGGCCTGGTGATCGCCAGTCTGGTCACCTTTTTTCTGGTCTCGCTCTTCGCCATCGCGCAGATTCCCGGCGGGGGGCGGGCATCGGCTCCATTCGAGGGGGAAATGGGCGAGCCCAATACGCTGGGCGGATATCTTGTCTTCATGCTGGCAATCGTGTCAGGACTGTTGTTGACAAACGGGGCGGTGGCCAACCGTCTGCCGCTTCTGCTTCTTCTGGCGGCTGGGACCATCGGGCTCATGGCTACGCTGTCGCGCTCCTCGTTCTTGGCGGCAGGGGTGCTGATCCTGTGCGTCATTGGATTCATGGCACCTCGGAGACCGATGCTGATGACCATGGTGCTCGTCGGGATCCTTTCAGCGCCTGTGTGGGCCCCGCATGCGGTGAAGGAGCGGATTGCATACACATTTACCCAGGCGCAGGAGGAAGGGCAGATTCGCCTGGGGGCGTTGAGGATCGATACCTCGACGTCGGAGCGGCTCCGTTCGTGGCGCCAGTCATTTGAATTATGGCAAAAGTACCCTCTCTGGGGGACAGGCATCACGGGCGGGCCTTTTATGGATGCGATGTACCCGAGGATTCTGACAGAGACGGGCCTGCTCGGTCTCGTCGCGTTTATTGTCCTCATCGGGTCGATTTTCCGTATAGGCGTCACGGCCTATCGGCATACGACTGATCAGTTTTCACGAGGGATAGCGTTAGGATTTCTGCTGGGCCTTGTGAGCCTCCTGGTGCATGCTATCGGTTCGAATGCGTTTCTCATCGTGCGGATTATGGAACCCTTCTGGCTATTCGCAGCGTTGGTGGTTCGAAGCCTTTTGATTGTTCAGACAGGCCAGGCTTTGAAGAGTGGGATAGCTCCACAGCCGGCGCTTGACGGTGGAGAGGGGAGTAAGATGAACAGGCCCGCCATCGGCAGACCAGGTATGGCTACTATATTTAAGAAGCCGTGAAAGGCAATGGTAGTTCGTAGAAGCTTGTTCCGCAATGTGACTGCTCTTGTCTCCGCACAAGTGGTCATCAAGGTAGTCAACTTCGCTGTCTCGATCGCCGTGGTTCGTTATCTGGGCGCCCAGGAACTGGGCCGGTACGCCTATATATTGGCTTTTGCGTACCCCTTCGGATTCCTTGCGGACTTTGGATTGGGGGCCTTCGCCATCCGAGAAATCAGTCGGGACTCTGCGCGCGAATCTGAAGTGATGGCGCTTCTCCACCGCGCCCTGATCCTCCTCGCCGGCGCAAGTGTGCTTGCCATGATGGGACTGGCGGTCCTGGTCAGGCATGACGCCACGACGATCGTTGGCATCGCCGTGGCCGGTCTTTCCAGTCTGCTGTCAGCTGTAACCACCCCTGCCTTGATCGTTCTGACGGCGCGTGAAGATCTCCATCTTTTGTCGTTTCAGAAGGTCGCGGCTTCAGCCCTCGGTGCGATTGCGACTGTGGCCGTGCTGCTCTGGGGAGGGGCAACGATCGCCTTACTTGCGGCCGCCACAATCGTGAACGGGGTGATGCTGGTCTTCGCCCATGTCCTTGTTGGGAAGAGACCGGCCCTTCCAGCTGTCCGCCTTCAGGCCGTCCGAACGATGGTTCGTCAGTCTGTCCCATTCGGAATCCTGATGCTCGGCGTTGCTCTTTATTATCGTGTGGACATGATCATGCTGAACTGGCTCCGTGATCCTCGGGAAGTCGGAGTGTATGCCGCCGCGTACCGGTTTTTGGATGCGGTGATCCTGCTGGCAGCCTCCATAGGTGGACCGTTCTACCCACGCCTGTCGAGCCTAGTGGGGCGGGACACGCAAGGTGTTCGGGACCTTCTCGAAGGCACGTGGAAACCGATGCTCGCCCTTGGCCTACCTCTTCTGTTAGCAACGATAATCCTTGCCGATCCGTTGGTGCTCGCTCTCTTTGGCGACGAATTTGGAGATGCCGGGGCCGTTCTGAAGATCCTGATCCTTGGAAGCTTGCCGCTCTTTTGGATCAATATTCCGAGCCAAGCCTTGATCGCGGCTGATCTCGTCTTTCCATTAGCCCGTGTTTACGGCCTGAGCGTGCTGGTCAATGTCACGGCCAACTTTTTCCTTATTCCAAGATGGGGATCGGTGGGTGCGGCGGTCAGTACCGTCATATGCGAATGGCTCAATCTGGCGCTCGTGGTTGGGATGATCCGTCGGGAATTCGGGCTCTCCCTGGCTTGTGAAGGGCTCTGGCGATACATGCTGGCCGGCGTCATGATGTCCGTTGGTGTCTGGCTGAGCCGCGATCTCGGGCTGGCCATTGAAATACTGATTGGTATCACCGCCTACGTCTGCGGATTGCTGCTGCTGGGATATCTACGAAGTGCCGACATGCTAACCGTGCGGCGGTTGCTGGTGCAATGAGCATCGAATCAATTGATCGCCTCAGGTCGTTCCTTTCCGCGCTGTGGCGTAGTCCTTTTTCCTTCGAGCGTGCGCTCCTGCGCCGCATCGCCGTGCGCTATGCCTTACGGTGGCCGTCCTATGACGCACCCGCCTATGCCGCCGGAGAGGACGTCAGAGCGCCGGCCGGTCTGCTGAATCGCAGCGGGATGATTCGTCTGGCGTTTGAATTCATGAACGGAAACGTCATGACGGGCGATTATTTTGAATTCGGGTGCTGGGGCGGCAGGACATTCCGGCTGGCCTACGAGCATCACAAAGTCCATTTTAATGGTCGTATGCACTTTTGGCTTTTTGATTCATTCAAAGGGCTTCCGGAGCTGAATCCAGTTGATGAGCATCCCAAGTGGAAGGCCGGCGATTACTGTACGGCTCTCGATGATTTCATTCGGATTGTGGCGGATGCCGGTATTCCTGCCAGTTCATACACGGTCATTGAGGGGTACTACGAGCAGACATTGACCGCCGAGCTGTCCGCGAATATAACGTCAAAGACAAAAGCTGGGTTGGTGTATATTGATTGTGATCTCTATGAATCGACACGGAAGGCGCTTGAGTTTATGTATCCCATGCTCCAGCCCGGGACGATCATCTGTTTTGATGACTTCTATTGTTTTAATGGGAGCCCGGTGCGAGGGGAACAACTGGCGATCAAAGAGTTTCTGAAAGAGCATGGTGATGTCGAGTTTGTCGAATATGTGAACTTTGGTTGGCACGGGAAAAGTTTTATCGCCCATCTTGCGCCCAGTCAGAGCGCTCGCAACACATGATCGTTGTTAGGTGGAGCGTCCTCGCGCGCAAGCTGTGACCCGTTCACGACCGACCGGGCAGGCGGTCTTCTGAACCTAGAGGCGATATGCTGTGAAGATGCGGCGGGTTCTGATCACCGGCGGGGCGGGATTCATCGG
>JAXIOW010000199.1:0-5704 GCA_045403215.1 Nitrospirales bacterium | reverse complement strand
GAGGGGGGCGGTGATCAAGCGGGCCGAGCGCTATGCGGTGATACGCAAGTCGCCGCCGAAGGCCACAGCGCCACCCAAACCGGACTGAGTTGGGGATCAACACGGACATGGCGTGTTCCTGGTGACCAATGGCGCGGCATGCGCAGAGGCCGTGCTATGCCAAAATAGTCTAAACATCAATCAGGACTTGCCGGACAACAAATTGCCATCTACCGCATCAGGACAGCACAAATGAGTTCTCCCCGTTTTTCGACCAAGTTAGCCGCGAGTCACATTCGGCGCATGGCTTTGTGACGGGCTAAAACGAAGCGAGAGAACATACGTTTTCCACGGCAACTCCTGAAGAGCCATAAAGATCGGACCGAGTGCAGCGTACCTCGGGCAAGTGTATAAGAGCCGTGCGCCGAGTCTGGATCTGCGGCGCATAGTGCGGCCACCCGGTCCGGCGCATACGCCGAGCTCCGGCCGCGTCGTTGCGGATGTTCGGGAGTCGTTCTGGAGGACAAATGCTCTACATGATCATCGAGAAGTTTCGTGGCGGGGATCCGCTGCCAGTCTACCGCCGCTTTCGCGATCAGGGTCGTCTAGCCCCCGACGGGCTGCGGTACGTCGCGAGCTGGGTAACGCAAGACCTGCGTCGCTGCTTTCAAATCATGGAATGCGACGAGCCATCTCTGATTGACCGGTCGGCGGCGCGCTGGGCTGATATCGCAGAGTTCGAGGTCACGGCCATTGTTACATCAGCCCAGGCGCAGGCGGCCGTGGCACCCCGGTTGTGACTTCCGGTAAGAGCCGGTTGCGCCGCCTTTCGCTCGCTAGGCCATCGTACATGGCTTGGCTGTATCGCACCCGGGTTGCCGGGTCGCCTCCCTCGCTCACGAGAGCCGAGCGCCGCGGCCGCCTAACAACCGCGTAGAATGATGCGCCAACGCCATCCCACAGGAGGATTCAATGTCATCGATTTTGGAGTCGCAACAACAAGCCGCCGAACAAGAATGGCTCGACTACTGGAAGCGTGGCCCGACGCGCATTCGCTGGACAAAGCCACCGCTGCAAGTCGGGGACACCGCTCCTGATTTTGAATTGCTAGACTCAACGGGCAAGACTGTTCAGCTGCGCGATTTTTGGGGTGATGGCCCGGCTTTGCTGTTGTTCTGGCGGCATTACGGGTGCAGTTGCGGGATTGAGCGCGCCAAGCGTCTGCAAACTGAATGTGCCGACTATCTCCAGTTGAACTAAGCGCTGCGCGCAGATGTCTCTTCTCCAGCCCTCGTTGTTTCCCGCACTTGTCCTTTCTCCGCATTGGTGTCACGATTCCTCCTATCGGTTAGTGGTTTATCGATAGGAGGTGTTCCATGACCGCGTTACGCCAACGCATGCTCGAGGACATGCAACTGCGTGGCCTCGCCGCACGCACCCAAGAATCCTACCTCGCCGCCGTGCGGCAATTGGCTGTCCACTATGGTCGATCTCCAGATCAGCTCTCCGAGGACGAACTCCGCCAGTATTTCCTGTATCTGCGCAACGAAAAGCGGGTCGCACCAAACACCGCTCATGTCGCCCTCAATGCCATCCGGTTTTTGTATGTGCAGACCCTCCAGCGTCCCTGGCCGCTCGGCGACCTGATGCGCCTGCCCAAGGCGCGGCATCTCCCGGTCGTCCTCACCCCTGAGGAGGTCGCAACCGTGCTCGCGCAGATCCGCCGTCCCGCCTATCGCGTGTGCTTGAGCATCATCTACGCCTGCGGCTTGCGCCTCTTGGAAGGCGTGCAGCTCCAGGTCACCCAGATCGACAGCGCCCGCATGCTGCTCCGCATCCAGGGTGGCAAAGGCAATAAAGATCGCTATGTCCCCTTACCACCGCGCGCTCTGCTGCGGTTGCGTGACCACTGGCGCACCCACCGCAACCCGGTCTGGCTGTTTCCCAGCCCTGGCCCTGCCCACGACCAGCACGCGACTGCGACCAGGCCCATGGACGAACGCAGCGTCCAGAAGGCCTTTCATGATGCCTGCCTGGCCAGTGGGCTGACCAAGCCCGCCTCGGTGCATACCTTGCGCCATTCCTGGGCGACCCACCTGCTGGAGTCGGGGGTAAACGTGCGCTTGATCCAGGTCTGGATGGGTCATTCCAGTCTCACGACCACTGCCATCTATACCCATTGCACCCGCAAAGCCGAGCAGTTGGCGTCCGAGGCGTTGGATGCCCTCACCGCCGCGCTGCCTTGATCACGCTCAACGACATCTTTCGCCAGTATGGATCAGCCTATCGTGTCCAGTACGGTGACCGGATGCTCCCTAGTCATCGCGCAGCGATGGCCGCGCTTGAAGCCTGCCGCACGGAGGCGCTCGGCGGGCACCTGTACACCTGTCCGAGCTGTGCGACCACCCGCTACAGCTACCATTCGTGCAAGAATCGGCATTGTCCAACCTGCCAGCAGGACTCGGCCCAGACCTGGCTGGAGAAGCAGCAGGATCTGCTGCTGCCCGTGCCATACTTCCTGATCACCTTCACCCTGCCGCCGTCCCTGCGCGACCTGGCCCGCAGCCACCAGCGCCAGCTCTATACGCTGCTCTTTCAGGCCTCGGCAGCGGCGCTCCAGCAATTGTCCCACGACCCACGCTTCCTGGGCGGGCAGATTGGTCTCCTCGGCGTCTTACAGACCTGGACGCGCGACCTGCGCTTTCATCCGCACGTCCACTACTTGGTGCCGGCGTTGGGGGTGGCCTCCGATGGGACAATCCGCCGACCGCATAATCCGGCATTTCTGGTGCCCTCCAAGCCGCTGGCGATCCTGTTTCGGGCCAAGCTGCAATCGGCGCTGCGGCAGACCGAGCTGTATGAGCAGGTTCCGGCAGCCATCTGGCACCAAGCCTGGGTGGTGGATTGCCGTTCGGTTGGGAGCGGGGCGGCGGCGCTGAAGTATCTGGCACCTTACATTTTCCGCGTCGCACTCAGCAACAACCGGATCGTCAGCGTGCAGAATGACCGGGTAACGTTTCGCTATCGCGATGGCAAGACCAAGCAGGTCAAGCTGTGTACCCTACCGGCGCTGACGTTCATCGGGCGCTTTCTCCAGCATGTCTTGCCCAAGGGATTTGTGAAGGTACGCTATTACGGCTTGTTCAGTCGGCGGCAACGGCAGCTGCTGGCGCAGATTCGGCAACGGTTGCTTGTGGCAACACCGAACCCTGAAGCCACGACCACCGTTTCGCCATGTCCACCTGCGCCGACGACAGCCGTAGCCATGGGTTGTCCGGTGTGTGGTCAGCCGATGCAGGCGGTCGTGCTGCGGCCTGTCCGCAGTCGTGGCCCGCCAGCGGTATCACAGGGATGCACCAATCGGCAGTAGTATCAGCAGGGGCGCAGCTACCCGAGCGCAGCCCGATTTCGGTGTGTGCCGCACGTCGAGTAGCGCGCCAGTGAGCGCCGAGTGAAGATGGAGCCGCGCCGGAATCGGCAGCGTTCCTGCCAGGGAAGGGTAGGTTGGCGGATGTTCAGGGGCGTGTTTGGCAGCAGAGGACGCACCGCTTTTCACCCCAAGATGCCGTATAATCTCCATGTATAGAACGAGTCGCCGCGCCGGCTACGTTCAACGAGGATTATGTGGCGGCTGCGCGCCACATGAATCCTTAATTCGGTCGACGACATTGAGGTCTGGGGCGCTGGCCAGAGTGCCACGGCCGACTTATTCGAATCATTGCCGATCGCGCTGCACAAGCAGCCGCCGCTCCGTTCGGCACTGCGGTCGCCCTAGCGGGATCATCGCAGTGCCGGACCGGAGGGGAGATGCATGTACCACATCACATACCGCGCCGATCGATGGCAGGCCGTTCAGCACCGGAATCCCACCGCCGGCGCCTGGCAAATCGCGCACCAGAACCTACCAGACCATCAACGGCTTTCCGTGGAACTCCACCGAACCAGCGACGGAAGCGTGAGCATTACCGATGCGCGGATCGAGTATGCATTTATCGGCCGCACCGGCAAGCCGCACTGGCACACCCAGCGCACACTGCATCCAGACGAGGTGCTGCTTCAGGAGGTCCGCTTCGATACCGAATAAGCGCGTGGCTGAACGGCATCGAAGCACGGCACGCACCGCCGACGCGGATTCTGATCGGATGGCGGCGGCGGTGCAGGCAGACGAGTCACGTGCTCCACGTCCGGACAGATACTGGCGACGGTACGTTTGCGCATGGCGCGCACCATCGGTTCAGCGTACTGGTCGGTGATCAAGGTCACCGCAAGGCAACCGGCGCGATTTTGAGGTCACGCACGATCTCGACGCGCCGCCAATGCGGTCAGCGCTGGAAGGTCGTCAGAATCGGAGCCTCCGCGGCGCCCCGCCGGATCAGGCAGAGCTTGCGGCAGTGCTTCAGTGCTACGGTCGACATGCACACTGCCGTGTCGTTGCCCACCACCAGCAATGCACCCCGCCAGCGCAGCGACCGGGCGCTCCAATGGTCCCGACGAAGAACGAAAAGGAGGCACTCCCGATGGTGAATAAGGTGACGCTCGTCGGACGGCTCGGCCGTGACCCTGAGATGCACTATACCCCGCAAGGCACAACCGTGACGACCTTTCCCGTGGCCACCGACTGCCGCTGGAAAGACGAGAGCGGAGCTGACCACACAGAGACGACCTGGCATTCCATCGTTACGCGGGATAAATTGGCCGAGGTCTGCAATAAGCATCTTACGAAGGGGCAGATGGTCTACATTGAAGGGCGGCTTCATAATCGCTCGTGGGAAGATGAGCGCCAGATACAACACAATAGCACCGAGGTGATCGCCGCGGACGTCAAGTTCCTTGATAGCCAGCACGAGGAAGCCCACGAAGAATGGCCAGCGTAGGTGTATGAAAGGCGGTCGCCACGTCGCGCAGGGTTCCCCTCCGCTTGGGTCAAGGCTTTTGGGGTGGTGCCCACGTACACGCTCCTATTTCACCACAGCAGGAAGCCAAACAACCTTGGCACCGGGGTTGGGGCGCGCTTGGGTATACTGCGTCGATGATGAAAGAAACCCCACCACAGACCCTTCTCACTTCTGGTTCCCATAACCCGGTGGTGAGTCTTGTTATCTCGGTTCACCCTCACTTCCGATACTGCTGGCGAACTCTTTTCCTCGTGGGGAATCGCCGCCAGCAAAAGGTTCTTAATCACAGCACGGTGGGGGCGGTACGCACTAGTACACGTCAGCAGAAGTTGCTTTCCGGTTCCGACGATGGACGATGGACGGTGGACGATGGCGCTATCGTCTATCGTCTATCGTCTATCGTCACCAGAACCAGCAACGAATATCCGCAGGGCTGTACTAGTGCATAATCAAGCAGCCTTCTGGGACTGAACAAGATGTGGCTCATAGGTACAACCATAATAGGCACATACGCGCTCGGCCAACTCGTGTGCTGTCAGTAGGCGCTCCGGCTCGACGACCGCTCGTTTGCCATGCACCCATTTTGGCTCGATTGCATTCAACCAAGGGCTCTTCGAGGGCAACAGCACAGTACGATCCGCACACCCGCCACTCCTGCCTTGACCCGCCGATTGTGTGCCTGAAGCCAGCTGCGCACCGCCTTGCTGATGTGCCAGGAGGCGTTGTCCCAAATCAGCAGCAAGGCGGTCTTGCCCGCGGCAGCCAGCCGATCACTCCACCAGCTCAGGAAGTCGATCGTCACGCTGCTGACCGGACGCCCATCCACAAAC
>JAXIOW010000198.1:0-4411 GCA_045403215.1 Nitrospirales bacterium | reverse complement strand
GCCTTGGGCTTTGGGGAGAATGTCGTTGCGATAGCTCTGAGACTGGTTGATCAGTTTCTCTCGATCTTCCTTCGCATTCGTCACATCCTTGAACGCAGCCGCCACGGCCTCGGGAGGACTGACGTCCTGGAGTTGGATGGCTGCGACCTGGATGCCGCCCTGATACTGGTCGAGGAGGGATTGCAGGAGTACCTGGGTATCCTGCTGGATCTGGGCTTTGCCGGTCGTCAATGCCTCGTCGATCTTGCCCTTGCCGACCACTTCCCGCATTGCGGCCTCGGCAGCTTTACCGACCGTCTCATTAATTTCTGCGACGTTAAAGAGATAGCTCGCAGACTCTTTAATCTTGTATTGCACGATGAATTCGATGGCCAGGATGTTCATGTCGCCGGTGAGCATCAGGGCTTCTTGCGCCAGCATTTGCTGGCGGCCTTGCCGATCTGTCCGGAAGCCTACCTCGATACGGTGGAGCTTTTGGACTTTCGGCTGCAGGACGGTTTCGACGAAGGGGATTTTCCCGTGGGGGCCAGGTCCCACGGTTCGGACAGGGGCGCCGAATCGCTTGACGACGCCCTCCTCATCCGGGGCGACGATAAACACGCTCTGCCAGGCAAGAAAGAGGAGCAGCCCTGCCAACGCGATGTTTCTGAAACCGCTTGAGGGCATCAGATTCTTGAATGAGGGCATCAGATTCTTAAATTGTGATTGGGCCTGCTTGAGGGCATCCTCAAGCGGGTCACTCTTCTTACTCCAAGGATCTTTGGGGTCCCAGACCATGCGAAGTATTCGACCGAAGATAATTGCGAAGGATCTCTATCGGCGTCACCTTAGCAGACTGCCTGGAGGCTGCGCAATCACGATAATCTCCCGTTGGTCCATCATGCCTTCTTGATGTACAAGAAGGCATGCCTACGCGGTCGGGGAAAAATCCAGCCAAACAGCTGAACTGTGCCACGCGTTTGCAGATTAGATGCAGCTGGATATTCTCGATCGGCTCAAGGAGGGCGAGCGTTGCGTGTGTGAATTGACCGATGCCCTCTAGGCCGGGCAGTCACGTCTCTCTTTCCACCTAGAAGTACTTAAGGACGCGGGGTTGATTCACGATCGTTCGGAAGGCCGCTGGATCTATTACTCAATCAACTCTGATGCGGTCGAGGAGTTAGAGAACTCTGGTGAGGATGAGGTAAGTGATACAAGCGAGGAGAGCCGACGCTGGTAGCGTCACCACCCAGGCCAGGACCATGTCGCGAACCGTCGTCCAGCGCACGCTGTTCCAGCCTTTGAGAAGGCCGATTCCGATTATGGCTGAGCTGCTGACGTGGGTTGTAGAGACCGGCAGTCCGAGAGAACCGGAGACGAGAACCAGAGACGAGGTCGTGAGGTTTGCAGACAGCCCCTCCGCATGGTCCATGCGCGTGACTTTTTTGGCCAGGACTTCCGTCACCCGCAATCCTCCGAAGTAACTGCCCAATCCCATCGCCAGGGCAACTCCTCCAAAGGCGGCAAGCTGGGACGAGGTGCTGGGCCATGCGGCGGTCGCACTGCCGAGCAGAAGCATCGCCACGATCTTCGGCGCGTCGTTCGTGCCGCGGGCAAACGATGCGAGGCCGCTGGAGAGCCAATGAATCGTATCGAGTCCCACAATCAACCCCTGTAAGCCTGCTCGATCGCATTGAGACGGCACTGCGATCACCGGCTGTCCGAAGTGTGCGGCTTGAAACAAGGTCCTCGTTCCCCCACGAGGATCGATTGCCACCAGCGCCCGCGAGGCCGGCATCACACACAAGCAGGCCCCTTCCCACTTCCTCGCGAGCGCGCGAATAGCTGGATGGATGAGGAGAGAGACGGTGAGGGCAAGGAACGGACTGACCAACAAAGGAAGAGCGATTTTCTTTCCAATCGCGGGCCAGATCAACCCGTCTTCTGCGAACGCGACCAAGCCGGTTCCTACGATTGCTCCAGTGAGTGCGTGAGTTGTCGAGACCGGGAGGCCGGTGCGCGAGGCAAGGAATACCCATGCCATTGCTCCGATCAAGACGGCCAAGGTGACGGCAGGCTGAATGACCGTGCCGGTCTGAACGAGGTCATGGCTGAAGGTCTTGACTATCGCACTTGCAACAAAGGCAGCCCAAGCTGAGCCGACTATGGTCCAGACAGTTCCCCAGGCGATAGCCGACCGATAATCGGTGACCCCGCTGCCAACTAAGGTCGCGATCGCTTTCGAGACGTCGTTGGCTCCATTTGCGAAGGCGAGAGCGAACACGAGAGCGAAGGCGAGCAGGGAGATTTCCATCGTAGCCCTTAGGAGGTGACGGATCCGCCACAAGACGAACCGGGCCCTGCCGTACAGCCGTAACAATGGTTGCGCGTCGTGATCTGGCGCTGATTGAGTTGAACCGGATCAAAGTCACGGATATGGGCGGGCACACCATGGTCCAACGGCAGATCGAGCATCTGGTTGAAGTCACAGTCGTAGAGAGTGCCATCCCAGCTCACTGAGATTGTGTAGCGGCACATGACTCCGGCCACGGCAGTGGGGTTGAAGGCGTTGGCCAATCGCTCCATATACTGCTCGTAGTTGCCGCTCTCCAGGAGAAACTCAAGAAACCGGCTGATCGGCATGTTGGTGATCGTATAGAGATGGTTGAACTCGACACCATGGCGAGCCAGGAGTTCTTTTCGAAACTGCGCTTCGATCGCCTCTTGCTTGGGGGGGAGAAAGGCTCCTACCGGATTGGAGACGAGATTCAACGACAACCCGCTGCCAGGCTGGCCGTAGCCGAGTTGATTGAGGAGGCGAAGCGCTTGGATCGATTTCTCAAAAACGCCCTCGCCTCGCTGCGCATCAGTCTGGCTGGCGCGGTGATAGGGCAGCGATGCGACGATTTCCACACGATACCTGGCGAGGAACTCTGGCAAGTCCGCTTGGGACGGGAGAAGCAACACAGACAAGTTACATCGATCCATCACCTGGCGACCCAGTGACCGGCTCTGTTCAACCAGCCAGCGAAAATTGGGGTTGAGTTCCGGTGCTCCACCCGTGATATCGACCGTCGGAATATCGGTCTTAGCGAGAGTCCGGATGCACTGCTCCGCCGTTTCTTTGGACATGCTCTCGGTCCGGTCAGGTCCCGCATCGACATGACAGTGCCGACAGGTCTGATTGCAGAGCTTGCCGACATTGATCTGAAAGACTGTGATCCCGGTGGCGCGGAGCGGGAGCAGGCCTATGTGATCAAGTTGCGTCTCGAAGGGGGGGCAGCTCGTTGTCCTCCCGAGCATCTTCAATTGCTCCGTAGCGGAGGCGAGGGGGCTTTGTTGTCCAAGCAGGGTCAGCGCCATATCTGTGCCCGTCAGAAAGGGAGAAATCTTCTCAGGAACCGATCACCCTCAGCGTACATGACCGATCGTCACCAACGCCGATTCTGGAAACCGCAACTCACAGCAGCCGAAATCCAGAGCCTGTCCTTGCCTGTTTGTCAGGGCTCGTTGGATCGCGGGAGAGACTCTGTAACAAACCTGTTTGCCGTCCCGATGTCCCTCGACCAGACCCGAGTCTCGCAGAATTCGGAGATGATGGGAGGCATGGGGTTGAGAGCACTTCAATTCCTGCACAAGATCCGTGACGCATTTTTCACCGATGAGCAAGGATTCCAAGATACGCAGCCGTGTTTCGTCGCCCAAGGCCTTGAGAACCGTGGCGCATTGGCGCGGAGTCAGCATGTTGGTGCTCAAAGGGGCCTTCATCAGCAGCAGCCCCCCTCGTCGGGAGAGCAGGTGACAGCGTCACCGCTGACGCTCTGGCCCGCGCGGTTGATGATCGCGAAATGAGGAGCGTAGCCGTCGGCTTCTAATACGTGTAGCGTCTTGGAACAGATCTCTACCGGTTCGCCTCTGCGATACACATGGTGATCGTCATCGGCGGCTTCGACGAAGGGTCCGACGAGCATGGTGAAATGCCCTTGCCAGAGGCAGGGAGCGTCTGCCGGGTAGATTGCGGTCCATCGGTCATCGACTCGATCCAACCACAGCGGGTCAGAGGACAGAACAAAGTGAGAAGCCAACGGAGCCTGGCTCAATAGGCACACAGCGTCCGGGGTAATTGGCTGGGGAATGCCTCGGAGATAGGTCGTACCCAGCTCATCGACCACTCGGCTGAATGGCCCGCGGAGTGTGGCATAATGAACGGCCGAAACAGGCGCGCCAGGGGGAAGTTTATATCCTCTCAACGTGACGGAGAAGAAATGAATGCCGTCGGTCACCTGCCAGGGCGAGGCCTTTATAAGATGAATGCCAAGAAAGCCGGTTCCCACCATCCCCGCGAAATAGTCGGTGAGCGTCAGCGCCCCGGATAGGCAGTCGCCCCATTTTTCAGCGTCATGCACCAAATACTGCGGAACGGGCCGATCGG
>JAXIOW010000184.1:0-1835 GCA_045403215.1 Nitrospirales bacterium | reverse complement strand
CCAACGTCTTGCAATGGGCGATGCTGCCCTGAACGTCATGGGCATAGAGCCGGCGATCGACCGCCACTGAAACGGTGAAGGATTCCACCAACCGGTTCGTCTTTTGGCTAAACCGCCCGTCCCAGGCCTTTCCGCCTTTCGACGCCACAGGGCTTCGGCCCTTTGCTCGTGCCATCAGGAGGAGGCCTTCTTTCGTTGGGCTCTGATTTTCAGCCGCAACGCGTTCAACCGAATGAAACCCTCAGCATCTTTCTGATTAAAAACTTCGTCCTCTTCAAACGTGGCGATGTCGAGACGATAGAGCGAATTCTTCGACTTGCGCCCGGCCAACGTGCAACTCCCCTTATAGAGCTTCACCCGAGCCGTGCCGGTCACGTCCTTCTGCGCCGCATCGATTGAGGCCTGGATCATCTCTCGTTCCGGGCTGAACCAATAACCGTTGTAAATCAGATCGGCGAAGCGCGGAATCAAACTGTCCCTGAAGTGCAGCACCTCGCGATCCATCGTCAACGACTCGAGTCCGCGATGCGCCACATGGAGGATCGTCCCGCCAGGAGTTTCATAGACCCCGCGAGACTTCATCCCAACGTAGCGATTCTCCACCAGATCGACCCGCCCAATCCCATGCGCGCCGCCCAGTTTATTGAGGCGGGCCAACAGCGTCGCCGGGCTCATCTTCTTGCCGTCGACAGCCACCGGATTACCCGCCTCATAGTCGATCTCGACTTCGAGCGATTTGTTCGGCGCCTGCTCCGGCGACACCGTCATTTGAAAGATTTCACCCGGCGGCGCTTCCCAGGGATCTTCCAAGATGCCGCCTTCATAACTCACATGGAACAAATTCAGATCCATGCTATAGGGCTTGGCTTTCGTCGCCGTCACGGGAATGCCATGCCGATCGGCATACTCGATCAATTCGCGCCGCGACCGCATCGTCCATTCACGCCAAGGTGCGATGATCTTAAGATTCGGCGCCAGCGCCGTGTAGGTCAGCTCGAACCGCACTTGGTCATTGCCCTTTCCGGTGGAGCCATGCGACACGGCTTCAGCGCCTTCTTTGAGCGCGATCTCGGCCTGACGCCGCGCAATGAGGGGCCGCGCGATCGAGGTCCCGAGCAGATAACAGCCTTCGTATATGGCGTTGCCTCGTAACATCGGGAAGACATAGTCCTTCACGAAGGTCTCGCGCAGGTCCTCGACGTAGATCTTTTTCACGCCGAGCTTTTGCGCTTTCGCCTTGATCGCATGCAGATCTTCTCCCTGCCCCAGGTCGGCACAAAAAGCGATGACCTCGCAGCTGTAGGTTTCTTGTAACCACTTCAAGATCACGGAGGTATCGAGCCCGCCTGAATAGGCCAGCACCACTTTCTTAATGACACGACTCATCGTCTCGCTCGACTCCTCTTGCCTAATAGGTTCGTTAAGATGGCCTTCTGCATATGCAACCGATTCTCCGCCTGGTCGATGATGACCGACCGCGGACCATCCAGCACCTCGGCACTGATTTCTTCACCCCGGTGGGCGGGTAAACAATGCATGACAATCGCATCGGGCTTGGCGCGATGCAACAGGCGGCTGTTCACTTGATAAGGAGCCAAGACCTTTAGTCGTCGCGCATGCTCCCGCTCGCGTCCCATACTGATCCAGACGTCGGTGTAAATGACGTCCGCTTCCTTCGCCGCGACATGAGGATCGTGCCCGATCTCGATCACCGCACCGGTTTTTGCGGCCTCCACTCTAGCCCTATCCACAACATGCTGCTCAGGCTGATACCCCACCGGACACCCGAGGGTGATGGTCATCCCCATCTTCGCCGCCGCCTCGATCAGTGAATT
>JAXIOW010000205.1:0-2871 GCA_045403215.1 Nitrospirales bacterium | reverse complement strand
TCCTGCTTGCAGCCCAGCAACCCGGCCACTCCCACGCAAGCGAGGAGGCTTAATGCGAGTCTCAGCATTCGATCACGGTGGGCCATATCATCTCCTACAACAGAATGAGCCGTCACTGAAAGATCGCCACAGCATTAACGTTACACGCGGTAAAAAGCAAGCGAGTGCATGAGGTGTCCCCGCGTCATGCCACCTCTACACCTAACTCCTCCAATGGATAATTGCGCTCGCGCCAGGCCTCAATCCCGCCGGCCAGCGGTCGCACCTTGGTGATACCCTTTCGTCTCAGCAGCAGCGCCATCTTGGCCGCCGTAACCTCGTTCGGGCACGCACAGAACAGGATCACATCTTGGTGACGGGGAATCTCAGGGTGGCGGTTCTCCACCTCTTCGGCGGTCATGCGCAGAGCCCCCGGGATAGTGTAGGGATCGACTTCGTGGTCCAGTGCGCCGCGCAGATCCACCACGAGGACGTCGTGGCCATCGTCCATCATCTGCTTGAGTTCGTCCGCAGAGATCCGCGCGATGCGCAATTCCCGTAGCAGGAGTTGCCGGTGGATGTATTTGTACGCAATGTACAGGGCCAACGCACCGACGACCAGCACAACGAGCGAGCTACCGAGGCGAGCCGCCTGGGTAGCCAGACGCTCGAGCTGATCGGCCAATAGATATCCCGGTGCGATGAAGGCCACCGTCCAGAGGAGCGCGCCGAGACCGTTGTAGAGCAAGAACCGCTCGACGCTCACACCGAACAGCCCAGCGAGAGCCGGCGTGACCGTGCTCAATCCCGGAATGAACTTGGCGAGAACGAGCGAACGCGTTCCATGGCGGATGAAAAAGTTTTCCGTGCGGCGCACGCAGGAATCCGGCTCGAGCGAGATGCGGCAGAGCACGTTCAGGACACGCCGGCCGCGGTGGCGGCCCAGTTCATACCAGATCAGATCGCCAATCGAACAGGCGATGACAGACAGGCCGACGGCTAGCGCCAGATTCATCTTCCCCGCGCCGGCCAAGGCACCGGCCGCCAGGAGCACGGGGACCGCGGGAATCGGCAAGCCGACCTGCTCGGCAAACACCACCGCAAACAGAACGATCTGCCCGTACTGGATCAAGAATGCGTTGACCTGCTCCACCGTTGCCTCCGTATGACCGGATCCTTCACCTCATTTCTCGACGTTGAACCCATTCTCCTTCCACCAGCGCCACCCGCCCTCCAACTCCATCACCGGGTAGCCTTTGCTCGCGAACTCGATGGCAGCCGTCGCCGCCAGATGGCAGACGTGCGAGTAGCAATACACGACGTTGATCCTGTCCTTCTGCAATCGCGCCTTCAGTTCCTTCGCATCCGTCCATTGATCCTTCGGCAGGTTGACGGCGCCGGGGATGCGGCCTTCAGCGTAATCTTCCGCCGCCCGCACGTCCACGATGTGGACCGGCTGGCCTTGTTGAACCATGCGTTCGAGTTCGACGGGGCCCGTCGTGAAGGCCATCTTGTCCTGGAAATATTTCTTGGCTTTCGCCGCGCGGGGAATCTTGAGTTTGGTCGCCATGACTCCTCTCCTTATCCTGAAGGTTAGAAGATTAAAGTGTTTTCATGTCGATGACAAAGCGATATCGCACATCTCCTTTGATAACCCGCTCGTAAGCCGCTTGGACTTGCTGAACGGGGATGATCTCGACATCCGAGGCGATGTTCTTCTGCGCGCAGTAGTCCAGCATCTCCTGGGTCTCGCGAATGCCGCCGATGATCGAGCCCGCAAGAGCTCTCCGCTTCAAAAGGAGCGAGAAGGCGTGGACCTCCAACGGTTTGGCCGGAGCACCCACCAGCACCAGCACCCCATCCCGGCGCAGCAGGCCGAGATACGCGTTGAGGTCATGGGGGGCGGAGACCGCATCGAGGATAAAATCAAAGCGATTTGCGTGAGCCTCGAGGCTCGTAGGGTCTTTGGATAGGACAAAGTCGTGCGCTCCCAGGCGGCGCGCATCCTGTTCTTTCGATTTGGACGTGCTGAGGACGGTGACCTCAGCGCCCATTGCGGCGGCCAGCTTGATGGCCATGTGGCCCAACCCGCCTAAGCCGACGACCCCGACTCGCTGTCCAGGACCGACTTTGAAATGCCGGAGAGGCGAGTATGTCGTGATCCCAGCGCAGAGGAGGGGCGCAACGCTCGCAAGCGGGAGCTTGGGGGAAATCTTGAGCGTGTAGTTCTCGTCCACAACGATTTGGGATGAGTAGCCGCCGTACGTCGGAGTCTTCTCGTCTTTCTCGGTTCCGTTGTACGTGAGGACGAGATGAACTTCGCAGTACTGCTCCAGGCCTGCTTTGCAACTCGCGCACGCTCGGCAGGAATCCACGAAACAGCCGACTCCGGCAAGATCGCCGACTTTGAAGCGTTTCACCTGGGACCCGACGCGTGTCACGCGTCCGACAATTTCGTGGCCGGGGACCATGGGAAAAATCGAGCCGCCCCACTCGTCTCGTGCCTGGTGGATGTCAGAGTGGCAGATTCCGCAGTAAAGGATTTCGATCAGCACATCGTGTGGACCTGGATCGCGCCTCTCAAAGTTGAATGGTTCGAGAATAGAGGTAGGACCTTGGGTTGCATATCCACGTGTCGGTAGCATGTCTTGACTTCCTCCTAATCAGCCCCAACGCTCACGTTGTGACGAATGTGCCCTGGCGGAGTTCTTGCAACGTCTGCTCGATCTCCTCTTGCGTGTTCATCACGAACGGGCCATACCGCGCAATAGGCTCGTGCAGCGGTTTCCCGGAAACCAGCAGAAAGCGAACAGGAGTCTTACCCGTGACCACCTTCATATAATCGCCGTCACCCAACACGACGAGCTGGGGATGCGACACCATGGTGCCGTC
>JAXIOW010000118.1:0-28010 GCA_045403215.1 Nitrospirales bacterium | reverse complement strand
GGCGTGATCCTCGGCGGCCGCCTCGGCTACGTCTTCTTCTACAACCTGCCCTACTATTTCGATCATCCGGCGAAGCTCCTGGCGGTCTGGGAAGGCGGGATGTCCTTCCACGGAGGGTTGCTCGGCGTCATCGTCGCCGTTGGCGCCTTCTGCTGGCGCAAAGGGTACGCGTTTTACAGCATCGCCGACCTGGCCACCCCCACCGTCCCGATCGGCCTGGGCCTGGGGCGCATCGGCAACTTCATCAACGGCGAGCTGTACGGGCGCGTCACCGACGTGCCCTGGTGCATGGTCTTCGAGCGGACCGGCGGCGGTCCGTATTGCCGGCACCCCTCCCAACTCTACGAAGCCTTGCTCGAAGGCCTCCTGCTCTTCGGGGTGCTGTGGGCGCTGGGACGACGTCCCCGCCAGCCGGGGACGCTGTTCTGGGCGCTTATCGCGGGCTACGGGGCCTGCCGCAGTTTCGTGGAGCTCTACCGCGAGCCGGACATGCACCTGGGGCTGCTGGCCGGGGGGCTCTCCATGGGGCAGATGCTCAGCCTGCCCATGCTCGTCTTGGGTCTTATCATGCTCTGGTCCGTGGGGAGAGGACAGTCAGTTAAATCGTCAAAGAGGAATAAATGAGCCTTTCGCGATCGTCTGTCGGCACCTTAGTCTTCATCCTTTCATTTGCACTCTTGTTTGGACTCCGCCTCGGCGATGCGCAGGTTCCCCCGGCCGGCTACGGCCAGCCCAGCGGCGAGTTCGACCTCACACTCTCCCGCGTCCCCGTCAGTGAGCGGGCCGCCGCCAAGGCCCTGACGCCGCCCTTCCAGCCGACGCCGGAGATCCTGGCCGAGGGCAAGGCCATCTTTCTGGGCAAGGGGACGTGCTTTCAATGCCACGGTCCGGAGGGCAAAGGCGACGGCGGCGCCGCCAAGATCCTGCCCATCCAGCCGCGCAACTTCACCAATCCCAAGTTCAACAAGCTGCGGACGCCCGGCGAGATGATGTGGGTCCTGAAGAACGGCAGCACGGGACAGACGGGACAGATCCCGGGAACCGGCATGCTCCCCGTCGTCGATCAATTCGTCAATGAGGAAGAAGCCTGGAAGGTGATCCTGTACGAGCGCAGCCTCGGCAAAGCTAAGTAGCAGCACATCCGAGTCAAATGCCAATAACTTGGGAAACTACGCTTGACAGGTCACCAAGGGTGGCCTAGCCTTGCCGTTAACTGCGAGGGACTTGCTAGAGTGGTGGCTGTAGAGATCCTTGAAGAACTCTCGTTCTTTTGTGATTTAACCATGGAGGAACTTGCCGTGATTGCTCCGCTCTGCACGCTGATCGAAGGTGGGGCAGGAGACTCCATCATACCGGAAGGGAAAGTCGTTCCGAACCTTTATATCCTTCTCTCCGGGAAAGCCACGATCCTGAAGAATCGAGGTGATGGAGAACAGGTTCCGCTTGGGTCAGTGGGAAAGGATGAACTGGTAGGGGAGGTGTCCTTCTTCAAGATGGCGGTAGCCTCCGCAACCGTAAAGACGAGTTCCGCGTTCAAGGCCCTGATGTTGGATCAAAGGAGACTTCATACGGTCTTGAGCACCAACCCCAAACTCGGCTGTAAGCTCTACAAAAAAGTCGCCCGTATCTTGAGTGAGCGTCTCAAGAATAGAACCGAGCAGTTTGTCCAACATTTTCCTGTTTCATAGCGCATCCCAAACGTGCTGAAACAAAAGGACGCGTTTCGGCGATGATCCGAAGAACGGCTCTCCTCTCCTTCCTCCTTGTAGTCCCATGTGCGGGCTGTTTACTGCTTCTTGGGGCTGGAGGAGGCGCAGGCGGAGCGGTGTATTTCATGGGCAAATTGAAGGAGGAAGTGAACGCGCCTGTCCCCAAAGTCCAGACCGCGACCAGTGCGGCGCTACGTGAATTGAACCTGCCAATTATCCAGACCAAAGGCGATACCCTGACCGCCCACGTGGAATCGGAATTTTCTGATGGCAAGCATGTGTGGATTGATATTGAACGAACATCAGAGACGACAACCACGCTGACTATCCGAGTGGGGATGATGGGTGACGAGTCCAGGTCTCGCAGCATCTTGGAGAAGATAAAACGGCGCCTGTAGATGATTACATCTAGTCTTGACTAGGTTCGAGGAGGGGGTGTAGCCTCGAATCCCATGAGTGACAGCCCGCGTGTGGCGCTGGTCAACATGCCGTTCAGTTCGAGCAAGTACCCCTCGATTCAACTGGGAACCCTCGCCTCCCTGCTCAAAGCCCGGGGCATCGGCGTCAAGACCTACCACCTGTACCTACACTTTGCCTACCAGATCGGCCCGCCCCTCTATGAAGTCCTGTGCGAGAAGCGGGGTCTGCTCGGCGAGTGGCTCTTCTCGCACCTCCTGTTCCGCGACAACCCCCAGAACAGCGAGTATCCCCGCACGTTCAAGCCCCTCTTCGAGTCAGTAGCCCGGGAGACCGGGTATTCCCAGTCGTACCTCGAAGAGCTGAAGGTGCAAGGAGCGCCGCAGTACCTGACGCGGATGCTGACGGAGATCGACTGGGGCCAATACAAGATCGTCGGCTTTACCTCCACGTTCGATCAGAACGTCGCCAGCCTGACGATGGCGAAACTCATCAAGGACCTCTACCCATCCGTCACGATCGTGTTCGGGGGCGCCAACTACGACGGCGAGATGGGACTGGAGCACCTGCGCGCCTGGCCCTGGATCGACTACGTCGTGGTGGGCGAGGGGGAAGTGCCGTTCCCGGCGCTGGTGAGGCAGCTCTTGGACGGCAAGGCGCACGAAGAGCCGCCGGCCGGCGTGGCCTCTCGCCAGGACAACGCAATCCGGTTCAAGCCGAGCCCGCACCTCTTCACCGAATTCCACATGACCGGCCCGCCCGACTACGACGAGTACTTCGAGCTGCTCGATCAGTTGGACCCGCAACGCTCCCAGAGCCTCAACCGCATCCTCCTGTACGAGGGCTCTCGCGGGTGCTGGTGGGGTGAGAAGCACCACTGCACCTTCTGCGGGCTGAACGCGCAGGCCATGGAGTTCCGCGCCAAGTCCCCCGCGCAGGTCTTCGAGGAGTTCACGGTCCTCTCCAGCCGCTACAACACCACCCGGTTCCGCTTCGTGGACAACATCATCGACATGAAGTACATCGACGAGCTGTTCGCGAAGTTCGCCGAGGAGCGGCTTGACCTGGAAATCTTCATCGAGACCAAGAGCAACCTCAGCAAGCGGCAGATCCAGACCCTCGCGCACGGCGGCGTCAAATCCATGCAGCCGGGCATCGAGAGCCTGAGCCAGAATCAGCTCACCGAGATGCAAAAGGGCGTGAGCCCCCTGCAGAACCTCCAAACTTTAAAGTGGAGCAGCTATTACGACATCCACCTCGCCTGGAACATTCTGCTGGGCTTCCCCGGAGAGACCAACGAGGACTATCGGCGGCAGATCGACCTGATCCAGTCGATCCTGCACTTCCAGCCGCCGGACGCCGTGGGTGAGATCTGGATCGAGCGGTTCAGCCCCTATTGGAAGTGGCCCGAGCAGAACGGCATCCGCATGACCGGACCGGGGCTCGCCTACGAGTACGTCTACGATCCCCGCCGCGTGAACCTCAACGAGATCGCCTATGACTTCGAATACGAGCTCATCGAAAAGCGCGCGGACCCGCGCCTCCTGGAGGAGCTGACCCGGCTCACGCACGAGTGGCAGCGCCTGCACGCCACGGACGACAAGCCGTTCCTCTACTATTCGAAGGCCATGGACTTCGTCACGGTCTTCGACGGCCGCGTGCCCGACAAGCCCGTCAAGCAGCGGTACGACTGGCCTCACGCCTTCATCGTCGAGTTCTGCAACGAAGCGCCGAAGTATTTCGGGCAGATCAAGGGCGAGTTGAACGACCGGGCGGGCGGGGCCGGCTATGACGAGGCCACGATCAAACAGGCCTTGGACGAGCTGCTGCGGAAGCGCATTCTCTACGAGGAGAAAGGCCGCTACTTCTCCCTCGCGTTGCCGGTCAACAGGACATTCTAGAAAAAGAGGCTAGCGCAACCAGCCTATTTAGTCTTCAGCGGGATCGTGACGATCATCCCCCCCATCACGTCATTCTGCTTGAAGTTCTTCTTCGGACTGTCCGGGTGGGCGTTGTGGCACCCGATGCAGGCCTGCGAGACGGCCTTGTCGGCATAGAGCGCCTGCAAGTACGGGTCCTGCCCGATCATGACCACTTCGCTATACCGACGATCGGGATGCTGCAGGGTCTCCTGGAGCCCTTTATGCTCGAACTCGGTCTTCGGCCCACTCCGTTTGTTGATCGGCCAGAGGCTGATCAGCCGATAAGAAAGCCCGGCTCGCGCGATCCCCGCCAACCGGTTTGACTCATTCAAGAACTGGGCCGGGAGGGGAAGCGTGTTTGTCTCCTGCCAATTTTCCGAGGCGACCACGATCCCCTTCGCCTGCATCCTCTCCACGACTTGTGTCGTGTAAAAGGTCCGGTCCGCCTGGAGCACAGAATGCACGTGGTCGGCCACTTTTTCCGCAGGAATTCCAGCCTGAGGGCAAGGCTGAGTGCCGGAGTCCTTTGCCCCTGACGACACCCCCCAGTATCCCAGCACGACGATAAAGGTTGCTCCTACCCCCCACGCGAAGCCTTTCCTAAACATAATGCCACCTCACTTTCTGGTCCTGATTGAAATTCCAACGCTTATGTAGTCGCGTTGGTCAGGAAAATCAAGTCAAATAGGTCATCGCACCGGGAAAACGAACGTCACAGGCTCCCTAGCTCTCCTTCGTAGAGGAAGGCCCTGGTGTCGCGGGCGATGGCCTCGGGGTCGCGCGTGAGGCGGGCCACGCCGGTCTCCATCGCGGAGCGGGCCACCGCGGCGGCGACCGCCGGGGGCACGCGGAAGTCGAAGGCGTCGGGAATGATGTAGTCGGACCGCAGGTCCGCTTCCGGAATCACGTCGGCCAGCGCCTTGGCCGCCGCCTGCTCCATCTCGAACGTGATGGTGGTGGCCCGCACGTCCAGGGCGCCGCGGAACAGGCCCGGAAAGACCAGGCTGTTGTTGATCTGGTTGGGAAAGTCCGAACGGCCGGTCGCCACGATCCGCGCGCCGGCGGCCAGCGCGTCTTCCGGCATGATCTCCGGCACCGGGTTCGCCAACGCGAAGATCACCGGCTCCCGCGCCATCTTCTTCAGCGTCGCCGGTTTGAGCACGCCCCCCACCGACACCCCGATGAACACGTCGCGTCCCGGCAGCGCATCCTCCAACTGGCCCGTGAGCCGTCCCCGGTTCGTCTGCGCGGCCAGCTCCACCAGCGTCGGGTTCATGCCCACTTCCCGGCCCTCGTAGACGATACCGTGCACGTCGGTGAGGATGATGTCTTGTACCCCGCGCCGCAGCAGGAGATGGGCAATCGCCGTCCCGGCCGCCCCCGCGCCGCAGATGACGATCTTCGCGTCCTCCAGCCGGCGGTGGAGCAGCCGCATGGCGTTCAGGGTCCCGGCCAGCACCACCACCGCCGTCCCGTGCTGGTCGTCGTGGAAGACCGGGATGTCCAGCACGGCCCGCAAGCGCCGCTCGATCTCGAAGCAGCGCGGCGACGCGATGTCCTCGAGGTTGATCCCTCCGAAGGTCGGCGCGAGGTGCCTGACCGCCGTGATGATCTCATCGGGGTCCTGCGTCCCCAGGCAGATCGGAAACGCCTCGATGCCCGCGTAGAAGTGGAACAGCACCGCTTTCCCTTCCATCACCGGCAAGGCCGCGCGCGGCCCCAGATCGCCCAGGCCAAGCACGGCCGACCCGTCCGTCACGACCGCCACGAGATTCCCCTTGGCCGTGTAGTCGTACACTTTCAGCGGGTCCTTGGAGATCTCTTCGGCCGGCTCCGCGGGACCCGGCGACACGTAGAACGCGCTCAGGACGGTCAGATCCTTGACCGGGATCTTGGGCTTGACCTCGAGGATCCCGCCGTAGCGCGCGTGCAGGTCGAGGGATTGCTGCGCCACCGTCGCCGAGCGGCCGCTCTGCTCAGGAGGCACAGGGAACCGCCCCTCATACACGTACCGCAGCGTCCGGTCCCGGATCTGCTCCGGGTCCACCTGCTTTCTCGCCAAGCCGGTCTTGATGGCGGCCCTCGCCACGGCCGCTGCGATGGCCGGCGCCACGCGGAAGTCCATCAGGCTCGGCAGAATCCGGTCGGGACGCAGCTCGCCTTCGGGCAGGCAGCCGGCGAGCGCTTCGGCGGCCTCGATCTTCATCTCATCGTTCACGCCCCGGGCGGCCACGTCCAGGAGCCCTCGGAACACGCCCGGGATGACCATCGCCGTGTTCACGCCGTTCGGCAGGTCGGCCCGGCCGGTCGCCACGATCGCTGCGCCGTTCCGTTTCGCCAGCTCCGGGCGGATTTCCGGCTCGGGCAGCGCCAGGGCCAGCACGATGGCGTCGCGCGCCATGCCGGCGATCGCCTCGCCGCTCAGCGCGCCGCCGGAGGAGAACCCCACAAAGACGTCGGCGCCGGCCAGCGCCGTCGGGAGCGCGCCCTGCCGCCCCTCCCGGTTGGTGCAGAGGGCCATCTCGGCCTTCACCCAGTTCATCCGTGTCGGCCGGTACTTGTAGATCGCGCCGGCGCGGTCGCACAGAATCACGTCCTTCACGCCGACCTTGAGCAGGAGCCGCGCGGTCGCGATGCCGGCCGCGCCGGCGCCGTTGATGACGACGCGCATGGCGGCCAGCGCCTTGCCCACCAGCTTGCCGGCGTTCATGAGCGCGGCCAGCACCTCGATGGCGGCCGCGTGCTGATCGGTATGCAGGACGGGGATGTCGGTCGCGCGCTCAAGCCGCTCCTCGACGGGGAAGCAGCGGGGCGCCGCAATGTCCTCCAGGCAGATGGCGCCGAAGGTCGGGGCCAAGAGCGAGACGGTCCGGACGATCTCGTCGGCGTCCTGCGTGTCCAGGCAGATCGGGAACGCGTCCACGCCCGCGAAGGTCTTGAAGAGCACGGCGTTGCCTTCCATGATCGGCAAGGCGGCGAGCGGGCCGCGGTTGCCCAGGCTGAGGACCTTCGAGCCGTCCGTGACGACCGCGATGGTGTTGCCGCGGCAGGTGTACTCGAAGGAGAGGACCGGGTCCTTATGGATGGCCAGGCAGGGTTCGGCCACGCCGGGTGTGTAAATGAGGCTCAGGACCGACCGGTCCCGGATCGGCACCTTGCTCTCGATGCCAATGACGCCGCGGTGCCGTTTCCGGGATTGCAACTGATCGTCCAGCATACCACGCTCGCTTACATTTTTCTCCGCTCTTTCAAGTTCGCCAGGCGCTGCTGGATCACCTCGATGCCGTGCTGGGCTTCGGCGGGCGCCGACCGGAGATACAGCTCGTAGTGGGTGATCGCCTCATCTATCTGACCGGACGCCTCAAGCATCAGCGCGAGGCTTGCGTGAAGCCCCGTCATTTGAGGCGCCAGGCGCAGGGCCTCACGATACTGAAGAGCCGCCTCTTCGAACTTCCCCTGTTTGGAGAAGGCCTGCGCCATCCCCAGATACACGCTCACGTCCTTCCAGCCCAGCCGGAGAGCCTCACGGAACGCATTGGCCGCGAGTGCGGCGCGATCGAGCATCAGCAGGACCGTGCCAAGATGGTAGTTCGCCTGGGCGGACAGGTTGTCTCTGTTCTCCGGATTGAGCTTGATGGCCTCGACCAGCTCCGCCATGGCGAAGTCGTACTCCTCGACCTGCGCATAGGCCAGCCCGAGCTCCAGCCTGGCGCGAGGATCGGTCGGGGCCTTGCGGACCGCCTCCCGCCATTCCTCCACGAGAGCGGAGGGTTCTGAGGGAGGGAAGACCCCCTCGCCTGGCTGAACGACGAAAAGGACGCTCCAGAACAGGATCGCCGCCGTCATAGCCGGTCCTCCGTGCAGCGCTCACATCGCACGGAAAACGGCGAGCAGGTCGCTGAGAGCCATCAGTTTAGTTTTGAGGATCGTGCGCTCGTGCTTGATCTGCTCGAGCACGTCCTTCTGGCCTGGGGTCTTCTTGCGATGGGCCTCCGCCAGGGCCAGCACCCGGCTTGCCTCCTCTTCAACCTTGCCCTTGACCACGGGGTTCACCGCGAGGATCCCCCGCATCTTGTTCCTAGCATCGGCCAGAAAGGCCTGATGCTCCTTCTCGGGAAATGATTCACGCTGGGCCTGGTCGAGACATCGGTCCAGGGTCTGCGCAAGGAAGACATAGAGCCGGACGAAGGTTTCAGTGACCTCGACATGACTAGGCGGAGCGGATGGTGCGGCCATGACGCCCTCCTACTGCTGTTGATCGCCCTTGCAGATCGAACAGCGGCAGAACTTGTTGCGCAGGATCGAAAAGGAGTAGATGCCCGTGTCGTGGCCGTCGCTCCACCGGAAGCGCAGCCCGTAGCGTCCGACCGGCTCGATGTCCTTGACCGCGAGGAACATCGGGATGCTGTCAGGCTTGATCCTGAGCTCGCCCGTCCACTCATCCGTGCAGGCCGCGCACGGGCAGTGCTGGCGGAGATAGCGGATCGGGTAGACGCCTTTGTGACCGTCGCTCCACTCGATGCCGAGCACGCCGTTCTCGATCCAGTCCATGTCTTTGGGCTGAATGGCCTCGGTCACGGCCTGCGGAGCCTCCCCTGATAGAGTCCATCTGGGCGCAATCAATTACGCCCCTACGTTGTCACGACCTGCCGATAAACCCTCTGTGGCTCTGCAGCCAGCATCGCATGCGTCCGCGGCAATCGCCGACCGGCCACGTTGTCCACGTACAGTTCGATGACCTCGCGCAACTCGTTGCGCAGGGACGCGGAGGCCTTGAGCCGAGGCAATCGGGCCGGGTCCATCCGGAGCGCCTGGCGGAAGAACGCCAGGCAGGCCGGCGATACGGCAGGACAGCGCGCCGGCTCCCGCTTGACGCAGGCCGTGCAGACCGTACCGCCCGCGCGGGATGAGAAGTACCAGGCCCCGCCGTTCGCCCTTCCCTGGCAGACGTTGCAGCGGTCCAAGTGCGGCAGATACCCGGCGAAGCGCAGGATCTCCAGCTCGTAGAGGGCCGCCGTAAGGCCGGGGTCCTCGCTGCCTTGGATGGCCTGGAACCCTTCCAGCAGCGTGTGGAATACGCGCGGGACCGCATCGCCGTCGGCCGTCACCGCGCCCGCCAGGTTGGCCAGCCGCGCCGCGCCGGCGATCGTCTCGAGGGAGTTCCGGAGCGGATGGAAGGCCTGCCGGATATCGGTCTGGGAGACCCGATAGAGACTATCGCCAGGCTTCTCGTACAGCACGAGGTCGCAATGGACGAACGGCTCCAGAGCGCCCCCGAAGCGGCTTTTCATCCGCCGCGCCCCCCGGGCGACCCCGCGGACCTTGCCGTGCTTCAACGTGAAGAAGGTGACGATCCGATCGGCGTCACCCCACTTGCGGCTCTTCAACACGATGGCCGGGGTCTTGCGCAGGGGCATCTGCGTGGCTCCCTACTTTAAGTATGAGAGGAAGGTAGTCGCCAGACTGAGGTAGATCGTGATGCCCGTAATGTCGTTGGCCGTGGTCACGAACGGGCCGGCGGCAACGGCCGGATCCACGCCGTAGCGCTTCAGGATGACCGGCGCGATCGTGGCCGTGGCCGTGGACATGAGCAGCGCGCACACCATGGCCACGCCCACGACCAGCCCCAAATGCAGATTGATGTGCATGATGGCGGCGAAGGCCAGCGTCACGCCCCCGCACAGCAGCGCGATGAGGAAACCGATCAGGACCTCGCGCGCGAACACCCGCTTGAAGTCCGACAGCTCGATGCGGCCTGTCGCCATCCCGCGGATGATCATCGTCGAGGATTGCAACCCGACATTGCCCCCCATCGCCGCGATGACCGGGATGAACGTCACCAGGGCCACGACTTCCTCGATCGTGAACCGGAAGAACCACAGAATCGAGCCCGACACCATGCTCCCGATCAGGTTGGTCAGGAGCCAGGGGACACGGAGCCGGACCGACCGGAACACCGAGGAGTGCATGAACACGTCCTCCTCCTCGATCTGCGTCCCGGACATCTTCAGCATGTCCTCGGTGGCCGCGTCATGGATGATGTCCACCACGTCGTCCACGGTGATGATCCCGACCAGCGTGTTCTCCTTGTCCACGACCGGGATCGCCAGCAGGTTGTAGCGCGCGACCAGCTTGGCTACCTCTTCCTGATCGGTGTCGGTGGTGACGCTGATGACCTCCCGCTTGATCATGGTCCCGAGGCGGGTGTACGGGGATACTTGAAGCAGTTGGCGCAGCGAGAGGACGCCCGCAAGCTTCTCGCCCTTGTCGGTGACATAGACGTAGAAGACGTTCCCCGTGTCCTTGGCCCCTTGAAGCTTATGGATCGCCTCCTCGGCCGTCGTGTCCTCGGTCAAGGAAAAATACTCCGTCGTCATGATCGCGCCGGCCGTCTTGGGCTCGTATCGCAGGAGGTCCTTCACCTCCGCCGAGTCCTCCGGCTTCATCAGCTTGAGGACCTCCTGGGACCGCTCCTCCGGCAGGCAGGTGACGACGTACGCCTGGTCGTCGTCGGGCAGGTCCTTGAGCAGCATGGCGATGTCGGCGGCGGGCGCATCTTGCAGGACATCGCTGATGTCCCCTTCGTCCATCTCGCTCAGTGACTGAGCCTTGCCGCTGTCCGGCTTGATCAGCTCGAAGACCGTCCGCTTCTCCTTCGCGGTGTTCAAGTGATGCAGCATCTTGGCGACGTCGGCCGGATGCATCTTGGAGACCATCCGCTCCAGGTTGCCGACGGCGCCCCGTCGCAGCAGACGGCCGGCCGTGTCCAGGATCAGGTCGAACCGGCTCGCCGTCCGCCCGCTCCCGACCGGCTTGTCCGCTCGCTCGGCTTTGTTCTCAGTCCGATCCATACCGCTCAATATCCCAGTTCCACGAGCATGCGCTCGTCTTGGCGCCAGGCTTCTTTCACCTTCACCCAGAGCTGCAAGAAGACCTTCATGCCGAACAGGTGCTCCATATCGATGCGGGCGTACGTGCCGACCGCCTTCAGCAGCGCCCCATGCTTGCCGATCACGATGGCCTTCTGGGACTCCTTCTCGACATACACGGTCGCGCTGATCCGCGCAAGCCGCCCTTCTTGCTGGAACGAGTCGATCCCGACCGCCACCGCAAACGGCAGCTCGTCGCGCGTCTTCGCTAAGATTTTCTCTCGGATGAGCTCCGCCGCGAGGACCCGCATCGGCTGGTCCGTCATGACGTCCTCCGGGAAATAGACGGGGCCTTCCGGCAGGCGGGCGCGGGCCAACTCCACCAGTCGGTCCACGCCGTCGCCGGTCTTGGCCGAAATGGGCACGATCTCGACGAACTCATGCATCGTACGGTAGGCATCAATCAGCGGCAGCAAGCGCGGCTTGCGCACTATGTCCACTTTGTTGATGACGAGGAACACTGGCGTCCGATGTTCTTTGAGCCGCTCGAGCACGAACCGGTCGCCGGGGCCCGGAGCCTCCGTCGCCTCGACCAGGAAGAAGGTCAGGTCCACCTCCGCGAGGGCATGGAGCGCGGTCTCGACCATCCGCTGATTGAGCCGGAACTTGGGCTTGTGGATGCCGGGCGTGTCCACGAACACCAACTGGGCGCCGGGCAGGTGCTGGACGCCAAGGATCTTCGTCCGGGTCGTCTGTGGTTTGTCCGAAACGATGGCGATCTTGCCGCCGAGGATGCGGTTCAGGAGCGTTGACTTTCCCACGTTCGGCCGGCCTACCAGCGCGACGAAGCCGGAGCGGTAGGGCGCGGCCGCGCTCACGGACGCTCCTTCGGGGACCGGTCCTGACGGGTGCTTGGCACGAACATGAAGACCGTCTCGCCTTCCCGCACCATGCCCAGCCGGTCGCGGGCCAGACCTTCCACCGTGGCCCGATCGTGCCTGACCGCGTCGATGTCGTCTCGCAGGCTGGCGTTCTCTTTCTCGATCGCCTTGAGCTCACCGGCGATCTGGCTCTGGGTCCGCTTCATGTTGAGGTAGTTCATGAAGCCCATCGTGTCGAAGAGGAACGAATAGGTGAAATAGCCCATCAACAGCACGCCGCTGATGACATAGAATGTCCAGCGGCGCTTCCGCTTGGCCTGGAGGGTCTCCTGCCGCTGGTTGGGCCTGGCCTTCACGCTCCCGCCTTTCTCTCAAAGACCGCGCGGCCTCGGTACCGCGCGGCGTCTCCCAGTTCCTCTTCGATGCGGAGCAACCGGTTGTATTTGGCCGTCCGGTCGGTCCGGGACAGCGAGCCCGTCTTGATCTGGCCGGTGTTCAGGCCCACGGCCAGGTCCGCGATCGTAACGTCCTCGGTCTCCCCGGACCGGTGGGACACGACGGCTGTATAGCCCGCCCGCTTCGCCATCGCGATCGTCTCCAGGGTCTCCGTCAGCGTCCCGATCTGGTTCAGCTTGACGAGGATCGAGTTCCCAATGCCCTCCGCGATCCCCTTCGCGAAGATCTCCGGGTTGGTCACGAAGATGTCGTCCCCGACGAGCTGGACCCGATGGCCAAGCCGCTCGGTGAGCATCTTCCAGCCCTTCCAATCCTTCTCGCTCAGCCCGTCCTCGATCGAGACGATCGGGTAGCGCCGGACGAGACCCTCGTAATACCGGATCATATCTTCGCTGGAACGCCGGGCCTGTGTCTCGCCCTTCATCACGTACCGGCCGTCTTCATAGAACTCGCTGGCCGCGGGATCCAACGCCAGCGCCAGATCCTTGCCAGGAGTGTACCCCGCTGTCTCGATGGCCTGCACGATGAGGGCCAGGGCCTCCTCATTCGAGCCCAGGTTGGGGGCAAAGCCCCCTTCATCTCCCACGGCGGTGCTGAGGCCCTTCTTCTTCAGCAGACCTTTCAGGGTGTGGAAGACTTCGGCGGCCATCCGCACCGCATCTGCGAAAGTCGCGGCGCCCACCGGCACGATCATGAACTCCTGGAGGTCCAGGTTGTTGTCCGCGTGCGCGCCGCCGTTGATCACGTTCATCAACGGGACCGGCAGGTCACAGGCGTGCGGCCCACCCAGGTAGCGATACAAGGGCAGCCCCGCTTCCTCGGCCGCGGCCTTCGCCACGGCCAGCGACACGCCCAGGATCGCATTCGCGCCCAGTTTACGCTTGTTTGGTGTGCCGTCAAGGGCGATCATCGCCCGGTCGATGGCAGCCTGGTTCGTCGCGTCCATGCCGAGGAGCTTGGGGGCCAGCGCCCGCTGTACGTTGGCGACGGCCTTACGGACACCCTTGCCGAGATAGCGCTTCTTGTCGCCGTCGCGCAACTCGAGGGCCTCGCGCGTGCCGGTGGACGCGCCCGAGGGCACCGCCGCGCGCCCCCGCGCGCCGGTCTCCAGCACCACGTCCGCCTCAACCGTCGGGTTCCCCCGCGAGTCCAGGATCTCCCGCGCCCTGATCTCCTTAATCCCACTCATCCGGCCAGCTTCCTCTTCAGCAGTTCGTTGACTTTGGCCGGGTTCGCCTTGCCGCCGGAGGCCTTCATCACCTGCCCCACGAAGAACCCGAAGAGCTGCTCTTTGCCGCCCCGGTACTGCGCAAGCTGCTGCGGGTTCTTGGCCATCACCTCGTCGATGATCTTCTCCAGCGCCCCTTCATCGGAAACCTGCGTCAGCCCCTTGGTCTTCACGATCTCGGCGGCGCTCTTGCCGGTGGCTACCATCTCTTCCAATACCGTCTTGGCGATCGGACCGCTGACTATATTCTTTTGCTTCATTTCTATGAGCTTGGCAAACTCCTGCGCTGCGGGCGCGCGAGTAACCCAAGTCGTTCCTGCAACTGAAGCCTCAACAGTACTCTTGTTTAGAAATCCACGCAGATCGACCGTAATCCAATGGCAAATTTCCTTGCCGACATCTTTCTTGTTAAAGCCGGCATCGACAAGAGTCTTCGTCGCAGCTTCGAAATATAAGGCTGCGTCCTTATCCGCAGTGAGTACGCCAGCGTCATAATCAGAAAGCCCATGCTCCTCCATGAACCGCTTGTGCTTGGCGGCCGCTAGCTCCGGCAGGGCCTTCCGCGCCTCCTCGACCATCTCGGTGGTGATCCGTAGCGGCACAAGGTCCGGGTCAGGGAAGTAGCGGTAGTCGTGCGCCTCCTCCTTGCTCCGCATCGGCGCCGTCTCACCCTTCTCCGGGTCCCAGAGGCGCGTCTCCTGGACGATCCTCCCGCCCTCGCTCAGGACCTTCGTCTGCCGCTTGATCTCGTACTCCATCGCGGCCTTGGCGAACTTGAAGGAGTTGATGTTCTTCAGCTCCACCTTGGTGCCGAACTCTTTCGAGCCGGGCGGACGGAGCGAGAGATTCGGCTCGCACCGCAGGCTTCCCTCCTCCATGTTGCCGTCGCAGACCTCCAGGTACACCAGGATGTCGCGCAGCTTCTTGAGGTAGGCGACCGCCTCGTCCGGCGACCGTATGTCCGGCTCAGTCACGATCTCCAGCAGCGGCGTCCCGGCCCGGTTCAGATCCACGTGGGACGCTCCGGCGATGCCGGCGTGCAGGTTCTTGCCCGCGTCCTCCTCCAGGTGGGCCCGCCGGATGCGGATGCGCCTGGCCGTCCCGTTCTGCCCGATCTCCACCCAGCCGTCCTGGCAGATCGGCAGCTCGTACTGCGAGATCTGATAGCCCTTCGGCAGGTCCGGGTAGAAGTAGTTCTTGCGGGCGAACCGGTTCATCGGCGCGATCGTGCAGTTCAACGCCAGCCCCGTCCGGATGGCAAACTCGACCGCCTTCTGGTTGATGACCGGCAGGACCCCTGGCATCCCCAGACATACCGGGCACGTCTGAGTGTTCGGCGCCGCGCCGAATGCCGTGCCGCAGCCGCAAAACATCTTGGACACAGTCAGCAGCTGCGCATGCGCCTCCAGCCCTATGACGACTTCGTAGGCCACCATCCGGTTAAGAAGCCCGCGGTTTCCTCATGGCCTCGCGGCCGGCTTCAATTGCCGCCGAAAGCACCGATTTTTTCTCACCGACGAACTCTTTGCCCTTCTCGATGGCTGAGTCCAGCATAACCTTGGCTTCCGGTACTCTTTCCCGGATCTCTCCCTCGGCTTTCTCTGCATAGTCTTTGAGCAGCCTCCGCGTCTCTGCTCCAGTCTGAGGCGCTAACAGTAAGGCTGCGCCGACGCCGATGATGGCCCCGGCTAGAAACGCGAACGCAACAGCTCCTGACGAAAATCCATTGTCTTCAGCCGCCATTGGAACCACCTCCTTCTTGATGATGTGAGGATGATTGCTGTGTGAACACACCATAGGCCGCCCGAAAGCCCGCCAGCAGACTGCTGATGTTCGTCAGCAAGCTGCCGGCGCCTCCCCGGACGGCTCCATGGACATCGTTGATCGTATGCCCGATCTCGCCGATCGCCTCTCCGAGCACGCGCGCGCAGGCCGCGCCTTCCCGCATCTCGGTCGCGACCTGATTCATGTGATGCGCCGCCTGCGTCGCCTCCTTGAACAGGACCGGCAGGTCCTCATTCATCCGCCGAAGCAGGCGCTCCGACTCCTCGGCCGTCCTGCGGAGCCGGATCAGCACCGGCACAAGAAACGCCACCAGCACGACCGCCGCCACCGCTACGACGCCAATCGCAAACTCGATAATCATGTTGTTCCTCTCGTTAAACGTTATACGTTATTCGTTATACGTTATTCGTTAATCGACCGGATCTCACGTTTAACGATTAACGTTTAACCTCTTACAGCCCGGGCCGCTTCGTGTGCCACTCCGTCGCCTGCTCGTAGGCGTACGCAGCGCGGAGCACCTTTTCCTCCTCGAACGGCCGGCCGATGATCTGCAGGCCGATGGGCAGCTTCTCCCTGCTCAGCCCGCACGGGAGCGAGATGGCCGGCACCCCCGCCAGGTTCACCGATATCGTGTAGATGTCCGACAAGTACATCTGCAACGGATCCTGGACCTTCTCGCCAAGCTTGAAGGCCGGCGTCGGCATCGTGGGCGTGACGATCACGTCCACCTCCTTGAAGGCCTCGTCGAAGTCCCGCGTGATCAGCGTCCGCACGGCCTGCGCCTTCCCGTAGTACGCGTCATAGTAGCCGGCCGAAAGCGCGTAGGTCCCCAGCATAATGCGCCGCTTCACCTCCGCGCCGAAGCCCTCCTGCCGGGTCTTCATGTACATCTCCAGCAGGCCCTTCTCCTTCGCCGCGCGGTAGCCGTACTTGACGCCGTCGTACCGGGCGAGGTTCGAGGATGCCTCCGCCGTGGCGATCAGGTAGTAGGTCGCGATGGCGTACGCCGTCATCGGCAGCGAGATCTCCTTGAGCTCGGCCTTGAGCGCCTGCATCTGGATGATCGCCGTCCGCACCGCGAGCTCTACCTCCGGGTCGAGGCCTTCGGCGAAGAACTCCAACGGGACGCCGACCTTCATCCCGCGCAGGTTTTCCTTCAGCGCCTTCAGGTAGTCGGGCACCGGCACGTCGGCCGACGTGGAATCCAGCGGATCATGACCGGCGATCATCTGCATCATCACGGCCGCATCCCGCACGTCCTTCGTGATCGGCCCGATCTGATCGAGCGACGAGGCGAAGGCCACCAAGCCGTAGCGCGACACCCGGCCGTAGGTGGGTTTGAGGCCCACCACGCCGCAGCAGGCGGCGGGCTGCCGGATCGAGCCTCCCGTGTCCGAGCCCAGCGCGGCCACGCACAGCTCGGCGGCCACGGCCGCGGCCGAGCCTCCGCTGGACCCGCCGGGAATACAGGCCAGGTTCCAGGGGTTCCGCGTCGGCCCGAAGGCCGATGTCTCGGTCGAAGAGCCCATCGCGAACTCATCCATGTTGGTCTTGCCGGTCAGGTAGTACCCGTGCTCTTTCATGCGGGCCACCACCGTGGCATCGTACGGCGGCACGAAGTTCTCCAGCATGCGCGAGCCGCAGGTGGTCTTGACACCCTCGGTGCAGATGTTGTCCTTGACCGCGATCGGCATGGCCATGAGCGGCATGGTCCTCCGCCACCTGCTGAGCGTGTAGTCGAGCTCGTTGGCTTCCTTCACCAGCGCGTCCTTCTTCGCCGTCGTGACGTACGCCTTGACCTTGGACTCGACCAGCATGATGCGCTGGAAATAGGCCTTCACGATCTCGACAGCCGAGACTTCGCCCTTCATGAATTTGTTTTTGAGCTCGAAGAGCGTCAGCTTGCGCAGGTTCATCTAGGACACCATCCGGTTCTTCTCGTCCACCTTGATGATCCGGGGCTCGTGCCGCTTGATCTCATCCTCGTTGTAGAACTCGTAGCAGAAGATGATGATCTTGTCGCCCACCGCGCCCTTGCGGGCCGTCGGGCCATTCAGCGAGATCGTGCCACTCGCCCGCTCGCCGGGGATCACGTAGGTCGTGAACCGCTCCCCGTTGTTGAGATTGGAGATCACGACGGCCTCGTAGGGCTGGATGCCGGCCGCTTCCAGCAGCGATTCGTCCACGGTCAGGCTGCCCTCATACTCCAGACAGGCGTCGGTGACCGTCGCCCGGTGGATCTTCGCTCGCAGCATCTGTCTGAACATCGTTGAAACCTCGTTATTCGTTAATCGTTATACGTTTAACGCTTAACGTTTAACGGTCTTCCAGTATTTTCGGCACGCGGATGAGGCCCTCCGCCCGATCCGGAGCATTGGCCAGCGCCTGCTCTTGCGGCAGTGAGGGCCGGACCACATCCTCGCGGAACACGTTCGCGGACGGCAGCACGGTCGCGGTCGGCTCCACACCTTCAGTCTCCACTTCCTTGAGCTGATCCATGTATGTCAGGATCGCGCTGAGTTGGCGGGCGAACATCGCCTTCTCATCCTCGCTGACTTCCAGCCGCGCCAGCTTGGCCACGTGCTCGACCTGTTCCTTGCTGATCTCCATGAGTCCCCTGCTACTCCACCGTGACGCTCTTCGCCAGATTGCGCGGCTGATCCACGTCGGTCCCCAGCAGCACTGCGATGTGGTACGCCAGCAGTTGCAGCGGCACCGCGAAGAGGATCGGCGAGAGCAACGGGTGCACATCTGGGATGGCGAACACCGCGTCGGCCGCCTTGCCGAACTCCCGCCCGCCCGCCGTGACAAAGGCTATGACCGGCGCCCCGCGGGCCTTCACCTCCATCAGGTTGCTCACCGTCTTCTCGTACAGACGGTCGCGCGGCGCCAGCACCACGACCGGCATGTCCTCGTCGATCAGCGCGATGGGCCCGTGCTTCATCTCCCCGGCCGCGTACCCCTCGGCATGAATGTAGGAGATCTCCTTGAGCTTCAGCGCGCCTTCGAGCGCGATCGGGTAGTTGATGCCCCGGCCCAGGTACAGGAAATTGCGCTTCGTGTGGTAGCGCGTAGCGATCGCGACGAGTTCCGCCTCGCGGTCCAGGAGATGCTGGACGTGCGCCGGCAGCGTGACGAACCGGTCCAGCCACGTCCTGCCTGCCTCCGCCGACACGGTGCCACGCACCCGCCCCAGGTGCAGGGCCAATAAGTACAGCGCCGTGAGTTGGGCCGTAAAGGCCTTCGTTGAGGCCACCCCGATCTCGGGACCTGCGTGCGTGTACAGCACGCCGTCCGACTCGCGGGCGAGGGTGCTGCCCACCACGTTGCAGATGGACACGACGCGGGTGCCCTGCCGCTTGGCCTCGCGGGCGGCCGCTAGCGTGTCGGCAGTCTCCCCCGACTGGGAGATCGCGATCAAAAGGTCGCCCGGCCCGATCAGCGGGTTGCGGTAGCGGAACTCCGAGCCGATATCCACCTGGACCGGTGCCCGCACCATCTCCTCGATCAGGTACTTCCCCACCAACGCGGCATGCCAGGAGGTCCCGCAGGCAACGATCCAGACGCGATGCACGTCGGCGAACTGGGCCGGCGTCAACCCGATATCGGGCAGGTCGGCCGCCCCGCGCTCGTAAGTGTAGCGGCCCCGCATCGTGTCCAGAATCACTTGGGGTTGCTCGTGGATCTCCTTCAGCATGAAGTGGGGGTAGCCGCCCTTTTCCGCCGCGGCCGCATCCCAGGCGATGCGCGTCGCCGCGCGAGTCACCGGCTTGCCTTTCGCGTCCTTGACGACCAGGCCGTTTGTCGAGAGCACCGCCAGTTCGTCGTCCTCCAGGAAGACCACGTCGCGCGTGTGAGCGAGGATCGCCGTCACGTCCGACGCGGCCAACGCCCCGTGCTCGCTCATGCCCACCACCAGCGGGCAGCCCGAGCGCGCGGCGATGATGGTCTGCGGCTCCCCTTCGCACAGGACGGCGATTGCATAGCTGCCGCTGACCTCCTTGGTCGCGGCGCGCACCGCCCCCTCCAGGCCACGGCCGCTTTTCAGATTGCGCGCAATCAAGTGGGCCATCACTTCGGTGTCGGTCTCGGACTCGAACCGGTAGCCTTCCTGCTGCAAGCGCGCCTGCAACGCCGCGTAGTTCTCGATGATGCCGTTGTGGACCAGCACCAGCGGGCCCGACCGGTGCGGATGGGCGTTCTGCTCCGACGGCTTGCCGTGCGTCGCCCAGCGGGTGTGGCCGATCCCGACGGTTCCGTCCAGCCCTGCGCCGTTCACGGCCTTCTCGAGGTTGGCCAGCTTGCCCACACTGCGGCGGACGGCGATCTTCCCGTCGTGGAGCACGGCCAGACCGGCCGAATCGTAGCCTCGGTACTCGAGGCGCTTCAGCCCGTCGATCAGCAGCGGCACGGCTTCCCGGCTCCCGATGTATCCGATGATGCCGCACATGGCCGTGTCCTCAGCGCTTGTCCTTTGAGTGGGAGGGGGCCCCACCAAGGGTGCCCCTCCCACGCCCACTCCGCATCTTCTCCCGCATGCCCTTGGCCCAGCCCGGCTTGACCACCTGCCGGGTCCGCCCGAGCGCCAGCGCGTCCGCCGGCACATCCTCCGTCACGACCGAACCAGCCCCGATCACGGCGCCGCGCCCGACCGTGACCGGCGCCACCAGGGACACGTCGCTGCCGACGAAGACGTCGTCGCCGATCACCGTCCGGTGCTTGTGGTGCCCGTCATAGTTGCACGTGATGGTGCCCGCCCCGACATTGACGCGGCTGCCGATCTGCGCATCGCCGAGATAGCTGAGGTGGTTGGCCTTGGCGCCCGGGCCCAGCTCCGTTTTCTTCAGTTCCACGAAATTCCCCACCTTCGCGCCGCGCTTGATGACCGTCCCCGGCCGCAAGTGCGCGAACGGGCCGACCGTGCACGCCGCCTCCAGCCGGCTCCCTTCGATCACGCAGCTGTCCAGCACCGTGACACCGTCGCCGAGCACGCTCTCGACGAGCCGGCTGTGCGAGCGGATCACGCAGTCTTCGCCGACGACCGTCCGGCCCTCCAGCGTGGTGTGCGGGTGAATGACGGTGTCGCGACCGATCCTGACCTCCGGATCGACGAAGCACGTCTCCGGCTCCAGGAAGGTCGCGCCAGCCTCCATCAGCTTCCGCCGCACGCGGTCGCGCAGGATCCGCTCGGCCTCGGCCAGCTCGGCCCGCGTGTTGACGCCGAGCGCCTCGATCGAATCCCGGGCGATGTACGCCGCCACTTTCCTCCCCTGCCGGATCGCCGCCTCAACGATGTCGGTGAGGTAGTACTCCTTCTGCGCGTTGGAGGATTTGAGCCCGCCCAGCGCCGGGAACAGGAACTCGCCTTCGACCACGTACGTGCCCGCATTGACTTCGGTCAACCGCCGCTCGGCTGGCGTGGCGTCCTTGTCTTCGATGATCCGCCAGACCGATCCGTCGCGCCCCCGCACGATCCGCCCGTAGCCGGTGGGCTGGTCCAGGTGCGCCGTCAGCAAGGTCACCGTCGCCCGCTCGCGCTCGTGCGTTGCCAGCAACGCCCGGACCGTCGCCTCCCGCAACAGTGGGGTGTCCCCGCTCAGGATCACGAACCGCCGGCCGCTCCACTCGTTCCCGCCGCGGCCCTGAAACGCCGCCTGAGCCTGCACGACGGCATGGCCGGTCCCGAGCCGGCGCCCCTGCTCCACCAGCGCCACCTTGCGGTCGGCCAGGAGGTCCTTCACGCGCTCGGCCTGATAGCCGACGACGACCGCGACATGGCTCTTGGCGAGCGTCTCCGCCAGGTCCACCGCGTAGAGCACCATCGGCCGCCCGCACACCGGATGCAGCACCTTGGCCAGCTTGGACCGCATGCGGATGCCTTGACCCGCCGCGAGGACGATGGCGGCGAGCCGGCTCATGTCTTCCTGCCAGTGCCCGCCCCGACCGCCTCCGGCACGCGCGGGGTGTACATCCCACCGGAAAACATCATCTTCATCGCCTCATCCACGCTCATGTTGACGGGAATCAACTCGCTCTCCGGGACAAAGAGCAAGTAGCCGGAGGTCGGATTCGGCGAGGTCGGCACGTACACGTTGACCACCCGGTCCGTGCTGATATCCTGCACCTCACCCGGCGTGACCCCGGTCACCAGGGCTAATGCGTACTGGCCCTTGCGTGGGAACTCGATCATCACGACCCGGCTGTATTTGGCAGCGCCCTTGCTCTGGTCCTGGAAGGAGAGGACATCCATCATGGACTTGATGGTGGCGTAAATCCCGCGGACCAGTGGCACCCGCTGCAAGATGTTCTCCCAGAAGGCCACGATCCGTCGGCCCATGAAGTTCGTGGCCAGCAGCCCCCCGAGGAAAATCACGGTGACCAGCAGCAGGATGCCAAGCCCCGGCACGTAACGCTGCGGGAAATACTTCTCAAGGAAATCACCTAGAAGGCCGTCGAGGGTGAGAAACAGGGCCTTGAGGACCAGGATCGTCCCCCAGATCGGCACGATGACCAGGAGGCCGGTGATAAAATAGCGTTTCAATGAGACTTTCAGCATGACATCCGCGCAAGAAAATGCAATATGCCATGATACAGAGTTTTACTCGACCGTGCAAGCGATAGATTGCTATTTCTCAACAAGTTGGACTATGATCACCGCGTCGTTTGGCGCGCTCGGAGCGAAGGGGAATCAACGGTGCCGCGTGGTGGTTTCAAGCGAGGGTTTTTCCTGAGCTTCGAAGGGATCGAAGGCTGCGGCAAGACCTCTCAGCTCCACAGACTCGCCCGGCGCCTCCGGGCACTCGGCTACCAGGTCGTCGAGACGCGCGAGCCTGGCGGCGCGCCCATCAGCGAGCAGATCCGAACCATCCTTTTGGACCCTAAGAACCGCGGCATGGACGCCCGCTGCGAGCTCTTGCTCTACCTGGCCAGCCGCGCCCAGCACGTGGCCGAGACCATCCGCCCGGCGCTGGAGAAGGGCGCCGTGGTGCTCTGCGACCGCTTTGCCGATGCGACCATGGCCTATCAAGGCTATGGGCGCAGGCTCGGCCCCGCTGCCGTCGCCCGCTTGAACCGTTGCGCCACCACCGGCCTTGCGCCGGACCTGGCCATCCTGCTGGACGTCCCCGTGGCGGTCGGCCTTACTCGGAAACGCCGGGCCGGCGGCCTCGACCGCCTCGACCGGGAACATACCTCGTTCCACGAAGCCGTGCGGCGGGGCTATCTCCGCATCGCCAGACAGAACCCGCGCCGCGTGCGCGTGGTGGACGGCACCGCCCCCGAAGACGTCGTGGCGCGCGCGATCGACCGGATCGTGCAGCCCCGGCTGCAGACGCGGCGGTCCGGCTTGACGCGGGTCGAACCCCATGCCGTTTAGCACGATCATCGGCCACGAGCGGCCGAAGCAGTTTCTCCAAGCTGCCTTGCGGAGCCAGCGCTTGGCCCACGCGCTGCTGTTTCACGGCGAGGAGCAGATCGGCAAGCTGCTGACGGCCCGCGTGCTGGCGCAGGCCGTGAACTGCGAGGCCGCCCAGACGCCGGATCCGCCGGACGCCTGCGGCGCGTGCCGGTCCTGCCACCAGATCGAGACGGGGGCGCACCCCGACGTGACGATACTGACCGCGACGAGCGGCAAGGGCGAAACCGACCAGACACGCGAGATCGAGTCGCGGTTCATCTACCGGCCCCTGATCGGGCGATGCAAGATCGTGATCTTGGACAACGCAGATCTGTTGAGACGGGAAGCGGCGAACGCCCTGCTCAAGACGATCGAGGAGCCACCGCCCGACAGCTTGATCATCCTCGTCTCCTCCCGGCCCGAGGCCCTGCTGCCGACGATCCGGTCGCGCTGCCAGGAGATCCGGTTCGCGCCGCTGGCCCTGGACCAGGTGGAGGCCGCGGTGCGGCGACACCGGGGGCTGCCGGAGCAGGACACCCACTTCCTCGCCGTCATAGCGGGAGGGCGCCTCGGGCTGGCCCTGGAGGCCGATCCGGAAGCCCTCCGCGCCGAACGGGCCGAGTTCCTCCGGCTCGTGAGCCCTGAATCGGTGGAAAGCATCGGCGCGCTCATGGCAGCGTGCGAGGCGGTCGCCAAATCCGACCAAGCGGAGGCGGCGTTCGGATGGCTGGCCACCTGGTTCCGCGACCTGGTCCTCGTGAAGGTCGGCGGCGACCGCGCTCGTCTGGTGAACGCCGATTGCCAGGCACCGTTGGAGGCGCTGGCCCCTCGCCTGCCGGTTGAAACGATGGTGGACCTCGCCGCCTACGTGGAGTCCATGACGCGGGGCCTGGACCGCAACCTGAACAAGCAACTGCTGCTGGAGGGGCTGCTGCTTCGGTTGAGGGCCTCGCTTCAGACGAAAGCCGCCTGAGCTTCGGAGGGTCCGTGCTCAAGACTTTTTACATCACCTCTCCCATTTATTACGTCAACGATGTCCCGCACATCGGCCATGCCTACACGACTATTGCGGCGGACGTGCTCGCGCGCTACCACCGGCAATGGGGGCACGATGTCTTCTTCCTCACCGGCCTCGACGAGCACGGACAAAAGGTCCAGCAAGCCGCGCAGAATGCGGCAATGGATCCCAAGGCCTACTGCGATCGCCTAGCGCCCCAGTTCCAGAATCTCTGGAAGCGGCTGAACATCTCAAACAACGCCTTCATCCGCACGACCGACCCCAAGCACAAAGCCTACGTCCAGAAGACGCTCCAGGCCCTGTATGACAAGGAGCTCATTTACCGCGCCGACTACACCGGCTGGTACTGCACCTTCGACGAGCGCTTCTGGACGGAAAAGGACGTGGTCGAGGGGCTCTGCCCCGATTGCAAACGACCGGTCGAACGGCTCAGCGAGAGTAACTACTTCTTCCGGATGAGCAAATATCAAGACCGGCTCATCACGTACATCCGGGATCACCCGGACTTCATCCAGCCGCAGACCCGCAGTAACGAGGTGCTGGGGTTCCTGCAGAAGCCGCTGGAAGACCTCTCCATCTCCCGTCCCAAATCACGTCTGTCCTGGGGCATTGAGCTGCCCTTTGACTCCAACTTCGTCACCTACGTCTGGTTTGACGCATTGGTGAACTACATCTCGGCGCTGGATTATCTGACGCCGAAGCCCTCCTTCGAGAGGTACTGGACCACCCACTCCACGGAAGCCGCGGCCGACCGTACCGTCCTGCACCTGGTCGGCAAAGACATCCTCACCACACACGCCGTGTACTGGTCCACGATGCTGATGGCCCTGGAGATCGCGCTCCCGACGACGATCTTCGCCCACGGCTGGTGGACCGTGGAGGGCGAGAAGATGTCCAAGAGTCGCGGGAATGTGGTGGACCCCAATGCCATCGTTGACGAGTTCGGCGTGGACGCGTTCCGCTACTTCCTGCTGCGCGAGGTCCCCTTCGGCCAGGACGGGGACTTCTCCAAAGAGGCGATGATCGGGCGCATCAACAGCGAGCTGGCGAATGATCTCGGGAACCTCCTGAACCGCAGCTTGACCATGATCGAGCGGTTTGCGCAAGGCACGGTTCCGAAACCACCTAAGACCTCGGTTCACACCGAGGTGGACAACCGCCTTAAACAGACTACCGGTCAACTGCTGACTGTTGTCGAAATCCATATGAGGAATCTGGAGTTCAATCGGGCGCTAGAAGGCATCCTGGGATTGGTCCAGCTCGGCAACCAGTACATCGACAAGAGCGCGCCTTGGACCCTGGCGAAGAAGGCCGAGGACAAGGCGCGCCTCGATACCGTGCTCTATCATGGCGCAGAAACCTTGCGCATCCTCAGTCTGGCCCTTTACCCGTTCATGCCGCAGAGCGCGCAGGAGATGGTCCGGCAACTCGGCCTCACATCGGATCTCTCGAATCCCAATCCCGACGAGCTCAACTGGGGATACCTGAAGCCGGGCACCAAGATCGCGAAGGGGGCCCCGCTGTTTCCACGCATCGAGACAACGGCCAAACGCCAAGGAGAGACACGCGTGACTCAAGACCAGCAGCCCGCTCCGCAACCGACGGATCAGATCACGATCGACGAGTTCAGGAAAGTCTCGCTACGCGTCGGCCTTGTCATCGCCGCCGAGCGTGTCCCGAAGTCCACCAGGCTCCTCAAGCTACAAGTAGACATCGGCACGGAGCGGCGCCAGGTTGTGGCGGGGATCGGGACCAAATACGCACCGGAAGACCTGGCGGGCAAGCGCGTCGTGATCGTGGCGAACATGAAGCCGGCCAAGATCATGGGCGTGGAATCGCAGGGCATGGTGCTGGCAGCAGGCGAGGAAGAGGTGACGGCCCTGCTCACGACCATGGACGACGTCCCGCCGGGGTCGAAGATTAAATAAGGAGGTGCCTATGCCAACGGGAATGATCATCGCAGGGTTCGTTGTGATCATCCTCATTTTCATGACGCTCAAGATCGTCCCCGAATATCAGCGGCTCGTGGTCCTCCGGTTGGGCAGCGTGCTGCAACACCCCAAGGGTCCCGGTATCGTCATCCTGATTCCGATCATCGACAAGGCCACCTGGGTGGATCTCCGCGAGAAGTACACCGAGATTTCCCACCAGACCTGCATCACGAAGGACAACGCGTCCATCTCCGTGGACTTTCTCATTTATTCGAAGGTCGTGGACCCGATCGCCAGTTTTGTCCTGGTTAAGGATTTCGATACCGCGGCGGAAGGCATCGCGGTCACCACCCTCCGGGCCGTCGTCGGGGACATCGCGTTGGACGATGTGCTGGCGAAGCGGGAGGAGATCAACCGTGTCCTTCAAACCAAGATGGATCAGGTGACGACGCGCTGGGGCGTGAAGATCACCACCGTGGAGATCCGCGAGATCACGCCGCCCAAGGATATCCTCGACGCGATGGGCCGCCAGATGTCGGCCGAACGGAGCCGCCGGGCGACGGTGACGGAGGCGGAAGGGACCAAGGCCGCAGCCATCACGGTCGCCGACGGTGAGAAGCAGGCGGCCATTCTGAAGGCAGAAGGCGAACGGCAGGCCCGCATCCTGAACGCGGAGGGGGAGCGGCAGGCCGCGATCCTCAGAGCGGAAGGCTTTGCCCTGGCGCTCTCCAAAATCTTCGAGGTGGCCAAAGGGATTGACGCCAAGACCATGAGCTTGCAATACCTGGACGCGCTCAAAACACTCGGTGCCAGCCCATCCACGAAGTTCGTGCTCCCATTGGAGTTGACGTCGCTCCTCTCCAATGTTCTGGGGGACAGCCGCAAGTCCTTTACACCAGAAAAGACTTGAGGAGAGGAATCACGCGATGAGTGTCGCCCGGTGGTTGGAATACAAGATCGACGTGGACCCGAAGAAGCCGGGCCGCCGGCAGGAGGTCTTCGACCTCAAGACGATTGAGCAGGCACTGGGCGCGCCCATCACCCACGTCTACTCAAACCAGATCCAGCCCGGCGCCACGGCCGGGATGCACTACCACAAGGTACATCAGGTCGCGGTCTGGATGCGCGAGGGCGAGCTCGAGATGACGCTCGAAGACGTCCACACGCACAAACGCGAGATCGTTGTCCTGAAACCCGGCAACCGATTGCTCCTGATCACGACCGAGATGTACCACGCGGCGGCGAACAAGACCGACAAGCCGGCGCTGGCCATCATGTTCGCGACAAGCGTCCCGCGCGATCCCGCCGACGACTGGCATTGAGAACATGCTGCGCCTGTCGAAGCACTTCCTCATTTTCTTCATCACCGTTCTGCTGGCTGCTCCCGCCCTCGCCCAGCACAAAGAACAACAACGCCACCGCGGCCCCTCGGACCTCAAGGAATACATCGAGCTGCTGGAGCGGCCGGAGCGGGACAAGGAGCAGAAGCCGGACGAGGTCATCAAGGCGCTGAGTCTCTCCGAGTACATGACGATCGCCGACATCGGCGCCGGGTCCGGCTACTTCACGCGGAAGTTCGTCTGGGTCATTCAGGATAGAGGGATGGTCTATGCCGTGGACACCGAGCCGGGCATGCTGAAGTACAACGAGGAGATGGTCGAGCATCTGCACACACCGTACAACGCAAAGTTCATCGTGTCGAAAGAGGATGATCCCCTCCTCCCACCCAACAGCGTGGACCTCGTGTTCCTCTGCAACACCTATCACCATCTGGAGAAGCGGGCCGACTACTTCACGCGCGTCAAAGCGTCGCTCAAAAAGAGCGGCCGCGTCGCGATCGTTGATTTCTACCACGACGAGCGGTCCGGCAACTTAGGCTTCTCGAAAGATCACCTCATCCCGCGCGACACCGTCGTCAAGGAGATGACCGACGCCGGCTACACCCTCTCCAAGGAGCACCCCTTCCTCCCCAAGCAGTACTTCCTGGAGTTCACTGTAGCGGGAAAATAATCGCGGGTGGCGACGCGTGGGACCCTGGCGGAGCGGAAGGCGGCACACCTGAGTCTGCGGGGCTGCGACAGGGAAGCCGCCTGAGCTGGTGACCCGTTGCATCCGAAGAGCAACAGGTGCCCCGGTGACGCGGCGACAGGACCCGCGCCAGCTAGACTCGCCTCAGACGGCCGATGACGGTCTGGGCGACAACGACGAGCGCCAGAATCACGCAGGCGACCGCCACGTCGGTCGGCCCTAGTGGCAGGTCCCAGCGCAGCGACAGGTAGAAGCCGATCAGCGCGGTAGCTCCTCCGATGCCGGACGCCACAATCGAGAACGGCCACATGCCACGTGTGAGCTGCCTTGCGGCCAAGGGCGGCACCACCAGGAAGCCGAACACCAGCAG
>JAXIOW010000068.1:0-1881 GCA_045403215.1 Nitrospirales bacterium | reverse complement strand
GACTGCGATTCGGGCGACACATCAACGTGACCGGTTTCTTGAAGCGATCAATGAGGCACCGTCTGACGACGAAGGAGATGTTCTGTTGACGGTGACGGAACCGCTCCTCCATCTCGGACGCGCTTGTCTTGAAGCGGCAGGTCTCGCGATCGGACAGTCACTTGTCCTCATCCATCCGGGGAGTGGGAGTGCCCATAAGTGTGTGGTACCGGAGATACTCGCAGCTGTAGTGATCGCGCTTCAGATTTCCGGGGCGACTCCGGTGGTTCTAGAAGGGCCGGCCGACCGGGAGCCGGTCGAGCGTCTTGTCCAGTTATGTGTGAACCCACCGATCGTCCTGAAGGGCCTTGATGTTCTTACCTTCGCCGGGGTGCTTGCTCAGGCACGGCTCTTTGTCGGGCAGGACTCGGGAGTCACACATATGGCGGGGCTGATAGGGGTGCCTACGGTTGCTCTATTTGGGCCGACTGATCCCGATCGCTGGGCCCCCCGTGGCGCCCATGTTACCGTGGTGCAGGGCGTACCCTGTCTCTGCCAAACATGGGGCGATGTCAGCCGATGCGAGGAAAAACTTTGTCTCGCAATGCCGCAGGACCATCTTGTGGCACTCTGTCTTACACACCTCAAGGAGCCCAGCGGTTCGGGAGAGAATCGCCTCCGGCTGTCTTGTCACTGACTATCCCGTATGCTAGAGTGACAAGTTCTTTTTCCCTTTCATTGCTAAGGACTTAGGAGCTATTTTCTTGTCCAGCGGGGTCGTTCAGGAAAAGGTCACCAGCGCGCTTATCGGAGCGCTCAACGGGGCAAAAAAGAAGGGCCAACTGAAGACGGAAGCCTGGCCTCAACTGAATCTGGACGCTCCTAAACGGCCTGAATGGGGAGACTTAGCCTCAACGGTCGCCATGTCTCTCGCAGCGTCTGAGCAGCGGGCGCCCCACGATATTGCCCAAATTATCATCGACAATCTTTCTCAGCGCGAACAGCTCTTCGACCGAGTCGAGATCGTCAGGCCGGGGTTCCTCAACCTCCCGCTCAAGCCCGCCGTCTGGCAAGAAGTGCATAGAGAGATCGACGCACAAGGGCCTGCCTATGGACATGCGGAGATGGGAAAGGGACAGCGTGTGTTGGTGGAGTACGTCAGCGCCAACCCTCCGGGTCCGATGCATGTGGGCCATGGCCGAGGTGCGGCGGTGGGGCAGGCGCTTGTACGTCTTCTCAAGGCGGTCGGCTACGTCGTCGTCAGCGAATATTATATCAACGATGCCGGTCGGCAAGTGAAGCTCCTCGGTGCTTCCACCAATGCGCGATTTCTAGAATTAGCCGGTCGGCCGACGGAATTTCCGCAGGATGGCTACCACGGCGCCTACATTAGAACCATCGCAGAACGAGCGAAGGAGCAGGAGCTTGATACTCAGTTGGAACGGTTGTCTGATGCCGATGTCAAAGCGCGCTGGCAAGACTTTGCGTGCGAACAACTGCTCGCGGTCATTCAAAAGGATCTTGCGGCGTTTGGAATCGAATTCGACGAATGGTTCAGGGAAACCTCTCTTGTGAACTCAGGGGCCATCCAACGGGTTTTGGATGAATTGAAATCGCAACATTTCCTGTTTGAGCAGAACGGCGCCTGGTGGTTCCGATCCTCGGCATTCGGTGACGAGAAGGATCGCGTCGTGCGGAAACAGGATGGCGAGTACACCTACCTGGCTTCCGACATCGCCTACCACCAAAATAAGCTGCGTCGCGGATATGATCTCCTCATCGACGTCTGGGGCGCGGATCACCATGGCTACATTCCTCGGATGCAAGCGGTGGTGCAGGCCTATGGGTATCCGAAAGACCGCCTCCAGGTCGTGTTGGTCCAGATGGTGAATTTGCTGCGCG
>JAXIOW010000194.1:0-8273 GCA_045403215.1 Nitrospirales bacterium | reverse complement strand
ACCATGTATCGGGGCCGGCTTTGGACGATGCGCCAGTTCGCCGGTTTCGGGACGGCGGAGGACACCAACCAACGTTTCACGTATCTGCTTCAGCACGGGCAGACGGGGCTCAGCGTGGCCTTCGACCTGCCGACCTTGATGGGCCTGGACTCGGACGACCCGCGCGCCCGCGGCGAGGTCGGGTATTGCGGCGTGGCGATTTCCTCCCTGGAAGACATGGCGCGCCTCTTCGACGGGATCCCGCTCGATCAGGTCACCACATCCATGACGATCAACGGCCCGGCGGCGGTCCTCTTCGCCATGTATCTGGCGGTCGCGGAACGGCGCGGCATTGCGTTGGAGCGTCTCGGCGGGACGCTGCAGAACGACATCCTCAAGGAGTACATCGCGCAAAAAGAATGGCTGTTCCCGCCGGAACCGCACCTCCGCCTGATCGTGGACACCATCAGCTATTGCGCCAAGCAGGTTCCGAAGTGGCACCCCGTCAGCATCAGCGGCTATCACATCCGCGAAGCCGGCTCGACGGCCGTGCAGGAACTGGCCTTCACGCTCTACGACGGGCTCACCTACGTGGAGGCTTCGGTCAAGGCCGGTCTGAGCGTGGACGCCTTCGCGCCGCAGCTCTCGTTCTTCTTCAACGTGCACAACGACTTTTTCGAGGAGGTCGCCAAGTTCCGGGCGGCCCGCCGCCTGTGGGCGCGCGAGATGGAGCGCCGGCACCATCCGAAAGACCCGCGCTCGCTGCAGCTGCGCTGTCATGCCCAGACCGCGGGCTGCTCGCTCACGGCCCAGCAGCCGATGAACAACGTCGTCCGCACCACGCTGCAGGCGCTGGCGGCGGTGCTGGGCGGGACCCAGTCGCTGCACACCAATTCGATGGACGAGACCCTGGCCCTGCCGACCGAAGAGGCGGTCAAGCTGGCGCTGCGCACCCAGCAGGTCATCGCGCACGAGAGCGAGGTGACGAACACCGTGGACCCGCTCGGCGGGTCCTACTACGTCGAGTCGCTGACGAACCGTTTGGAAGAAGGGGCCCGCGAGTACTTCCGGAAGCTCGATGAGATGGGCGGGATGGTGCGGGCGATCGAACAAGGGTACCCGCAGCGCGAAATCCTGGAGGCGTCGCAGCGCTACCAGCGGGAAGTGGAGGGGAAGGAGCGGATCATCGTCGGCGTCAACGAGCACGTGGAGCCGGACGAGCAGCGCATCCCGATCCTCAAGATCGGGCCGGAGGTGGAGAAGGCTCAGGTGGACCGGCTGGCGTCGCTCCGGTCCCGCCGCGACTCGTTCAAGATGGCGGGAACTCTGGAGGCGCTCCAGGAGGCCGCAGCGTCCGACGAGAATCTCATGCCCTACCTGCTCGAGGCGGTGAAGGCTGATGCCACGCTGGGCGAAATCTGCGCGGCGTTGAGGGAAGTGTTCGGGACGTACAAGGAACCCGTGGTGTTATGAAGCTTGGCAAGTTTGAAATATATCCGGTGACTGATGGGAAGTTTCGGCTGGATGGGGGGGCGATGTTCGGGGTCGTGCCCAAAGTCCTGTGGGAGAAATGCTGCCCGGCGGACGAGAAGAACCGCATCCAGCTCGGACTCAACTGCCTGCTGATCCGGGCACACGGCAAGAACATCCTGGTGGACACCGGCCTCGGCTCGAAGGTGGACGCGAAGTTTCAGGACCACTTCGCCATCGAGCGCAAACCGCCGCTCGAAGACTCTTTGACAAGGTGCGGCCTCGCGCATGAGGACATCCACATGGTCGTCAACACGCACCTGCACTTCGATCACTGCGGGGGGAACACCATGCGGGAGGACGGGCAGGTCGTGTCGGCGTTTCCGAAGGCCAAATACTTCGTGCAACGCGGCGAGTACGAAGATGCGGTGCGAGCCAATGAGCGGACACGCGCGAGCTACCTCAAGGAGAATTTCACGCCGGTCGCGCACGTGAGCCAGTGGGAGTTCCTGGACGGCGATACCGAGCTCGTTCCCGGCGTGTCGGTCGTCGTGACCGGCGGACATACCGCCCACCATCAGGCGGTCAAGATTCAGTCCGAAGGGAAGACGGCGCTCTACCTCGGCGATCTCATCCCGACGGTGTCGCACCTGCCGCTCCCGTACATCATGGGCTACGATCTGTATCCCTTGCAGACCCTGGAGTCGAAGCGGGGGATTCTGGATCGGGCGTTCAACGAGAAGTGGTTGCTGATTTTCGAGCATGATCCGAAAGTACAGATGGGGTACGTGAAGAAGGACATCGAAGGGAAATACTACTTGGAAGAGGTGAAGGCGTGACGGTGGCGGCGAAGCCCTTGCGGGTCTTGATCGGGAAGGTGGGGCTGGATGGGCACGACCGGGGTGTGAAGCTGGTCGCCCGGGCGCTCCGCGATGCCGGCGTGGAGGTGATCTACACGGGGCTGCACCAGACCCCGGAGCAGATCGTGAGCACGGCGATCCAGGAGGACGTGAACGCCATCGGGCTCAGCGTCCTCTCCGGTGCGCACAACTACCTGTTCCCTCGCGTGCTGGAGCTGCTCAAGGAACACGGGGCGGAGGACATCGTGGTCTTCGGGGGCGGGATCATCCCGGATGAGGACATGCCGAAGTTGAAGGCGGTCGGAGTGCGCGCCCTGTTCCGCTCCGGCACGGCGACGGACGAGGTCGTGAAGTTCGTCAAGGAGCTGCGGTCATGAGACCCGTCTACATGATCAGCGGGGGCATCACCAAGTTCGCCAAGGCCCATCCGGACAAGGACTTCCGGCTCATGGTGAAGGAAGCCTACGACTACGCGCTGCGGGACGTGCCCACGTTCTCCAAGGACATGATCGATGGCGCGGTCGGCTCCTATTTCTCGGACCACTTCACGCGGCAACTCAAAGCCGCCAGCATGGCGCAGGACTACCTCGGATTGTGCCCCAAGCCCTCCAAGCGGGTCGAAGGCGGGGGCGCGACCGGCGGGCTGTGCTTTCAGTCCGCGTGGGAAGCGGTGGCGTCCGGGCGGATGAACTGCTGCGTGGCCTTCGGCTTCGAGACGATGTCGCGGGTCAACACCTGGAAAGGCAACGAGTTCATCGCGCTGGCCTCCGACACCAACTTCGACTTTCCAGTGGGCGGGTTCTACACCGGCTACTACGCGATGATGGTCCGGCGCCACATGCACGAGTACGGCACGACGGTCGAGCAGATGGCGATGGTGTCGGTCAAGAACCACATGAACGCGCTGTACAATCCCTACGCCCAGAAAGCCAAGCGGCTCACGATCAAGCAGGTGCGGGAGTCGCCGATGGTCGCCACGCCGCTGACGATGGAGGACATCTGCACGATGTCGGACGGGGCGGCACTCTGCATTCTGGCCTCCGACGAGGTGGCCTCCAAGGTCTGCGACCGTCCCGTGAGGATCACCGGCGTGGGGTCCGGGTCCGATGCGATGCGCATGGCGGACCGGCCTCACGGCAAGGTCATCCTGCTCCCGCATGAGCGGGAGTCGGACTATAGCTATCTCAAATATCCCGGCGTGCATTCGTTCCGCGGCGGGCGCATGGCGGCGAAGCTCGCCTACGAGATGGCCGGCATCCGGAAGCCGATCGAGGAGCTGAGCTTCATCGAGCTGCATGACGCCTACACCTCCTCGGAGATCCAGACCTACGAGGACCTCGGCCTCTGCAAGTACGGCGAGGGCGGCAAGATCGTAGAGAGCGGCGTGCCGTTCATGCCGGGTGTGGACTACGGCCTGGAATTGCCCAAACAGGGGCGCCTGCCCGTGAATCCGTCCGGCGGGCTCCTGGCCTGCGGGCACCCGGTCGGCGCAACGGGCCTGATGCAGGCGGTCTTCGCCTTCTGGCAGTTGCAGGGCACCATCAAGAAACATTTGGGCAACGACACACTTCAAGTAAGGAATCCCAAGCGCGGCTTGATCCACAGTCACGCAGGCACCGGCACGTATATCACTGTGTCGATCCTGGAGGCGGTGTAAAACGGGAAGGGGCGCGTCTTGGCGCGCCTGGGGCGGGCGGGTGTGAATAGTATGGACCCCCTGATCATCCACGACCACTACGAGATTGATTACCGCCACAGCTACGCCGAGGACTCGCCGTTTTTCGTCGGCCTCACAAAAGGCAAGCTGCTGGGCTCGCGCTGCACACGATGCGGCTACACCTTCGCCACTCCGCGCTCCCATTGCATGGAGTGCGGCGCGCCAACGGCGTGGCACGAGCTGCCGCTGACCGGTCGAGTCCATACCTACACGACCTGCCACTACGGCGGTGAGCTGTTTCTGAAAGAGACGCCGTTCACTTTGATCCTGGTCGAGTTTGACGGCGCCGACACCCTGTTTCTGTCCCGTCTGAAAGGCGTCGAGCCCGATGCCGTGCAGATCGGAATGCCGGTGCGCGCCAAGTTTGCGAAGACGCCAGCCTTCAAAGTGACGGATGTCTGGTTCGAGCCGGCGGAGAGGGCATAAGTCGGTGGACCCTGTCACCTTAGCGAATCGCGTCAAGGCGGGCGAGTCCCGGGCGGTCTCGCGCTTGATCACGCTGCTGGAGAACCAGGAGCCGGTCGGCCAAGCTGCGCTGGAGAGACTGAACGGTTCCTCCCGGCACGGGGCCGTGATCGGCATCACCGGCTATGTCGGCGCCGGCAAGAGCACGCTGATCGACCAACTGGTCACGGCCTACCGGCGGCAGGGCAAGAAGGTCGGCATCGTGGCGGTGGATACGACCAGCCCGCGGACGGGCGGGGCGCTCCTGGGAGACCGGATCCGGATGCAGGACCATTCGCTTGATGCGGGGGTCTTCATCCGCAGCATGGCCACCCGCGGGGAGCGGGGCGGGCTGGCGCGCGCGACGCCGGGTGCAGTGCGGGTGCTGGAAGCGGCGGGCTACGACGTCATCCTGGTCGAAACCGTTGGGGTGGGGCAGCTCGAGACGGACGTGGCCGAGGTGGCGCCCACCGTCGTCGCGGTGGTGGCGCCGGGCCTCGGCGACGAGGTCCAGGCGATGAAGGCGGGCTTACTCGAGACGGCCCACATTGTCGTCGTCAACAAAGGCGACCGCGACGGCGCGGACGCGACGGTGAAAGATTTGCAGGAATGGCATCACAAAGTGGTCCGCACGGTCGCTGTGAAAGGCGAGGGCATACCGGAGTTGATCGAGGCCATCGCCGAGCATCAACGGATTGCTGATCTCAGAGGTAAGCGGGAGACGTAGCGGCGCCGGACCGCTCGTTGAGGATGCGGAGGAACCGGGGCCGCAGCACCAGGTCGAACACGTCGCCCTTGCCGGGAAACAGCTCGAGGATTTCGTCTCGCGTCCGCTCGATGAGCGCGAGCGCCTGCTCGCGACTCATTGGCTGAAAACGGAGCCGGTAGGCGGTCAAATCCGCGCGCAGCCGGAGCCGCAACATGCGGACCTGCTCCTCCCGGATTTCCAACGGACTGGCCACGGGGATCAGGAGAATTTCGGCGGGCGCTTTTCCAGGAACGCCGTCGTCCCTTCCTTCTTGTCGGGCGTCTCGCACAGCTCCCCGAACAACTCGGCCTCGCGGGCCAGACCCTCGGCCAGCGGGCTGTCGAGACCGGTCCGGATCGCCCGCAGCGCGGCCTGGGTTGCCAGCCGCCCCTTGGCCGTGATCATACCGGCCAGCTTCTGAGCCGTCGGGAGGATTTCTTCGGAAGGGACGACCCGGTTCACCAGTCCCAGCGCCAGCGCTTCCTCCGACGTGACGGTCTCGCCGGTCAGGATCAACTCGGCGGCTTTGGACGGGCCGATGATGCGGGGGAGCCGTTGGGTCCCGCCGAATCCGGGGAGGAGTCCCAGCTTGATTTCCGGCAGGCCCATCAGCACGCCCGCCGCCGCCACGCGCATGTGGCAGGCCATGGCGAGCTCCAGGCCGCCGCCGAGACAGGCCCCGTTGAGCGCCGCGATGACCGGCTTGTCGAATCGCTCGATCCGGTTGAGCAACGCCTGCCCGCGCCCGGACAGCTCCGAGCCCTGGTGCACGGTGTTGAGCCCGGCGAGCTCCTTGATGTCGGCGCCCGGGCAGAAAAACTTCCCGCTGGCGGTCAGGATGATGACCCGGACGGCGTCGTCCGCCTCCAGCTTCCCGAAGGCCTGGTCCAGTTCCCTCAGGACCGGCGTGCTGAGGAGATTCGACGGCGGGTTGTTCAGGGTGACGGTGGCGATGCGTTCGGCGACAGTGACGGTCACGAACTTGGCGGCCATGCAGGAGCTCCGGGGTTGGTCTGTGACCGCCTACCATAGCAGAGTCGCGGTCCTTCTGCCATCGCGGGTATGGTACAATTTTGGTTGAGCAAGTTCGGTTGTGATGGGGAGCCTCCGTGATTGCCGATCGCCTCGCCGCTTACGCGCAGTCGCTCCGCTACGAAGACCTGCCTGCTTCCGTCGTCCACGAGGTCAAACGGCGCGTGCTGGACAGCCTGGCCTGCGCCTTCGGCGCGTGGACGGCCGAGCCCTGCGTGATCGCACGCCGGATCGCGCACACCGTCACGGTTGCGAACGGCGCGACGCCGTGGGGCACGGCCCACCAGACCCTCCCGGACCTGGCCGCCTTCGCCAACGGCGCCTTGGTCCGCTACCTGGACTTCAACGACACGTACCTGTCCAAGGAGCCGGCCCATCCCTCCGACAATATTTCAGCCGTCTTCGCGGCGGGAGAAGATGCCGGGGCGTCCGGCCGGCAGGTCATCGAGGCGATCGCCTTGGCGTATGAGATCCAGTGCCGCCTCTGCGACGCCGCGGCGCTGCGACCGCGCGGCTGGGACCATGTCACCTATGGCCCGTTCTCATCCGCCCTGGGCGCAGCTAAGGTCCTGAAGCTTTCCAAGGCGCAGACGGTGCAGGCGATCAACCTCGCCGGCGTGGCGAATGTGGCCTTGCGGCAGACGCGGGTCGGGGACCTCTCGATGTGGAAGGCGTGCGCCTTCGCCAATGCCGCGCGCAACGGCGTGTTCGCCGCGATGCTGGCGCGGCTGGGGATGACCGGACCCTCGCCGATCTTTGAAGGCCAGAAGGGCTTCATGGAGCTGGTGTCCGGCCCGCTCGATCTTTCCGTGTTCGGGGGGAAGAAGGTCCCGTACAAGATCCTAGAAAGTTACATCAAGCACTACCCGGTGGAGTACCATGCCCAGTCGGCGGTGGAAGCCGCGCTGGTAGTCCGCGAGGAGTTGCTGAACAAAGAGGGGCGCTCGGCGTTGTCCGGCATCGCCGAGATCGAGGTCGGAAGCTATGACGTGGCGATCGAGATCATCGGCCGCGACCCCGAGAAGTGGCGCCCGGCGACGCGGGAGACGGCCGACCACAGCCTGCCCTATTGCGTGGCGGTGGCCCTGCTGGACGGCACGGTCACCGTGCAGTCCTTCGACGCCAAGCGCCTGTCCGATCCGCAGCTTCGGGCACTCATGCAGAAGGTCCGCGTGATCGAACAGGAGGAATTCATCGGGTGGTATCCGAAGGCGATGCCGACGCGCGTGACGGTCCGGACGGTCAGCGGGAATGAGTACGTCAAGCAGGTGGATTATCCGTTGGGCCATCCCCGGAACCCGCTCTCGGATCGCGAGATCGAGGAGAAGTTCCGGAGCCAGTCCGCCGGTCTGTTCGACCGAGCCAGGGCCGGCAAGGTGATTGACATGGTGTGGAAGCTGGAGACGCTCAAGGACATCGGGGCCTTGATGCCGCTGTTGAAGGTTGCGCGCCGTGGGTGACGCGCAGCGCCAGAGCCCCTCCAAGCCCCGCCGCCTGCGCGAGGCGATCGCTCGAGGCACCGTCGTGCTCCCCGGCGCGTTCAACGCGCTGACGGCCATGCAGGTCGAGCGCGCCGGCTTCGACGCGGTCTATGTCTCCGGCGCCGGCATCGCCGCTGCGCGGGGGCTTCCCGATATCGGCCTGCTGTCCCTGGCGGAAGTGGTCGCCGACGCCGGGACCATCGCGCAGGCGGTCGCCATCCCGGCGCTGGCCGATGCCGACACCGGCTACGGCCCGCCGCTGTCGGTGATGCGGACGGTGCAGGCGTTCGAGCAGGCGGGACTGGCCGGGATCCATCTGGAGGACCAGGAGAGTCCTAAGAAGTGCGGGCACCTGCCGGAGAAGCGCCTGGTGTCCGTCGCCGAGATGGCGCAGACGATCGGCGCGGCGGTGCAGGCGCGCCACGACCCCGACTTTCTGATCGTCGCGCGGACGGACGCGCGGGCGGTCGAGGGGCTGGACGGGGCCGTCAAGCGGGCGCGGGCCTATGTGAACGTAGGGGCCGATGCGATCTTCCCCGAAG
>JAXIOW010000078.1:0-10187 GCA_045403215.1 Nitrospirales bacterium | reverse complement strand
CCTCCTTCGACGTGAAGAAAGCCGGGGCCGGCTGCATCCGATTTACCGGCATCCCGAAAGCCGGGGCCGGCACCTTGTTGTGGCTCCTCCCGCCCAAGTTCCTGCGCATCATCGCAGAACGATAAGGGAAGATTGCGGCGGTCCTAACCGGCGGACGGCTGCCCGCGCTCGCTGACGGTATCGCCGGTACTCCTTCTTCATCTCGCTCCTGCAATCCAAGTCCATCTTTTGGGCCAGCCGGCGGAACTGGTCCCGGTCGCAGTAATCGCCCAGGGTGCGCTGGAGCCGTTTGAGCGCGGCCACCGTTTTGGAATCCCCCCGGCCCGCCTTGAAAGCGATCTCCTCCTGGTACCGGAGCGACTTTATCAGCAAACGCAGACGATGGAGTTCCTTACGCGTGGCCTCCGGCGACAAGCCGCGCAAGGCTGTATCCAGACGCGCGGCACGATCCCGGCCGAGTGAAGCGAGAGTCTCAACCAGAAATGCGGCTGGGCGGCGCATCCGGGAGACCGACAGGCTGGCCAATCGCGTCAGGATTGCTTCTGGATACCCGGCGCGAGCCACGGCCCACTCTTCATCCCGCACTGCCACGCCCACGCGGGTCCGATCAGGGACGGACGCCCCCCGACGCCGGAGGTGCTGTTGTAAGACATACAGCGCTCGCAGGTCGCTCAGCCACGAGACACAGTCTGCCAGCCGAGCCGCGATCCGAGGCCGTTGAAGGAACTCTGCATAGGCCTGCAGTCGTCGCAGATGGGTCCGGAGGCGATGCACCGTCTCGGGATGGAAGGGTGGTTTCCGGAGCGCCCGCGCGAACGCGAGCGCGCGGGCACGCACCTCCGTCACCTGCTTTTCGACGGCGTCCATCCTGACAATGAGTATACCGCCCTTGACCGGCCATGGGTCCTTCGATACGCTGGACGCTGATGCGGAAGCCTCGCAAGATCAAACCGGCCGTTCGCCTCACGGCCAAACCCGCCCGTCCGCACGGAGGCAAACACGGGGCCAAGGGGGACGACCGAAAGAAGGCGAAGGCGCGCTCCCTGGCTGCCATCTCTCCGATTTATTTGATTCCTTTCAATGCCTCACGCCACGCCTGCACCATAGCGGGATCCACATCTACCAGCACTACAGACTTGAGAGTGCGCGACTCAAACGCCCGAATCTCTGCGATCATCCGATTCGCTGCATCAGCATGGGCCACCCCGCCAACCCCCGTCCCCATTCCAGGTATTGCTATCGAAGAAAAGCCCCGAACATCCGCCAGCGCAAGCGCCGCCCGCGTGGCAAGCGCCACGTTCTGAGGATCGATCCGCATGGCCGGCTCGGGCATCGTGGGCGCATGGATAATGGCCTGGTAGCGGGTCCGCCCGCCCGAGGTCAGCACTGCGCTGCCGACCGGAATCGGCGCCTGCCTCCGGGCTTCCTCATCCACCTCAGGTCCGGCCGCGCGTTTGATGACACCTGCCACCCCGCCGCCCATAATGCCGCGACTGTTCGCGGCATTCACGATCGCCTGCACATCCACCTCCAGGATGCTTCCCTGGATCACGCGAATCTGAAGATGCACCCCACTCACCTCGATCAGATCCCCCCCACCGCGTAGCGCAAGCGCGCCTCAGAAATTTTTGCGTCGTACTGTGTCTCCGCCAGTCGGGTTTCCGCCGAGGTCACCGCCACTTCGCTCTGGGTCACCTCCACGATCGAACTCAGCCCCAACTTGTATCGCTGGCTGGCGAGCGTCAGCGCCTCACGCGCGATTTTGACCTGCTCTTCGGCCACCTTGCCCTGCTGAATCAGCGTCACGAGATCGAGAAAGCTGTCCTTGACTTGCAACTGGACGTTCTGCGCAGCAGTGAGATAGATGGCCTGAGTCTCTCGCTGTTGGGCGGTGGCCTCCGCCACCTGGTTCTGGATGAGAAAGCCCGTGAAGAGCGGCACTGAAACCACGCCACCCACTCCCCACCAGCCGCCCTCCTGAAGATTGGGACGGTTGGAAATGTGCTCCGTATCCCCCGCGCTCCCGATCACCTGCAGGGTGGGAAAGTTCAGATTACCGGCAGCCTTGATGCGGTGGTCGGCCGTTCGTATCCGCTCCTTGTAGGCCAGCAACTCGGGCCGCCGGTCCATCGCTTCGGCCAGGAGATCACCAAGGGCCTGTGGCGGTTCCACCGTAGGCGAGACTTCTTCCAACGTGTACGCCGCCGACCCTTCAATCCCCATGGCATTGTTCAACTCCGCAAAGCCCGTGGTCAGGTCATTTCTAGCCCGGATCACGAAAAACTCCGCATCGGACAACTGGACTTGAACCAACCCCAGGTCGAGTTTTGATTTCAGTTGATTGCGATACAGCGTCTCGACCTGACGCTTGAGAACATCGCGCTCCCTCACGGTCTGCTCTGCGATCTCGACCAGGCGCTTTCGTTTCAGCACGGTGAAGTAGGCACGCTCCACACCCAATACCACCTCCGCCCGGCGCGTCATGGCATCTTTTTCAATCCGGGCTTTATCGGACCGCTGCGCATCAACCCGGGATGCGGTCTGGCCGAAGTCGTACACCGTCTGGCTTGCCGCCACTCCAATGGTCATGTCGCTCTGGTTGGGCGAAATCAAAGACCCCGACGGGCGGAGGAACGCGTTACTGCGGAGGGCGCCATTGCTCTGGATCGCAGCCCCTCCGACCTGAGGGTAGTACGGCGCTTTGGCTTGATTAAATCGCGCCTCGGCCCCCCGAACTGCGAACTCGGCGGACTGGAGGGCTGGATGTTTGTCCAACGCAGTCTGGATGGACTGCTGGAGAGTCAGCCGTGGCGGCTCACCGGGCGGCGCAGCCGGCTGGGTCCACGCCTGTTCAACCAGAGCCATCACAATGACCAGTACTAATACTCCGATCACGCTTGGCCGCATGCGTTTTCCTCCTTGTGATTGAGACAGGAAAGATTGCGTGGTAGGCACGAAAGCGAACTAATACTTCTGGCTGCTGGGCTGTCCGGCAGGAAGGTTGTATGGAGACGCCTTGGCCGGCTTGCCGTCGGCCAAGCGGCTCTTGCCGACCACAACGACGTCTTCGGATCCGGTCAGACCTTCCGTGATCTCGACCCACACACCGTCGTCAATGCCGGTCTTGACGGGGACCTTGCGAGCAACGCCCTGCTCAACCACGAACACTGCCTTGGCTGAATTGTCCGAGACGAGCGCGGCTGGAGGAATCACCAAAGCGTCCCGATGCCGCCGGAGTGACAGCACCACTTCCGCGTACATTCCGGGGGCCAGGGCGTAACCGGGGTTGCGAACGTCAATCTCGACCAGCATGGTGCGGGTACTGGGATCCAGAGACATCGTGGAACGGGTGACGACGGCCTCGATCCTTTTCTCCACAGGAACTTTGAGAACAATGGTGGCCGGAGTCCCTCTTTGGACGAAAGACGCATCCTCTTGCGACACGTTGATGTAGAACCGCAGCGTCGAGATATCCATGATCGTGAACAAAGGCACGGCCTGAGTCGCGGAGGCTGTTGCGACCTGAATCATCGCGCCGGGATCCGCGAACCGGGCCGTCAGGATCCCATCGTATGGAGCACGGACTTTGGTGTAGTCCAGCCACGTCTGTCGCTGCTCCAGAAGATGCTGCGTGGCCTTCGCCGCCGCCTCGGCCACATCCACATCCTGCTTGGCAATGACGTCGGGCGCCTCTTTCCAGACCTGCGCGAGCCGTTCGTACGTCACCTTCTTGATGGTGTAGTCCGCCAGCGCCTGCTCGTACTGCTGCTCGATCTCCGGCGCGTCGATCACCGCCAGGACCTGTCCCTGCTTAACCCAGTCCCCTTTATCAGAGTGGATGGACTTCAGATAGCCGGAGACCTTGGCGTAAAGGGTCGTCTGATGATACGGCGAGACGGTGGCCGGGATCCGTACCGTTGCAGCTACGTCGCGCCGAAAGGGCTTGACGACTTGCACCTCCGGAAGGCTTTCGCTGGCCTTCGCGGAAGCGGAAGGATTGCCGCCTCCCGCAGGAGGCTTCTGCACCCAGAACCCCGCCGCCAACAAGGCGATCAGGCTGACCACCAGCAGTAAAACTTTCATGCCGACTCCACCTGCCTACGGGCGGTCATGCTGTACAGGATGGGAACAAACAACAAGGTCATGAAACTGGAGACCATCATCCCTCCGATCACGGCGCGGGCCAGAGGAATCTTGGCCTCGGCGCCTTCCCCGAACCCCAGCGCCATCGGCAGCAGCCCCAGGCTCGTGGCCAACGCGGTCATGATAATCGGCCGGATCCGTACCCGTCCGGCCGCCATAACCGCCTCGTCCACCGACATGCCTGATGCGAGCATGCGGTTCGCGAAGTCCACCAGTAGGATGCTGTTGGAGACCACTATGCCGATCATCATCAGAGTCCCGATCATGGATTCCACGTTCACGGAGATATTCGTCAACAGGAGCATCCAGATGACGCCGATGAAGCCCAATGGTACCGCAAATAGGATGATGAACGGATCGAGAAACGACCGGAACAACCCCACCATCACCAAATACACCAGCAGAACGGCAATCGGCAACGTCAGGGCAAAGCTTGAAATGGCGTTCCGCATGCTGTTCACCTCGCCCAGCATCGAGATCGTCACGTCCCGTGGAACCTGGAATCCCGCCAACCTGTCTTCGATCGCGCGCGCCACACGCCCCAAATCGTTTCCCGACACATTGGCCAGCACGTCCATTGTGGGTTGAAGGTTGTAGTGCGCGATTTCTTCAGGCCCCGTCCTCCGCACCACCTCAACCACATCTTTCAGTAAGACGGCCGGCCCACGGCTGCCTCCGTCCGCGCCGAAACTCCCTCCCGCCGGCAACATCGGCGATCCCGCGAAGGGCGTATTCTGCAAAGCCAGCGTGGACCCCCTCAGATGATCGCCCCCGATCCCCACGCTCGCAGAACCCCTGAACTTCGCGCCAACCAAGGGCATATCCAGGAAGTCCTCGAATTTCACTAAATCCTGCTCCGGGTACTGGGCGACCACGAAATAGGCGTTGTTGGTCTTGGGGTCGATCCAGTAGCCGGGGTCCAGACTGAGGTTGGAGGTGAGCCCGGTATAGATATCCGTCATGACTTGCTGCTGGGTCATTCCGAGATACGCGGCCTTGGTCCGGTCAACGGTCAGGTGTAGCTCCGGACTGTCCATCCCTTGATGGATACGCACGTCCTCGGTGCGCTTGACCGACGCCACCAGAGTACGAATCTTTCCGGCGGCCTCATTCAACTGAGCCAGTTTAGGACCACTGATCTTGATGTCAATCGGGGCCGGGAGCCCGAAGTTCAGCACGTCGCTTACCATCCCCCCGGTCTGGAACGCAAACTTGATCCCAGGCAACTCGCGCCGCAGGTCCTCCCGAATCATGGCCATATAGTCCCACGTGCTCGTCCGGTGGCTCCGCACCAGACTGACCAGGATGACGGAGGCATGGGGGCCGGGATTCGGCGAGTAGAGGGCGATCCAGCCACGCCGGATACCCATATCGGCCAGTATCTGGTCCAACTCATCTGCCGGGATCCGTTTACGGATCAACTCCTCGATCCGGCCGATCATCGCTTCGGTCTTTTCCAGGCGGGTTCCCTCCGGGGCCGAGACGTTCAGGATGAACTGTCCCGTGTCCACTTTCGGAAAAAATTCAGTGCTCAGATACGGGGCCATAGCCAGCGAGCCGACGAATACGGCTCCTACCCCCCCCACGACCACAGCTCTATGGGCCAATCCCCAGCTTAGGGCATGCCCATACCAATTCACGAGCGATTCAAAGAGGTTCCCAGGCCGCTCCGCACCAAGTTCGGCCGTCTCCTGTCCACCCGCCTGCTCGAACGTTGCGATGGCGACAGGCGCCACGGTCACCGAGGCGATATACGAGGCCCCTATCGAGTAGGCGACCGCCAGCGCCAGCGGCACGAAGAGGAACTTGATAATTCCCGTAAAGAAGAGGATAGGAAGATACACGATCAAGATGCTGATCGTGATGACCAGCATCGGAAGCGCGACTTCGTTCGCGCCATCCGCCACCGCCTCTTTCACCGACTTGCCCATCTCCATGTGTCGGTGGATGTTCTCCAGGACCACGATGGAATTGTCCACCAGAGTTCCGACGGCCAGAGCCAGGCCGCCCAACGTCATGATGTTGATCGTGTGGCCGGTGAAGTACAGCAGGACGAACGCCGTCGCGATCGACAGAGGGATGGCCAGCCCGATGACCAGCATAGAGCGGACGCTGCCGAGAAATACCAGGATCATGAGGCAGGCCAGCCCCGCCCCCAGGAGCCCTTCGTATTGGAGCGTTGCGATGGCATTGCGAATATACAAGGATTGGTCGAAGATCAGCTTGACGTCAACATCTGCCGGGAGCCCCTTCAACCGCGCCGCCGCCTCTTTCACACCGTCGATCACCGCGATGGTGTTGGCGCCCGCCTGCTTGAGGATCGGAATGTAGATCGCCCGCCGCCCGTTGACCCGGACCGCATTGGTTTGGACCGAGTAGGAATCGGCAGCGGTGGCCACGTCTCTCAAGAACACCGGCACCCCGTTGACCAGCTTGATCGGAATATCGTTGAGGGCTTCGACAAGTGGCACCAGGCTGTTGCTTAACACGTTGTAATCAAAGTCACCGACCTTGATGTTACCGGCTGGGATCAGGACATTCTCGGCATTGACGGCCTTTACGGCCTCGCTGGCTGAGACGCCCCGCGCCGTCATTTTCTCCCGATCCAAGAACACCGTGATTTGACGGATCGTCCCCCCGACCGGAGGAAGCGGCGCGGCCCCAGAGACGGTCCCCAACTGAGGGCGAACAGTAAAATACGCGACATCGCGCACGGCCTTCTCGCTCAGGGTCGGGCTGCTCACGGTCAATTGGGCGATCGGCAGGCTCGATGCCCCGAATTTAATGATCGTCGGCGGGAACATGCCCTTGGGAAGAAACCGCAACGCGGAATACGTCAGGCTGGTGATCTCCGCAACGCCGGCATTGACGTCATACTCGGGATGGAAATGGATTTTGATCAGACTGATGCCGGCAAGCGATCGCGACTCGATGTGCTCCACGTAGGAAGCCTGCAGGTAGAGTTGCTCCAGACGGAGGGTGATGGCCCCCTCGATCTCGGACTGGCTCATGCCCTTAAAGAAGGTGGCGACCGCCACGACAGGCGTGTTGATCTCCGGGAAGATGTCCACCACCATTTTCTGGTAGGACACCACCCCCAGGAGGACGACGATCAGGCTGATCGCGACGACTGCATAGGGGTTCTTCAGCGAGGCGCGGACCATTAAGGATTGATTCTAGGGGAGTATTGAAGCAGGGTCAAGGAATGGGTGGTGGTCCCAACGGGATTTGAACCCGTGTTTATGCCTTGAGAGGGCACCGTCCTAGGCCAGGCTAGACGATGGGACCCGGCGGCACCTTAACGGAAAGATCGCTGGCTTGTCAATCCGCAGCTGTCCTTGCGCGGATAAGCGGCCACCTGCTATAACATGAATGATTACCAGTTATTCTCGGTCGCGTAGGAGACTTATCATAACGTGGGCGGAATCAATCCATATATTGAAAAATCGGAAGTCGAACTCCCGAAGAAGGCGTACAAGATCACCTTTCGGAAACCGGACGGCTCCCCCATCGTCTTCGAGGTGGACCCGAGCAAACTGCCCTACGGTCCGACCGGCCTTCCCGGCAGCATTCTGGACATCGCGCTCAACGGAGGAGCCAGCATTGATCTCGAGCATGCGTGCGGTGGAGTCTGTGCCTGCTCCACCTGCCACGTGAAAGTGGTCAAGGGGCTGGAGTCCTGCAACGAGCCCACGGACGACGAGCTCGATCAGCTTGATGAAGCGCCGGATATCGGATTAAACTCCCGCCTGGGCTGCCAATGCGTGCCGAACGGCAGCACAGACATCGAGATCGAAATCCCCGCCTGGAATAAGAATCTCGTCAAGGAAGGACATTAACGCGGTTTTCAATCGTAGGTCTCGAACTTCGCTTCCTTCCGCCCAAACCCCAGTTCCGACACGTACGTCTTGAGCGGCCTGATGAAGGCCTTCGTCCCGCAGACCATCGGCAAAAAGTCCTTCCGCCCCTGCCACAGCGACGCGAGGATCTCGCTCTCCGGTCGACGTTCCGCTCCCGCCGGTCCGCTCCCATCCAAGACGGTCGGAAGATACCGGAAGGCTTTGTGGCGCGCCGCCATCTCTTGAAACTCGTCGTGATAGATCCGCTCCGCCTGCGCGGGGGAACCGTAGATCAAGGTCACTCGACGCGACGCCGGACCAGCGAACACATCCCTGAGGATGCACCGAATCGGAACAATGCCGGTGAACCGCGCCACCAAGACGAGGTCTACGGTCATCGGGCGAGGAACCGTGAAATTCCCGTAGGGCCCCGCCAAGATCAGTTCATCCCCTTCCTTGACAGAGGAGAGATAGCCGCTCCCCAGCCCACCCGGGACATGGTCGAACGCCAACACCAGCTCTCCGGAAGAGGATTCCGGCTCGGCCATCGAGTAGGCCCGCGTCAAGGGCGGGCGCTCGCCCACCGGTAACTTGAGCGAAACCCACTGGCCGGGCTTAAAAGAGAGCTTCGACCCGAAAAGAATGAGGACCAGTTCACGGACCGTCGGGGACAGCATCCGCGCCCGCGTCACCTTGGCCCGTTGTGTCGGTTCACCCATGTGGAGAGACACGAAGAAAGGGAGGAGTGGCTGGGGGACGAGGATTCGAACCTCGGTAGACAGATCCAGAGTCTGTCGTCCTACCACTAGACGATCCCCCAACCAGCAACGTGTGGTAGCGTCCTTGCAATTATCAGTGGCTCAGTGCATCAAGTCAATGGCCTTCTTCAGCCGCGCCGCTGTCCGCTCCCGCCCCAGCAACATCATGACTTCAAAGATACCCGGGCTGGCAGTCCGGCCCGTGAGCGCCACTCGCACCGGCTGAGCCAGCTTGCTCATCGAGAGCCCCGTCTCGGCTATGACGGACTTGAACGCGCGTTCAAGCTCGCCATGCTCGAATGAGGGAACCTGGTCGAGCTCGGTGATCAGCTTGGTGAAGGCGGGTTTCAGCGCCGCGGTCAGGAATGTTGTCGCCGCCTCGGGATTCACAGGAATCGAGTCCTGGCAATACGGCGCGGCATGCTGCGCCATTTCCAGGAGAGTGCGCGAACGCTCGCGAAAAGCCTTCACCAGTCGTTCGAGCCACGTCTGGTCGGGCTGACCATGGGAAGCCAGCAAGCCTTGCCTCCGCAGGAAAGGCACCAAGAGATCTGCCACCCGCTTCACGTCCGCATGCTTCAGGTAATGACTGTTCAACCAGAGCAGCTTTTCCGGGTCGAACGCCGCAGGGGCTTTGTTGATGCGATCCAGGGTGAACTTTTCGATCATCTCCGGCACGGCGAAAACCTCCTGATCTCCATAGGACCAGCCCAGTCGCACCAGATAGTTGACGAGCGCTTCCGGCAGGTACCCGGCCTCCTGGTATTCCAGCACCGCGGTGGCGCCATGTCGCTTGGACAGTTTGACCTTATCCGGGCCGAGGATCATGGGCAGATGACCGAACTGCGGCGGGTCATACCCCAAGGCCCGGTACAGGAGAATCTGGCGAGGGGTATTGTTCAAATGGTCATCGCCCCGGATGACATGCGTGATGCACATCGCGGCATCATCCACCACCGCGCCAAAGTTGTAGGTCGGCATTCCGTTGGACCGTACGATGATGAGATCGTCGAGTTGGGCGTTGTCGAACGTCACGTCTCCCTTGATCAGATCATGGACGGTGGTCTGCCCGTCCTGCGGCGACACGAAGCGGACGACCGGTGAGACGCCGGCCGGCGCGGCGCCGGAACGTCGGCGACACCGTCCATCGTATTTGGGAAGCTCCTTGCGAGCCAGAGCCTCGGTCCGGCGAGCCTCCAGTTCTTCCTCCGTGCAGTAACAGTGGTAGGCCTTGCCCTCGGCCATCAGCCGCGCGGCGTGCTCTTTATAAAGGGCCAGGCGTGCGGTCTGATAGATGGGTCCCTCATCCCAGTCCAACCCCACCCACTTCAGGCCGTCCAGGATGGCCTGGATCGCCTCAGGAGTCGACCGCTCACGATCAGTATCTTCGATCCGGAGGATGAAGACTCCTTTTTCGTGTCTGGCAAAAAGCCAGTTAAACAGAGCC
>JAXIOW010000211.1:0-16255 GCA_045403215.1 Nitrospirales bacterium | reverse complement strand
GGCCATCCGCGAGGAGCAACACAACGGCGGTGGTCGTGGCGAACGGTTTGGTCAAGGAGGCAAGATCGTAGATCGTGTTGACGGTGGCGGGCTCTGGTTCCGGCAGGAGACACGCAGCGCCGTAGGCGGCATGATGGACCGTCTGTCCATGATGCGAAACCAGCAGCACGGCCCCGGGGAACACACCCTGCGCCACGCCCTCCCCCATCTTCTCCGCAATCCGATCAGCCATCACTACGAGGAGCGCTCCAAGCGGGCGCGGACTTCGTCTCGAGTGAGACCAGTGATGTGCACGACTTTGTCACGGGAGCGGTCGCCCCTGAGAATTTCGAGCCGGCTGGGAGAAAGATCGAGCAGCTTGGCGAGGAAATCGAGGCAGGCGGCGTTGGCCGCACCCTCCACTGGCGGCGCCGTCAACCGAATTTTCAGGGTGTCTCCGGTCCAGCCGATGACCGCGTTACGCGAGGCCCGTGGCTGGACACGGAGGGAAAGGATGGCGTGAGGTACGGCAACCCGCTTACCGGTCGCGGGTGACATCACTCACGGAGGTGTCGCCCGACAGGGAGTGCAGATCGATCTCCTCCATCTCGATCATCTTCATAAAGGTCTGCAGCAGAGCCCGCAGCTTCTCCAGCGCCAGCATCCGCTCTTTGCGGAGCGCCAGGATGTCGCGCTGCAGCCCCTCGTAATCAACATGGGCCCGCTTGAGAAGGTCTTCGGCCTTGAGCTGAGCCTCCTTCAGCGTCAGATCCGCCTCCTTGCGGGCCGTCTCCTTGAGACCGTCCGTCATGGCCTGGGTGGTCACGAGCAGGCCATTGAGCGTGGCCTCCTTCCTGCGCAGGTCGTGGCCCTGGGTCTCCAGTTGCTCAGTTCGTTCCTTGAGCTGGGTGTTCTCCTTCACCAGTTGCTCGACGGCCTGGGAGACGGATCGCAGAAAGGCCTGTACCTCTTCGCGATCGTACCCCCGGAATCTGCCCTTGAATACCCTCTGTTGTATGTCCAGCGGCGTGATCTTCATTGGTCCCCTCCCCACCGAGGTCGCTCCTCGGTGATCATTCCATCCTCCTGGCCTTAACGCAGCCGCATCCCGATGTCGCTCAAGGTCCCCACCAGGAAGAAATCCACGAAATAGATCGCCATGATCAGGATCAGGGGCGAGATATCGATGCCGATGCCTCCGTACCCCATCATCCGGAACAGCTTGCGCCTGATCGGCTCCAGCAGCGGATCGGTCAGGCGGTTCAGCGTCTGCACGATCGGGTTCCACGGATCCGGGTTCACCCAGCTGATCAAGGCCCTGACGATCACCACCCAGAGATAGACCTGCAACAGTATGTGCAGGACCGAGGCGAGGGCCGTCAGGAAGTTGCCCGCGACGAACACCGATGTTACACCCCTTGAGTCACGAGGGCTAGCCCCGGCCCAATTCCTCCGACCGTTTCGTCGCCGCTTCGACGGCGGCGATCACGGCCGAGCGGACGCCGCCCGCCTCGAGCGCGTGCAGTCCGGCGATGGTGGTGCCGCCAGGGGATGCCACCTTGTCCTTCAACCGGGCCGGGTGCTCGCCAGTCTCAAGCACCTGCTTGGCCGCGCCCAGCACGGTCTGCGCTGCCAGCGTCAAGGCCGTGTCGCGCGGCAGCCCCACCTTCACGCCGCCGTCCGCCAAGGCCTCGATGATCTGGAACACGTACGCCGGGCCGCTGCCACTCAGGCCGGTGACCGCGTCCATCAACCGCTCCTCGACCACCACGACTGTCCCCACCGCCTCGAACAGCCGGACGACCAGGGCCCGCTCTTCGACGGACACGGCGGGGGAGATTGCGATCGCCGACGCCCCCGCGCGCACGAGGCAGGGCGTATTGGGCATCACCCGCACCAGTTTACGCACGCTGCCCAGGCGCGCGGCGATCCGCGACAGGGGGATCCCCGCCGCAATGGACACGATGAGGGTCCGTTCGGGCAGACGGTCCTTGAGACCGTCGAGCACCGCATCCATCGCCTGGGGCTTGACGGCCAGGATGACCACATCCGCCCAGGAGGCCGCCTCCCCGTTGTCGCCGCCGGTCCGGATTGCGTACCGCTGGCGCAGAGCCGTAAGCCGGTCGGCCGCGACGTCCGTGACCCAGAGATCGGACGACGTCGCGACGCCGTCCGCCAGCAGGCCGGCCACCAGGGCCTCACCCATATTGCCGCCGCCGATGATCGCGAGTTTGAGCATGCTCTCCCTTAGTTTACAGGACGCGGTCCAAACAGCGCCGTGCCGACCCGGACCATCGTGGCACCTTCTTCGATCGCCACTTCGAAGTCGCCCGACATACCCATGGAGAGCTCCCGCATCGTGACGCCCGGAATCTTGAGCGCCTGTACCTCCGCCGCCAGCATCCGTAACCGCCGGAAGTGCGGCCGCGCCTCTTCCGGTGCCCCTGCGGCCGGCGGGACGGCCATCAGCCCCAGCACACGGATCCCCGGGAAGGCTCCCATTCGTTCGGTCACGCGCACCAACTCGTCGGGACTGAACCCATGCTTGGTTTGTTCACCCGCCACGTTCACTTCAAGCAGGACTGCCTGCGTGAGCCCGCGCTCCCTGGCCGCTCGATCGAGGCACTCGGCCACCTCCAGCCGATCCACGGCATGCAGCAGCGCGAAGCGTCCGACCGCCGCCTTGATCTTGTTCGTTTGGAGCGGACCGATCAGATGCCATTGCAGGCCCTGGTACTCGCTCAAGGCCTCCATCTTGGCGGCCGCTTCCTGGACGCGGTTCTCGCCGAACACCCGACACCCGATCGCGATCGCCTCGCGCAGGCGCTCGACGGGGACCGACTTCGACACGGCCACCAGGGTGACGCCACCGGGATCGCGCCCGGCCTGCCGCGCCGCTCGCTCGATGCGAGCGCGCACCGCTTCCAGCCGGCTCTTGAAGTCGTCGCCCATGCCTGGACCCGTCGCGTCCTATTCTACGCATCGGGGGCGGGTTTGTCAGGACAGCATGACGGTGAACCCGATCCCGCTGATCATGCGGCCGGTCCCGGCGCCATCGCGGCGGCACGAGTAGAAGAGGTCGGGATGGCAGGCCGTGCAGAGGTTCACGGTTTCGATCCGGGCCGGGCCGATGCCGACCGCCTCCAGTTGACGCCGGTTGAACCCGCGCAGATCAAGGTGGGCCTTCGTCCCCTTCACATCCTCCACGACATCGGCCCAGTAGGGAAAGCCTCTTTTCAGCGGCGCCAGGACGGTCCCGTTGACCTCGTAGCAACAGACGCCGATGGACGGGCCGATGGCCACCCGGATCGACCGGAGGGAGCAGCCGAACCGGTTCTGCATGACCGCCACGGTCCTGGGAACGATGCCGCCCAGCGTGCCCCGCCACCCGGCATGCACCGCGGCAGACACGCCGCGGACCGGGTCCAGCAACAGGATCGGCACGCAGTCCGCCGTTTCGACGGCGACCACCACTCCAGGCTGATTGGTCACGATCGCGTCACACCCGTGCGCATCGGGTGAGGATTCAAGGGACCGCGCGCTTCGGCGGTCGAGCACCAGGACCTCCGCGCCATGGACCTGACGCACGGTTACCACGCGCAACGGCGGCCCGTTTCTGCCCGAAACCGGTAGATCGGGTGCGATCTTCGTGCCGAAGAAGTGATGGACCCCCACCAGTCCTTTGGCGAACAAGGGAACGGTGATGATGGCTTCGAGCGCGCTGGACATGGCTAGTCGGTTTGCCTCCTTAAGAACGTGGGTACGTCCCATTCATCTTCGACCACCAGCATTGTCCGGTCCAGGACCCGGTCGGCGCCGTCACGTGACGCGGGGTTGCGCCGCACGAATGCCGGTCGGTCCGCCGTCTTGGGTTTGGGATGCAGCTCGCGCGCCGGGGTTTCCCTGGTGGAGATCGTCGGAATCGCCGTCTGACGCGGCGCATGCTGCGCAGCCGACTCCCCGTGCTCGAACCCCGTCGCAATGACGGTGATCACCACTTCTTCCTTCATCCGCTCGTCGACCACCGCACCGAAGATGATGTTGGCGTCCTTGTCCACCGCCTGCTCGATGACCGAGGAGGCCTCGGTCACCTCGTGCAGGGACAGACTCGCTCCTCCCGTGATGTTCAGCAGAACCCCGCGCGCGCCGTCGATCGAGCCGTTCTCCAGCAGCGGGCTGGAGATCGCCCGCTGGGTGGCCTCGATGGCCCGGTTGGTGCCGTGCGCGACGCCCATCCCCATGACCGCGCGCCCCATGTGGCCCATGACCGTGCGCACGTCCGCGAAGTCCACGTTGACGAGTCCCGGGACCGTGATGACGTCGGCGATGCCCTTGATCGCCTGCCGGAGCACGTCGTCCGCCACCTTGAAGGCCTCCCGCAGAGGCGTGGTCTTGTCCACGATCCCCAGCAGTCGCTGGTTGGGGATCACCAACATGGTGTCCACGTACTTGCGCAGCTCCCGCAGCCCCTCCTCGGCCCGCGTCATGCGCTTGCCCCCTTCGAACAGGAACGGCTTGGTGACGACCGCCACGGTCAGCGCGTTGAGCTCGCGGGCGATGTTGGCGACGATTGGCGTGGCCCCGGTGCCGGTCCCGCCACCCATCCCCGCCGTGACGAAGACCATGTCGGCGTCGACGAGCGCCTCGCGGATCTGATCCGCATCGTGAAGCGCCGCTTCGCGCCCGATTTCCGGGTTCGCGCCGGCTCCGAGCCCGTTCTTCCCGATGCGGATCTTCGTCGGAGCCTTGGAGATCCCCAGCGCCTGCATGTCCGTATTGACCGCGATGAAATCGACCCCTACCAGGCCGGCTGCGATCATCGAGTTGACGGCGTTGCAGCCGCCCCCGCCGATGCCGATGACTTTGATCTTGGCACCCAAGATCGTCTCTTCTTCAAGCTGGAACATGCGATTCCTCCCTTCGTGGCGGGAGGGGTCCCTGCGCCCCTTCCCGTACCTCAAAAGAACTCCCGGAACCAGCCTTTGAGGTTCTCCACTGTCCGCCACAGCCCTCGCCGGCCGCGGCGCCCGTTCAAAGCCAGTTCGTCCTGATGGTGCAGGGTGTGGAGAATGAGGCCGACGCCGGTCGCGTACATGGGATTGTCCACCTGCTCGCGAATGCCGCCCACTCCCCAGGGGTACCCCCGCCGCGCGGGGAGGTCCAGCACGCGCTCCGCCACGTCCGGCATGCCCTCCATCAACGACGTCCCGCCGGTGATCACCACCCCGCCCGCGACGATGCCCTCGTAGCCTGCCCGCTTAATCTCCCGCGCGATGAGATCGAAGACCTCCTCCGCGCGCGGCTCGATCACGTCTGCCAGCACCCGGCGAGAGAGCGAGCGCGGCGGCCGCCCGCCCATGCTGGGCACGTCAATCACCTCGTCGTCCTTCACGAGGGAGGCCAGGGCGCACCCGAACTGGGTCTTGATCCGTTCGGCATCGGGCATCGGCGTCTTGAGGCCGATGGCGATGTCATTGGTGAAGTGCGTCCCGCCGACCGGAATGACGGCCGTGTGCATCACGCTGCCTTCGGCGAAGATCGCAAGATCCGTGGTCCCGCCGCCCAAATCCACCATCGCCACCCCCAGTTCCCGCTCGTCGTCCGTGAGCACGGCCTCGCTGGAGGCGAGGGGCTGCAGAATGATGCCGATCACGTCGAGCCCCGCGCGCTCCACGCTCTTGACGAGGTTCTGGATCGCCGTCACGGCCCCCGTGATGATGTGCACATTGACTTTCAGATGCGTGCCCGACATGCCCAGCGGGTCGCGGATCCCGTCCTGCTCGTCCAGGGTGAACCCGCGGGGCAGGACGTGCAGCACCCGATGGTCCGGGGTGATGATGGCGGCCGACCGCGCCGCCTTAATTGAGCGCGTGACGTCGCTGCGGACCACCTCGCCGCTCTTGACTGCCACCGCGGCCTCGGCGTTCAGTCCTTTGATATGGCTGCCGGCGATGCCGACGTAGACCGAGTTGATCTGCGTCCCTGATTTCATCTCGGCTTCGTCCACGGCCCGGCGGATGGATTCGACGGTGCTCTCGATGTTGACGACCATGCCCTTGCGAAGTCCCCGGGAAGGACTCGTCCCGACCCCGATGACATGGGCCTTGCCGTCCTCGCGGGCTTCCGCCACGATCGTCCGCGTCTTGGTGGTGCCGATGTCCAGGCCCACGATGATCTGGTCCTTCCGCGCCACGCCCCGCCTCACCTCCCTTCCCGCACGATGACCTTGTCCCGGAACCGGAGATCCACCTCCACCTTGCGCGCCCGCGCCGCCCGCTCCCGATCGCCCCAGCGATCGAGGACCCGATCCGACACCTGCCGATACCGGTCTACCTTATCCCCGAACTGCCCGTCGCCGAACCGAAGGCGGAACCCAGCGTCATACGCCACGAAGTCTCCCGGCGTCCCGAGGTCCACCACGGGGGGCCGGCCCACGGCCTGCCCGAGCATGCCGGCTAGCGCGATCCCGGTCTGCAGGCGTTCGGCCGTCCATGGCTCCCGGAGGACTGCCTCCACGTAATCCACGCCTTTCAGCACCGGCAACGTTCCGTCGTGCTGCGGCGGGCGCTCCATCAATAGGACTCCCTCGTAATCAACGAGGAAATCCCGTCTGCCGGTCTTCAGGATGGCCACCGGCTCCCGTTCCTGCACGTCCACCGCCAGGGTATGGGGGAACACCCGTCGGACGGCCGCGCGCCTGACCCACGGATGCGTCTCCAACGCCCGTTGGAGCGCTGCCGGATCGGTCCGGAGCAGCCCCCGCCCCGTCGGGAGATCGAGCAACGCCAGCACCTGGTCCCGGGAGACCCGCCGCGTCTTCGTGAGATCCACGGTCCGAATCACGAAGAACCGGTCGGCCCAGGCCAACAGATCGGGTCCCGCGCGCTGCCAGCCGTACCAGCCTGCGCCGGCGCCCGCTGTGAGCACCGTCAGCGCCACCAACATCCTGGCGAGCGCTGTCTTCCACCCGTGTGGGGGCCGTGCGTTGAAGTTGCACCTCCGATTAGGACGGATCCGCTTGATCATGCGCGACCCTTGGAGGGCGCCCACTCGGCCTCCCGTCGAAGGGCCGACGTGAGGATCGCCTCCACCATTTCCTCGTACGACAGACGCGCGGCTTTCGCCGCCATCGGCAACAGGCTCATTTCTGTCATCCCCGGCACCGTGTTCAGCTCCAGGATGAACGGCCGTCCTCTCTTGTCCAGCCGGAAGTCCACGCGGGTGGTGCCCCGGCACCCCAAGCGGCGATGCACATCCAGTGCGAGTACTTGAAGTTGCTTGGTCAGCCGGCTCGAGAGCTTGGCGGGAACCTGGTAATGACTGGCTCCAGGGGTGTACTTGGATGCGAAATCGTAAATGCCGCTCTTCGGAATGATCTCCACGATCGGCAACGGACGGTCGTTCAAGATCGCGACCGTGAGTTCCCGGCCGTCGATGTACTCCTCGATCAGCGCCGCCGGGCCGTAGGCGAACGCCGCGTCCAACGCGGCCCGGAGAGCCCGCGTTTTGCGGATGACAGTGACCCCCAACGTCGAGCCCTGGCTGACGGGCTTGATCACCAGGGGGAACTTGTAGCCGGACGGGAGGGGTCTTCTCCGCTCGCGGAGGGTCCGCACGAACCCGTGCGGTACCGGCAGCCCGCCATGCTCCAGCAGGCACTTCGTCATCGCCTTGTCCATCGCCACGGCACAGGCCTGGACCCCCGACCCCGTATAGGGCATCCTCAGCACTTCGAGCAGCCCCTGGATCGTGCCGTCCTCGCCTCCAGGCCCATGCAGCGCGATGAAAGCGATCTGCGCACGGACTTCCCGGAGGCGCGCGACCACGGACGCGTCCACTTCCAGGGGGATGGCGTCATAGCCCTTCCGGATCAGCGCCGCCCAGACCGCCCGGCCGCTGCGGAGCGAGATCTCTCGCTCGGCGGACAGCCCTCCCATCAGCACCGCGATGCGCTTGGTGGTCAGCAACTTCACGCCCGCCCCACGATCTTCACTTCAAGCTGCAGCGTCACGCCCGTCTTCTCTTCGACGGTCTGGCCGACCTTGCGGATCAGCGCCAAGACGTCACGCGCCGTGGCGCATCCGCGGTTCACGATGAAGTTGGCATGCAGGGGGGAGACCTGCGCATCCCCGACCTGGGCCCCCTTCAGACCGGCCGCTTCGATGAGCCATCCGGCTGGCTCCCCGCCGGGGTTCTTAAAGACGCAGCCGGCGTTCGGGAGCGCGAGGGGTTGCGTGGCCTTCCTCCGCTGCAACGCCTCCTTCACCGTCGCTTCACTGCCGGCGGTGGGATCCAATCGGAGCCGGAGCCACGCGCCCACGATGATGCCCTCGGGCAGGCGGGTGCGGCGGTATTCGAACCCCACCTCGTCGGCAGACAGTTCGCGCATCTCGCCGTCCGACGTCACCATCCGGACCCGCTGCACCACACCCTTCATCTCTCCCAAGCGGGTCCCGGCGTTCATAACGATGGCGCCGGCCAGCGTTCCGGGAATGCCCGCGGCGAACTCAAGCCCGGCCAGCTTGTGCTGGAGGGCATACTTGAGCAACCGCGGCATCCCCACACCCCCTTGCGCGTACAGGAGCCCGCCTTCGTGGTCTTCGATCCGATCGAATTTGGTGAGCCACACGACAATCCCCCGGATGCCGCCGTCTCGGACCAGGAGGTTCGTCCCCCCCATGACGAAGACCGGCACCTTCGCTTTGCGCGCCTGCACCATGAGCAGCCGGAGCGCCTCTTCGTCCTCAGGCTCAATCAACGCGTCCGCCGGGCCCCCGATCCGGAAGGAGGTGTGCAGTCTCATGGGCTCGTGGAACCGGACTGTGCCTATCACCCCCGACAGGGCCGACCGAATTTCTCGCATGCCGATCCTTCTCCTCACCCCAATCGTTCGAAGAGCGCCCGCCCGACCTGCCCGATGTCGCCCGCGCCCAGCGATACGACCACGTCCCCGGGCTTGAGCACAGTCAGCACTGCCTCGACGAGCTGGTCCTTGCGCGAGACGTAGGTCAGCGGTGGCGTGCCGGCTCTCCGGATCAGCTCCGCCAGCCGTTCGCCGGTGACGCCGGGGATCGGCGCCTCCCCGGCCGGATAGATGTCGGTCAGGAACAGGTGGTCCGCCTGCTTGAACGCCACCGGGAATTCCTCCAGCAGATCCTTCGTCCGCGTGAACCGGTGCGGTTGGAACACCACCACCAACCGCCGGCCCCATCCGTTCTTCGCCGCGGCGAGCGTCGCCTTGATCTCGGTCGGATGGTGACCGTAGTCGTCCACCACCAGCACACCGCCTTTTTCGCCCAGCACTTGGAACCGCCGCTCGACTCCCTTGAACCCGGCTAGCGCCTGGTTGATGTGCTGGAGCGTGACGCCCAGCTCTAACCCGACGGCGATCGCCGCCAGCGCGTTCCGGACATTATGGATGCCCGGCATCGCGACCTTGAACCGGCCCAGCGGCTCGCCGCGCAGCCGCGCCGAGAACTCGGCGACGCCGACGTGGAGCCGCACATCCGTGCCTACCAAGTCGGCCGCCGGGGTCAACCCGTACGTCTGGTAGCGCTTGGTCACGCGGGACAGCAGCGCGGCGAGGTAGGGATCGTCGGCGCAGAGGACCGCCAGACCGTAGAACGGGACCTTGTTGATGAAATCCAGGAAGGTCTCGCAGAGGCGTTCCATCGTACCGTAGTGATCCAGGTGCTCGCGATCCACGTTGGTCACGACCACCACGGTCGGCGAGAGCTTCATGAAGGAACCGTCGCTCTCGTCCGCTTCGGCGACCAGCAGATCCCCCCGGCCCAGCCGCGCATGGCTGCCGAGCGCGTTGACCTTGCCCCCGATCACGATCGTGGGATCGAGCCCGCCCTCGGCCAGCACGTTGGCGACGAGCGAAGTCGTCGTGGTCTTGCCATGCGCGCCCGCGATGGCCACACCGTACTTGAGCCGCATCAGCTCGGCCAGCATCTCGGCGCGCGGGATGACCGGGATGACCTTGGCCTTGGCGGCCACGACCTCCAGGTTGGTCGGCGGCACGGCTGACGAGATGACCACCACCTGCGCGTTGCCGATGTTCGACGCGGCGTGGCCAATGAAGACAGTCCCCCCTAGGGCTTGAATCCGCCGGACGGACTCTGATTCGTGCAGGTCCGACCCGCTCACGTGGTAGCCGAGCGTCAAGAGCACCTCCGCGATACCGCTCATGCCCGCGCCGCCAATGCCCACGAAATGAATATGCTGAATCTTCCTGAACATCGTGCCACGTTATTCGTTATTCGTTAATCACAGGACCTTCTTCCCGTTTCACGTTGAACGTTTAATGTTCTGAACCATTCAATGGGAGGGGGCCCCGCCTGCTGGCACCCCTCCCTTACCCACTAATGCTCGGCAGGCCATAACGACCCGCTCTGCTGAATCGGCCCGACCCAAGCCCTTGCTACAGCGCCCCATCTCGCCCAGCCGGCCGGGGTTCGCGAGCAGGGCCGTGATCGCCGCGGCCAGCGCCTCGCCCGTGAGCCCGGCATCCAGGATGACCGTCGCGGCCCCGGCTTGCTCCAAGACGCGCGCATTGCGCTCCTGGTGCCCGTGGATCGCATGGGGAAAGGGGATCAGGATGGCGGGCTTGCCGCACGCCGTGATCTCGGCTACCGTCGTCGCGCCCGACCGGCTCACGATCAGACCTGCCTGGCGAAACGCCCGCGGGACGTCAAAGAGGAACGGCACAACCTCAATCTGATCGGGAGGGAGGGCAGAAGCATATTTTCGATAAGCGGCAACGACTTCCTCGTAATCACGCTCGCCGGTCTGGTGGATCACCCGCAACGTCGGATGCGCGGTCAGCAACCTCGTCAAGGCAGCAACCATCGCGCGGTTGATGGACCGGGACCCCTGGCTACCGCCCAGCACCAGGAGCGTGAAGCCACGTGTTTCGGAACCGGCGGTGGGTGCGGGAGGGGCGTCTGCGGGGCCCCCTCCCGGTAAAACGGATCCTTCGAGAAACTCCCGTCGAAGGGGCGTGCCCACAATTTGCGTCTTCCCGGGGGCGAAGAAGGGAGCCGTGTCGGCGAACGACACGAAGATGAGATCCGCAAACGGCGAGAGCACGCGATTGGCTACGCCCGGACGCACGTTCGGCTCTAGGATCGCCCGCTTGATGCCCAATAGAAACGCCGCCAGCACCAGCGGCGGGCTGGTGTATCCGCCAATGCCGATCACCAGATCCGGCCGCCGATGGCGGCAGATCGCCAGGCACTGGCGCAGGCCGACCGGCACCGCGGCGAGACCCTGCACGGCCCCCCACACGCCTCGGCCCATCACTCCCAGCGCTGTGATCGTGATCAACTCGAATCCCTCTCTGGGCACGACCTTCGTCTCCAGCCCCCGATCCGACCCCACAAAAATCGTTTCGCTCCCGGGCTCCAGCCGGGTGAACTCACGAGCCAGCGCCACTCCCGGGTACAGATGGCCACCGGTGCCGCCCGCTGCGATAATCACCCGCATACTCCGGCTCTAGATCGGCGGACGGTGCCGGGCGACCGCCATGAGGAGCCCGGCCCCGACCATGCTGACGACCAGGGACGACCCTCCGTAACTTAGGAACGGCAACGTCAATCCCTTGGTTGGCAGCAGACCCGTGATCACCCCTACATTGATCAAGGCGTTGCACCCGATCAGTAAACTCACCCCCAAGGCCACATAGCGCGCGAAGGGGTCACTCGCTTCCGACGCGATCGAGAAGCCCTTCGCCACGAACGCCCCCAGCAGCAGGATGACCATGGCAGTCCCGACAAACCCGAGTTCCTCGCCCAGCGCCGCAAGTACGAAATCCGTATGGGGCTCCGGCAGGTAGAACAGCTTCTGCCGCCCCTCGCCGAGCCCCACCCCGAAAAGTCCCCCGCTCCCGAGCGCGAGAAACGACTGGATCACCTGGAAGCCTGTCCCGGTGGGATCGCTCCACGGATCCCAGAAGCTCAGGAGGCGCTGGCGGCGGTAGGCGACTCGCATGACGAGCAGGTACAGGATTGGCAGGGTGGCCACGGCGATCACCAGCAGATGGCTCAGCCGCGCGCCGCCCACGAAGAGCAAGCCCAAGGCCACCAGACCGATCACCGCCGCGGTCCCCATATCGGGTTCGATCACGATGAGCGCGATGAGCAGCCCGACCACAATCAGCGGCGGCACGAAGCCCCGCCGGAAGTCGGCGATCCGATCCCCCTTCCTCGCCAGGTAATGCGCCAGGTAGAGCACGACGCCCAGCTTGACCACTTCGGAGGGCTGGATCGTGAGCGCGCCGATCCGCAGCCATCGGCGTGCGCCCTTGACCGCCACCCCGATGGACGGCAACAGCACGAGCACGAGGCCGAGCAGGCCGAGGAGGAGAACCGGCCCCGCCCACCGCCGCAGTGTCGCGAGATCGCACCGGGCTACTACCAGCAAGGCCACCAGTCCGACGGCACACCACAGCAGTTGCCGCTTGAGAAAGTAGGAGGGGGCGCCGAAGCGTTTGTCGGCCAAGACCCCGCTCGCACTGTAGATCACGCCGAGGCCGATGGCCACCAGAAGGAGCGTCACGAAGAGGATCGTGTGATCGCCACGCGGCGGACGCTCGGACACCGCAGCGTCAGGCCAGCGGAGGGTCATGGTCTGCTGGTCAATCCAACTCATGCACGTGCTCCTTGAACCGGCGCCCGCGATCCCTATAGTCCGCGAACATGTCGAAGCTGGCGCAGGCCGGGGACAGCAGGACCGTGTCGCCCGGTGCCGCCAGCGCCGCCGCCGTCCGCACCGCCTCGGCGAGGCTGCTGACCTTCGTCACCGGGCAGACCCCGGCCAAGACTTCGCTCAGGCGGGCGCGCGCCTCGCCGAGTAGGATGACCTGTTTGGCCTTGCGCCGGACCACTTCGGCCAGTCCAGGATACTCGCCGCCCTTCTCGCGGCCGCCAGCGATCAGGATGACGGGCACCGGCAGGCTCTCCAGCGCCTTGATCGTCGCGTCCACGTTCGTGCCCTTGGAATCGTTAATGTACGCCACCCCACGCAGGACCCGCACGACCTCCATCACGTGCTCCAGCCCCTGGAATGCACGCAGACCTTGTCCGATGGCGACGATTGGACAGCCGACCAGGGTGGCCACCGCGGCAACCGCCATCGCGTTCTCGACGTTGTGAGCGCCGCGTACTTGAAGGGCGCTCACCCGGCAGACCTCTTCGTAGCCGTCTCGCACCGTGGAGATGATGGCGTCCCCGTCCACGAACACGCCACGCTCGATGGTGCGCGTGCGGCTGAACAGCACGCGGGTTCCCGCAAAGCCGTCGGCGGCGCACGCCAGCCGGGGATCATCGGCGTTGAGGACCGCATAGTCCTGAGCGGTCTGGTTCTCACACATTCGCAGCTTCGTCCCGGCGTATGCCTCCATGGAGGGATAGCGGTCCAGATGATCGGGCGTCACGTTGAGGATCGCTCCGATCCAGGGGTGGAAGGACTCGATCGTCTCCAGTTGGAAGCTGGACACTTCGGCCACCACAAAATCCCATCGCCTTCCGTGTAAGGCGGCATACGCGGCCTCCGCCAGCGGCGTCCCCAGGTTGCCACCGACGAACGGCTCGTAGCCTGCCCGCTGCAGCACCTCGCCAATCCAGGTTACCGTGGTACTCTTCCCGTTCGTCCCCGTCACCGCGATGAGCTTGCCGGTGAGGCACCGGGCGGCGAGCTCCAGTTCTCCGATCACACGGACGCCGGCAGCGCGCGCGCGCCGGACCGGCTCGAGCGTCAGCGGGACGCCCGGGCTGACCACCACCAGTTCCGCGCCCCTCAGCGCCGACTCGTAGGCGCCGTCGCCGTGGACTTCCAGATTGCCGGCCCGCAGGCCCTCGAGCGCGGCTGCCAACTCGGCGAGCGGCTTCTGGTCCGCGACCGCGACGCGCGCGCCGAGCTCCTCTAGCAACCGCACCGCGGCGACGCCGCTCCGCCCCAGGCCAATCACGGCGACTCGCTTTCCCGCCACCTCCACCGACGTCCGTTCGCCCATGACCACGCTCATCGCAGCTTCAGGGTGCTCAAGCTGAAGAGCGCGAGCAGCACCGCGATGATCCACAGACGGACCACCACTTTGGGCTCCTCCCAGCCTTTCAACTCGAAATGGTGATGAATGGGCGCCATGAGGAACACCCGCTTGCCCCGTGATTTGAACGAGACCACCTGAAAGATCACCGACAGCGCTTCGAGCACGAAGACGCCGCCGACCAGCAGCAGCAGCAGCTCGTGCTTGCTGATCACCGCGACGGTGCCGAGAGCGGCGCCCAACGGCAGCGACCCGACGTCCCCCATGAAGACCGACGCCGGATAGGTGTTGAACCAGAGGAAGCCCAGGCTGGCTCCGAAGATGGCGGCCGTGAAGATGGCCAGCTCGCCCGCGCCCTCGATGTAAGGGATGAGGAGATAGTCGGCGAAGACCTTGTGTCCCGACACGTAGGCCACCACGGTGTAGGCCATGGTGGCGACCATGACCGGGCCGATGGCCAGTCCGTCCAGTCCGTCCGTCAGGTTGACGGCGTTGGACGCCCCCACGATGACCAGAATGGCGAAGGGGATGTAGAACAACCCAATATCGGGCGAAAAGGTCTTGAAAAATGGCACGTTGAGCTTCGTGGAATAGGCCGGCAGGGAGTAGAACAGCACCCCGATGCCGAGCGCCACGACGGCCTGGGCGAGGATCTTCTGCAGCGCCGTCAGCCCCTGGTTCTTCCCGCGGACGGTCTTGAGATAGTCGTCCCAGAAACCCACCGCGCCGAACCCGAGCATCGCGAAGATCGCCAGCCAGACATAGCGGCTGGTCAGATCGGTCCAGAGGAGCGTCGAGATGACGACCGCGAAGAGGATCAGGATGCCCCCCATGGTGGGCGTGCCGCCCTTGACCTGGTGCCGACTGGGGCCCTCCTCGCGGATCTTCTGACCAACGCCGTAGCTCTGCAGCTTACGAATCACCGGCGGTGCCAGCAGGAAAACAAGCACAAAGGCGGTGAGCGCGGCGTAAATAAGCCGGAAGCTGAGGTAGCGGAAGACATTGAAGATCGAGAACTGCGTGTGGAGGGGATAGAGCAAGAGGTACAGCATTACGCCAACTCCTCCAGCACGCGTTCCATCCGCGCGCCACGTGAGCCTTTGAGCAGGACGACATCACCCGCGCGCAGAATGCCTTTGAGTCGTTCAGCTAGGGCCGCGTGCTCCTGGGTCACGATTACGCGATCCGCCGGCATCCCCGCCCCCCGCGCGCCGGTGGCGATCTCCGCCGCCAGATCCCCGGCGGTCAGGAGATAGTCGGTTCCCTGGCGGGCCAACTCCTCTCCGATGTCCCGGTGGATCCGCACGGATCCCTCGCCCAACTCCAGCATGTCCCCCAGCACGGCGATCGCGCGTCCGTTCCCCTTCGACTCACCCTTGAACTCGGCCAGCCAGCGGAGCGCAGCCCGCATCGACGACGGATTTGCGTTGTAACAGTCGTTCAGCCACGTCACCCCTCGCCACTGGCGCACCTCGGAGCGCATGGCAGGCGGGCGGAACCGGGCAAGGCCCGCGCGGATCGCGATTTCGCCGACGCCCAACGCGAGCCCCGTCGCGATCGCCGCCAGGGCGTTGGCAATGTTGTGAGCCCCGGCCACGCCCAGCGTGACGGAAAGCGGACGTGCGCGGCCGCGCACGCCGACACGAATGAGGGAAAAAGCCAGTCCTCGTCGCTCGACCTGCACAGCCCGCACGTCGGCCCGCTCGGAGAACCCGAAGGAGCGCACCTGTCCCCGCACCCGCGCGGCGAGGTCCTTGAAAAACGCGTCGTCGGCATTGAGGATGGCCGTGCCGTCCCGGGGCAGCCGGTCCAGCATCTCGCCCTTGGCCTGCGCGACGGTGCGGAGATCACCGAGGGTCTCCAGATGGGTCGGACCGATATTGGTCAACACGCCGTGGGTCGGCTCGGCGATCTCGCAGAGCCGCGCCATCTCCCCCAGCCTGCTGATGCCCATTTCGATGACCGCCGCCTCGTGGCGAGCCGTCAAGCGCAGCAGGGTCTGCGGCACGCCAATGTGATTGTTGAGGTTGCCGTCTGTCTTCAACGTCCGAAAGCGTTCCGCGAGGATGGCCCCGATCATCTCCTTGGTCGTTGTCTTGCCGTTGCTCCCGCTGACCGCCACTACCGGGATGGCGAAACGGCGACGGTGCGCACGAGCCAGCTCCTGAAACGCGCGGAGGGGGTCCTCCACCTCGATCAGGAGCGCCTTCCACGGCGGCGCCTCTC
>JAXIOW010000165.1:0-3338 GCA_045403215.1 Nitrospirales bacterium | reverse complement strand
CGGGCTGCACCTTTCGGCACAGACTCGCTTAGCAGGCGAGCACCTTCGGCCACTCGGTCACCTCTCCGTAAGTTCATAGTTCAGGGTTCACGCTTCGCGGGTTCATAGTTCAGAGTTCGTAGTTCATAGATAATACTGCATAAAAATGCAGGCCGACTCCTTGCTCCGAACTATGAACTATCAACTATGAACGCCCGTCCCGCTTTGTGGCCTGGCGTGGCGGAGGGGGTAGGATTCGAACCCACGAGGCTTTCGCCTAACGGTTTTCAAGACCGCCGCCTTCAACCACTCGGCCACCCCTCCGTGAAAAGCAGCCTTCAGCATTCAGCGATCAGCTTTCAGCTTTTGCTGATGGCTGACGGCTGATTGCTGATAGCTGACAGCTTGCTTTATCTGATGCGGTCGAGGCCGTCTATGTAGGGCCGAAGCGCCTCCGGAATGGCAACGGTACCGTCGGCTTCCTGATAGTTCTCAAGTATCGCCAGCCAGGTGCGTCCTATGGCGACTCCCGACCCGTTCAGCGTGTGCACGAAACGCGGTGGTGCCTTGGGCGATGGCCGATAGCGGATATTGGCTCGCCTCGCCTGGAACGCCTCGCAGTTGCTGACCGACGAGACCTCTCGATACGCTCCTTGGCTTGGGATCCAGACCTCGATGTCGTATGTCTTGGCCGAGGCAAACCCCAGGTCTGCGGTACAGAGCGTAACCGCCCGGTAGGGCAGGTTCAACCGCTGGAGCACCTTTTCCGCGTGTCGCGTCATCTCTTCGAGCGCGTCGTAGGAGCGCTCTGGCTCCGTGAGCTTCACCAGCTCCACCTTGTCGAACTGGTGCTGCCGCATGAGGCCCCGCGTGTCTTTTCCATAGGAACCGGCCTCACGCCGAAAGCAAGGCGTGTAGGCAACGTAGGAGAGGGGAAGCGCTCCGGCCGGCAGAATCTCCTCGCGGTGATAGTTGGTCAGCGGGACCTCCGCCGTCGGGATCATGTACAACCCCTCGTCCTTGGTCTTGAACAGCTCCTCCTCAAACTTGGGGAGCTGGCCTGTCCCTCGCATGGCGTCGGCATTCACGAGGAACGGGGGGAGGACCTCCGTGTAGCCATGCTCCTTCACGTGGAGATCAAGCATGAACCCGATCAGCGCTCGCTCCAGCCTCGCCCCAAGGCCCTTGAGGACGGCGAACCGCGACTGCGCGATCCTGGCTGCCCGCTCGAAGTCCAGAATGCCCAGCGTCTCGCCCAGCTCCCAGTGGGGCTTCGGGTCGAAGTCAAACCGCCGCACCGTACCCCACCGCCTGACCTCGACATTGTCCTCGGGCGATTTCCCGACCGGGACCGAGTCGTGCGGGAGATTGGGGATGAACAGCGCGACTTCCCGTAAGATCTCTTCCTTCTCCTTGAGTTGCTTTTCCAGGCCGTTCAGAAGCGGACCTTCTGCGGCCACCCGTGCGACGACGTCGTTTGTGCTCTTGCCCTGTCGCTTGAGCTCGGCAACCTCTTTGGACAGATCATTGCGCCTCTGCCTGAGCCTTTCCACTTCAGCAAGTATCGCTCGCTGCTCAACATCGAGCTGAATCAACTCGTCAAGGGCTGCGGGAGCCTCCCCACGGGATGCGAGTCGCTCCTTCACAAGCTGTCCCTTGTCACGAATCAATTTCAGGTCGAGCATAGCGCTATTCCTGGTTCCTGGTTCATGGTTCATTGTTCATTGTTCATAGTCGAATAGAACGCCCAGTGGCACATTCTGTCCATGAACTACGAACCGTGACCTATGAACTCACTATACCACTCCCCCCGCCAACCCTCAAGCCTCGTCAGTCGGCTCCGCTCCACCCTCCGGTGCGGGAGGCGACCCCGGCTCCTCGGCTTCTTCTCCGCCCACTTCGTCGCTGACGAGGCGCGTGACCGCCGCCACGCGATCTGTGGGCTCCAGCCCCTGGAGCCGCACGCCTTGGGTGGCCCTGCCAATCAGGCTGATCTCATCCACCCGCAGCCGGGTGATCTTGCCCTCATGAGAGATCATCATGATCTGATCGCCGGGCTGCACTTGCATCACCCCGACGACGGCGCCGTTTCTCTCCGTGGTCCGAATGTTGATGATCCCCTTGCCCCCCCGTCCCTGCAGGCGATACTCCTCCAGCTCGGTCCGCTTGCCGTACCCCCGCTCGGTCACGGTGAGGGCCGCTGCGCCCGGCGAGACCACCTCGACCCCGACCACTTCGTCGCCATCCTCCAGAGAAATGCCGATGACGCCGCGCGCGGCGCGGCCCACCGGCCTCGCCTCTTCCTCTTTGAAGCGGATCGCCATCCCCTGCCTCGTCCCGAGCAGGACCTCGTCGTCCCCCTTCGTCATGCGGACCACAATCAACTCGTCTCCTTCGTCCAGCGTGATCGCGATGATGCCGCCGGCCCGCGGGTTGCCATAGGCGTTCAGCTCGGTCTTCTTGATGATCCCGCGCTTCGTCGCCATCAGGAGGTAGCGATTTACCTCGAACTGGCGGATCGGGATCATGGTGGTGATTATCTCGCCGCCGCCGAGCTGCAAGAAGTTGGCGAGGGCCTTGCCCTTCGCCGCCCGTCCGAGCTGAGGGAGCTCATGAACCTTGAGCCAGTGGACCCTCCCCTGGTTGGTGAAGAGCAGGATATAGCTGTGCGTCGTGGCGACGAAGAGGTGCTCGACGTAGTCCTCCTCTTTTGTCGCCATTCCGGTCGTCCCCTTGCCTCCTCGGCGCTGGCTGCGATAGACGTTGAGGTTGCTCCGCTTGATGTAGCCGCTGTGGGTAATGGTAATCACCATCTCTTCATCGGCCAGCATGTCTTCCAGCTCGATCTCGGCGGTCTCTTCCAGGATCTGCGTGCGCCGAGGATCCCCATACGCCTCCTTCAAGGCCCGCAGCTCGTCCTTGATGATCTGACGAACGAGGGCATCGCTGGCCAGGATGGCGCGGTACCGCTCGATGGCCTGAAGGATCTCGCTGTATTCGTCCTGGATCTTCTGCCGCTCAAGCTGAGTCAGACGCTGCAGGCGTAGATCGAGGATCGCCTGGGCTTGGATCTGGCTGAGCCCGAACTGGTCCATCAGGCCGGCCCGCGCATCGTCCGCTGAGCGAGACCGGCGGATCAGCGCGATGATCTCGTCCAGGCGATCCAGCGCGATGCGATACCCCTCCAGGATGTGGGCGCGCTCCTCGGCTTTCCTGAGGTCGAAGCGTGTCCTGCGGAGAACGATGGTCTTCCGGTGCTCGATGAAGTGGTGGAGCATCTCCTTCAACGCCAACACCTTCGGCTGGTTGTCCACCAGGGCCAGCATGATGACGCCGAAGGTGGATTGCATCGGGGTGTG
>JAXIOW010000200.1:0-20223 GCA_045403215.1 Nitrospirales bacterium | reverse complement strand
CTCTTCAATTCCTCCAATGTGGTGGTCTGCTCGAGTTGCGCGGCGGGGAGCAACGTGAGCACGACGGGGAGCACGACCAGCTTTACCCTCGCGTTTAGCGCCGGCGGCGGGAGCCTGGTGAACAACGTCCAGAACATGGATGGCTGGTTTACGACTTTCAACGATCCGACCGCGCCCTTGCAAACCCCGCCGAGAACCGCCATGACGCCTGGTGAACGGAACCTCTCCTCGTCCACGCTGATCGGCGGGACCGTGTTCTTCACCACCTTCGTCCCGAACACCGACCTCTGTTCGGGCTTGGGGACAGGACTGCTCTATGCGGTGTATTACCTGACCGGCGGCCCCTACACGGCGTCGGCCATCGGGACGGCGGCATCGGGTAGCGATACGCTCACGGCCAAATCCATCTCGCTGGGCCAGGGCTTGCCGTCCCAGATGGGGATCCATGTCGGCGCTCAGGGGAGCGGAACGTCAGGGACCGCCAGCGGTTCGGGGTGCGCCGGTCGACTCACCGGCTTCATCCAGGCCAACGGGGCGTTGGGCCAGACCTGCGGCGCAGCGGCGCTCTCAATCTGGAGCCGCATGATCGCATGGCGTGACTTGTAGGGAGAGGATTGGGACGATTCATCCCGTGCTAGAACAATTCAGGAGGGACGCTGCGATTGGGGCGTCCCTCCTTGCCATGTTATCTTTGTGGGCCTGCACCGCCGAGTCTCCCTCGCAGCCGGCCTCGACGGCAGGCGATCCGTCTGTCGCTTCGAGAAGCGGTCCTTCTGCAGGCAACCATCCTCCCACGATCCTCGTCGCCAGGATCTTCCCCGTTGACGTGACGGTTGACACGGAACTCCGTGTCAACATCCAGAGCGAGGATGTGGACGGCGACCGGGTGACGTACCGGTACAAATGGCTCGTCAACGGCGCCCCGGTCCCAGACGCGACCGCGCCGCTATTCAAGCCCGAGCTGCAGAGGAAAGGCGACCGGATCACGGCCGAGCTCGTCCCGAATGACGGCAAAGCCGACGGTCCGGCCTTCAGGGCGGACCGTGTTACGATGGGCAACTCTGCCGCCGACATCGCCGAGATTCACCTGGAGCCGGTCCCAGTCTACCGTGGCGAGATTCTGAAGGTCGTTAAGGTCGTCGCAGGGGATCCCGACGGCGACCCGGTTACGCTCACCTATAAATGGCTCCGCAACGACAAGGAGATTCCCGGCGCGAAGGCCGACACCCTGGACACCAAGGAGTTTCGGAAGAAGGATGTCCTGGCGGTCTTGGTGACGGCCTCGGACGGGAAGTCAACGCGGGCGCCACGAGCCGGCCTGCCGGTGGCGATCGAGAACTCGCGCCCCCGCTTCACCTCGACGCCGCCGACCGAGATCAAGGACGGCCAGTACACCTATCAGGTGGTCGTCACGGACCCCGACGAAGATCCCGTGACGCTCGAGCTCAAGCAGGGTCCTCCCGGCATGACGCTCAATCCCGTCACCAAGCAGCTTTCATGGAAGCTCACCCCGGAGAACCTGGGTAAGCACCGGGTGGTCCTCGCCGCCAAGGATAACGAGAACGCCGTCACCCAGCAGGAATTCCAGCTTGACGCGCAGCCTCCCGCCCAGGCCGCGCAGGGTCAGTAAATTTGGCTCAAGCGACACCGAAACCGTAAGTCCCACCACATCCACGATCCCTCGTCGGGCGTTCCACAACTACAATATTTCCGTTCATTTTCGAACATATTACAAGAGGTTCCACCTTCCTATCTTTTCGTCTAGCCCGCACTTTCGCCGGGCGAAAAGCGCCGCCCAAAGGCCCCCATTCTGGTCGAACTAGGGACAGGGTTTTGCGTATGGTTCCCCATTTGGCAAGCCCAAGAGCGGCATCAATGTTGCTTAATCACTTGGATATGGTGCTGCGCCCCGACGATGTCGAGCTTGCGATCATTCCTTCCGGGTAAGTTAGTGAGCACGGCAAGCCCAGGGGCAGGAGGGCACGAGTATGAAACGGACATGGAACATGAAACTGAAAGCCGCGACGGGCGGTTTCCTCGCCATGGGGGCGCTCATCGTGATTCTCGGGACGGCCATGACGCTTCCCTCGCCGGCGAGCGCTGTCTCGATGACGGACTACACCTGGATCCCCATCTTCGTCGGCAAGAACGTGCCGCCGAACGTCCTCTTCATCGTGGACTTCGGCAACCACACTCTCCCTGCTGCCTATAGCGGGACGAACCACCTGTATCCGGTTTCGTTCTGTTTGAATTGCCCGACCAACCCCGCTGGTACCACCTTTGCCGCCTCCACCGACAGCAAGTACGCGGCGAACGTGACGACTGGAAACCTCGTAGCCGTCAATGCCACTACCGGCGGTGACCTCGGGTCCACGACTGCGGCCCCAGCCGACACCTTCGATGTCACCCACAACTATTACGGGATGTTCGATCCCTTCCGCTGTTATTCGACCAATTCGAACAGCTTCACCTACGGCTCGATCAAGACGAACCTGTCGGATGCCTGCGCCACTGACAAGTGGGATGGCAACTTTTTGAACTGGCTCGCCGTGCGGAAGATGGACGTGATCTACCAGGCCATTGTGGGCGGCGCCCCGAAGCCGGCCCAGGCCAACGCGGACGGCACAGCCAATAGCCTGGCGGGCCAGAATATCACCGGGGAGAACGGGAAAACCTCCAAGGACTGCTCCTCCAACGTCAAGTCCTGCTGGCGGTACGTCAAGTTCGTGCCGACGGCGGCTCTTGCCGGCCGCGTGCCCACGACCCTTCCGGCCGATTTTGCCGGTGAGCCTGGCCGCTTCTTTGGGTCCGGTGAAGGCACCCTCTATCTGAATAACGACCCGACGGCTAATCCCTTCGACGGGTTCCGCAGCAACGCAGTCGATACATTCACCCTCCAGGTGGACCTGACGACCGAGCCCGATGTCCCTTCCGGGACCGGCTTGCTGTCCGGCACCTGCAATGAGCTGGACCCCAACTTCGCCGGCCATCTGATCTGCTACAAGCGGGACCGGTCGCTCGGGCTCTTCCAGAAGCTGCGGCTCGACGCCATGCGGGTCGCCATCATGTTCGTGGACGTGGAAGGCGGCAATGGCGGCAACATGCAATTCCAGTTCGATGCCGCCTTCAATGCCGCCTCCGTCACCAACATCCGTAACCAGGCGGTCCAGACGCACTCGCCGCTGGCGGAAGCCCTCTACGAGGGCCTCTGCTACTACCGGAAGTCACAAGGGCTCTGCTACAACAATGCCCCCGCCTCCTACACCAGCGCCGTCCAGACGCAAAGCGACCCGTTCTGGTTCGCCAACTTCCCGACCCCCCAGACCGTGCCCTGCTGCAAGAGCTTCGTCCTGATGATTTCGCCGGGCGTCCCGGAGTTCGACGGCGCTGCGCCGCAGAAGCAGACACCGTTTCCGAGCGCCGCGGCGCCAAGCGTCTGTATGTTTGGGATCGGTGGGTGCGGGGCGGACACGCTGGGAGTGACCACCAATTGGCTCGACAACATCGCTTACTATGCGCAGACCCACGATGTCCGCGACCAGGCGTGTCCGGGCCTCTCGTGCGTCACAGGAACCCAGGCAGTCACATTCTACGCGGTGAACGCCATGGGCGGCGCCGCAGGGTCAACACTTCTGGCCTCTGCAGCGAGGTACGGGGGGTTCGTAGACCGCAACGCCAATCAGTTCCCCGACGCCACCGGCCAGACCTGCACGTACCCGGTGGGGTCCACTCTGGGGAGCGGCACGAGTACGAGCAACGCCGAATGGGATGTTGACGGAGACTGTATCCCGGACACCTATTTTGATGCTTCGGAGGGCGGTGACCTCAAGGACCAGGTCGACAAGTCCATCGCCGATATCCTAAAGCGGGCGGCCTCAGGGGCCTCAGTCTCGGTGCTGGCGACCTCGTCCACCGGTGAGGGCTCGATCTACCAGGCGTATTTCTTCCCCTCGCAATTCGAGGGCCTCAACGAGATCAAGTGGACCGGGTTCGCCCAGGGCCTGTTTGTGGACAGTTTGGGGAACATCCGGGAGGACTACTCGAATGTGGGCTGTACGGGCCCGCCGGACGGCAAGCTCGTCCTGGAGCATGACTGCATCATCAAGACCCGGCTCGACGCCACGACCAACGACGTGAAGGTGGACCGCTTCCAGGACCTCAACGGGGACGGCGGGGCTGACACCACGCTCCCCTTCGAGACGGTTAGCCTGAAGGACATCAAGCCGATCTGGGAAGCTGGGACCCGGCTGGCCTATCTCACGCCGGGTACGGCGAGCTGTTCACTTCCTAACGCAGGTATCTCCTGCCGACGGATCCTCAGCTGGGTGGACAACAACTTCGACAAGGTGGCGGCGTCTTCGGAAGTGATTGAGCTGATTGACGCCAACAAAGCGACTCTCTGCCCCTACCTCGGAGCACGGAGGGTCGCCGACTGTAACAGCGCCGTGCCTGCCGAGCAGACGACTGCGCAGACCGAGGCGGCCAATCTCATCAACTTCACTCGCGGCCTGGATGGCAAGACGCTCTGCATCTCGGGTGCGGAATGCCTGCGGGACCGCTCGATCACGGTCCGGAACCCCGATGACGTGACGTCCGCCGCGGTCCAAGTCTGGAAGCTGGGGGACATCGTGGACTCCACGCCTACGGTGGTGGGGGCGCCCCGTGAGCGGTTCGACGTGCTCTACGGGGATAGCACCTATAGCATCTTCTTCCAGCAGTACAAGAATCGCCGGCAGGTGGCCTACGTGGGCGCCAATGACGGCATGCTCCACGCCTTCAATGCCGGCTTCTTCGTCCAGGGAGACGACACCTCGACCCTGTCCGTCGTCGAGCACGGCCGCTTCACCACCGCGCCTCCGAGCGGGGTCACGACGACACACAGCACCACGGAATGTCCGGTCGGGTCCAGCGCCGGTTGCCTGCCTCGGGGCGCCGAGCTCTGGGCCTTCGTGCCCCAGGAACTCCTCCCGCATTTGAAGTGGTCTGCTGGACAGGACTACACGCACGTCGCCTATATGGACTTGAAGCCCAAGGTCAACGATGCGCGGATCTTCTGCGATTCCGGCAATCCCAATGGGGCATGCCGGAACGGACAGTCGGTGCCAGGGACCCATCCGGGGGGATGGGGCACGATCCTGATCGTCGGCATGCGGTTCGGTGGCAGTTGCGGGATCTGCACGACGACGACCGTAGATGCCGCCGGGAACCTGAACAACGGAGGCGGGTCGGCGATGACCGTCACGGCGGACTTCACCGGCAGCGGGAAGAGCACGCGGGCCTTCTATTCAGCCTATTATGTGTTTGACATCACGGACCCGGAGCAGGACCCCGTGCTGCTCTGGACCTTGACCGATGCCAGCCTTGGACTCACGACGAGCTTTCCGGCTGTCGTGCGGGTCAGTCCTTCGGGGGACGCGAAGACCGACAACACGAATGCCAAGTGGCTCGCGGTCTTCGGCACCGGCCCCACGAGTTATATCGGCGCGAGCACCCAGACCGCGCAGTTCATCGCGGTGAACCTCGCCACCGGGCCAGCCTATTCCATTACCAATCCGACGTCGGGCTCGTTGCACAGCGTGTCTTGCACAACGTCCATACCGTGCAACAATGCCGTCCTGAGTACGGCCTACACGGGAAACAGCCCGACGTTCTCCACCGGCGATAGTAACTCCTTCATGGGCGACATCATCTCGGTGGATGCGAACCTCGATTTCCGCGTGGACGTGATTTACGCGGGCAACGTCGTCACGAACAGCTCCAGCCCGCCGACCTACATCGGCAAGATGTACCGGCTGGCCACCGACGCCGTCAGCGGGACCAATCCCGAGACCTTGAGCAATTGGGGCTTCATGAGCGGTAGCACCCGGGTGCCGACCGTGCTGCTGGCCAACTTTGCCTGCTCGCCCACTCCGTGCTCGGGAACGACGAAGGTCGGGCCGATCATCGCAGGCTCCACGGTCACTGCCGACGAAACCAACAATTTCTGGGTGTTCTTCGGGACGGGACGGTTCTTTACCCAGTCCGACAAGGGCAACACCGATGCCCAGTACGTCTTCGGGGTCAAGGACCCGATGGTCAACACGGTTTCCTGCATTGAGACCAGCACCACCAGTTGCCAGCGAAACGATCTCCTGGACGTGTCAAACGTGACGATCTGCGTGGTGGGCGTGGGGTCCTGCACCACGTCCACCCAAGTAAGCGGGCTCGCGAGCGGCTCCACGTCGTTCAGCGGCAGCGGCACCTCGCTCCAAGGCCTAGTCATGAACAAACAGGGCTGGTTCATGACGTTCCCGGTCGCTGGCGAGCGCTACCTCAGCAGTCCGACCATCCTCGGCGGGACCGTGTTCTTCACTACCTTCATCCCGATTAATGACTTGTGCACCGCCTCCGGGAACGGCAACCTGTATGCCTTGTTCTACCTCACCGGAAGCGCGTATAGCCAGTCCACCATCGGAACGACGGGCGGTGGAACTACCGTGGCCAAGTCCATCTCGTTGGGCACCGGCTTGCCATCCCAGATGGCGGTCCAGATCGGGGCCCAGGGGAGCGGAGGCTCCGGCGCCTCCAGCAGCACCGGGTGTGCCGGCCGGGTCACCGGCTATATCCAGGCCAGCACCAGCGTCTTGGGATCACTGTGCGGCACACCGGCCCTTTCGGTCTGGAGCCGTCTGATCTCGTGGCGTGATTTGTAAGTAGACCATTCCGCTTGTGGAGCGGGCCGGGTGAGGGTACACTTCGAGGCACATGCCCGGGGAGAGACCCTCACCCCAGCCTCCACCAAGTCTCACTCCGAGAACCCGCCCTTGTCTCTTTCGCCCCCCGCCTGCTACAATGGTGAACGTTTGGCTCGTTCGTTAATCGTTAAACGTTAATCGTGAATCTTAACTACGTTTAACGAATAACGATTAACGTTTAACGTCTGACGGATTAACGTTTGCACGTTCTCATAAGGAGTCAGTCGGCGCGCTTGTCCAAGGTAGCTCTCCTCAAGGTCAAACTCCAAGAAGGCATCGACACTTCCAATCTTTTCGGCAGCCGGGACGTTCATCTGAAGATGATCGAGGATGCCCTTGGCATCCGAGTGTCGGCCCGGGGCGAGGAAGTCCTCCTCGAAGGGCCGATTGAGGCCGTGCGAGGAGGGGAGCGTCTCATCGGGGGGCTGACGTCCCTGATGAAAGAAGGGATGGTGCTGCGTCCCGACGATGTCGAGTTTGCGATCCGCACCTTCCAGGGAGGAGAAGGCGCCTCCGCCTTGAAGGACAGCGTCCGCGGGAACCTCGAGGTCAACACGTCCAAGCGGGTCATCCTCCCGAAGTCTCCCACGCAGAAACGCTATCTCGAAGCCATCCGCGCGCACGATCTGGTCCTGGCCATCGGCCCTGCGGGGACCGGCAAGACGTATCTGGCCATGGCCATGGCGGTGGCCAGCCTGTGCCGGCGCGAGGTGAGCCGGATCATCCTGGCGCGGCCGGCTGTGGAGGCGGGCGAGAAGCTCGGGTACCTCCCAGGCGACATGATCGCGAAGGTCAATCCATATCTACGTCCTCTCTACGATGCGCTCTACGACATGATGGATCTGGAGCGGGCCAATCGCTTGCTCGAGCGCGGCGAGATCGAGATCGCCCCGCTGGCGTTCATGCGGGGGCGCACGCTCAACGACTCGTTCGTGATCCTGGACGAAGCCCAGAACGCCACCTCGGAGCAGATGAAGATGTTCCTCACCCGGCTGGGGTTCAACTCGAAGGCCGTGGTGACCGGCGACATCACGCAGGTGGACCTGCCTCGTGACCGGATCTCGGGCCTGATCGAAGTGCGGGACATCCTCGCGGAGGTCCCCGGCATCGCCTTTGTCTATTTCACCGAGAAGGATGTGGTGCGACACCGGCTGGTGCAGGAAATCATCAAAGCCTACGAACGCCATTCTGAGAAGACTCCCCGCCCGAAGACGTCCCGTCGCACTCCCTGATCGCCGTGCCCGTCGTCCTGCAGAATCGTCAACGTCTGGTGGCGATCGATCGGGCGTGGCTGCGCCGGACAGCCGAGGCCATCCTGTCGGCCGCGCGCGCTGACGGCGCGGAGCTCAGCCTGGTGCTGGTCTCCGACCGGCGCATGCGCGCCCTGAACAAGAGATACCGAAACAAGGACCGGACTACTGATGTGCTGGCATTTCCCCTCACCCCCTCCCATCCCTCCGGGGCGCCCATTGCTCTTCCTACTGCAATGGGCCGTGAGGGGGAGGGTGTGGGTGGGGGGGCGCACCACAGCAGTCCAACCATGCTGCTTGGCGATGTCGCGATTTCAATGGAAACCGCGAGACGGCAAGCTTCGGAATTCGGACACAGCCTGCGTGATGAAGTAGCACGCCTCCTGGTCCACGGAGTCCTCCACCTGCTAGGCTACGATCACGAACGGGGCCCTCGCGACGCGGCCCTCATGGCGCGCCAAGAGAAGGCGATCCTGAAAACGATAGGCTGAAGTCCGTTATTCGTTAAACGTTAATCGTGAATTGTTCGTCGTAAATGTTTTGGAGGCTTTCCGTTTAACGTATAACGTTTAACGAGAGGCTGGAGGGCTTGAGAAGCCATGGGCGTTGTGAGCCAACTGGGGCCGGGGCTTGCGAAGACCCGCGAAGGGTTGCTGGGATCGCTCCGCCGGCTTCTTCCCGGCAGCCGCAAGCTCACGCCGGAGCTATGTGAGGAACTGGAAGGCACGTTGCTGGCCGCCGACGTGGGCGTCGTGGCGGCGACGGCCCTGATGGATGCGGTGCGGGACTCGGTGCGGCAATCGGGCGAAGCGGATGCCGACTCCGTCCGGGCGGTCCTCAAGAAGGTGGTGAGAGAACGTTTACGGACCGAGGGGAAGGCGGAAACGCTCCTGCACTCGCCCCATGTGGTCTTGCTGGCGGGTGTCAACGGCGTTGGCAAGACCACCACAGCCGGCAAGCTGGCGGGTCTTTACGGCCGGCAGGGCAAGCGCGTCGTGCTGGTGGCGGCCGATACCTTCCGGGCGGCCGCCGGCGAGCAACTGGCTCTCTGGGGGCGGCGCGTTGGCGCGGAGATCGTCAGGCATCGGGCGGGCGGCGATCCGGCGGCCGTCGCCTACGACGGCGTCGCGGCGGCGCAGGCGCGCAAGGCCGATGTGGTGCTGGTGGACACCGCCGGCCGCCTGCACACGAAGTCCAACCTCATGGACGAGCTCCGCAAGGTCATGCGCACGCTGGGCAAGGCGATGCCGGGCGCGCCGCATGACGTCTTGCTGATCCTGGACGCGACGGTCGGCCAGAACGGGTTGGCGCAGGCGCGGCAATTCCACAAGGCGCTCGGGGTGACCGGAGTGATCCTGACCAAGCTGGATGGGACGGCCAAGGGCGGCATCGTCCTGGCGGTGGCCGGTGAGCTCGGACTTCCGCTGCGCTACATCGGGGTCGGCGAGGGCGTGGAGGATCTCCAGGCCTTCGAGCCCGATGCCTTCGCCGACGCGCTGCTGGGTGAGTCATGAACCTCCTCTGGCTTCTGCTCATCGTCGTCTTGCTTGAAGGGCCGGGCTGCTCCGTCTTGTCCTCTCCCTGGGCGCCGGCCGCCGATCCGGGCGCGATCAGCGTGCTGCGACACGAGATCCAATTGGCGATCGACCCGTCGTCTCACCGGATGAGGGGCCTGGATCGTGTGACGATCCAGGCCGGCCGCCGGGAGGTCCGCGAGTTCAGCGTCACGCTCAACAAAGGCCTCGTGGTCGCGTGGGTGTCCAGAGAAGGCAAGCTCTTGCCGTTTTCCCCTCGCCCGCTGCCGCCGTCCACCGAGCTGGATACGCGGCGCGCGCACCAGATCGTGGTCCGGCTGGACCGCCCGGCTCGCGCCGGAGAGACCGTTATCGTGGACTTCGATTATGCCGGCGAGATCAACGACCCGCCCAAAGAGCCGCGGCACCTCCGGTTTGTGACTCCCAGCGAGACGTCCGGACACATCGGGCCCGAGGGTGTCTACATCGGACCGGAGACCTACTGGTATCCCGACGTGCCGGATTCCCTGGCCTCCTACCGGGTGACGGCCACGATACCGCCCGGCTGGGAGGTGATCGGGCAGGGCGGGCTGGTCGCCCGCGAGGCCAGAGCCGATGCGACGGTCACGACATGGGACGCAAGCGCCTGCGGCTTCCGTAGCCCCGAGGTCTCGGCTGAGGGGCGTTTCGATTGCCCGGCTGAAGGCCTGACGTTGGCCGCCGGGAAGTTCGTCGTGGTGATGCGGATGAGCGGCAACACGGAGATCGCGACCTACCTCTACCCTGAGGACGCGGGGTTGGCGGACGAATACCTGACGGCCGCCGCAGCCTATCTGGATGCCTACTCGAGAGTGCTCGGCCCGTATCCCTTCCCGCGCTTCTCCATCGGGGAGAACTTCTTCGCCAGCGGGCTCGGCATGCCGTCTTACACGCTTCTCGGGGCCGGCTCGATCCGTCGCCACTACACGCAGCCCTACGCCCTGGGCCATGAAATCGTGCATTCCTGGATCGGCAATCATGTCTTCAACGACAACGGCGGAAACTGGGCGGAAGGGCTGACGACGTACCTGGCGAACTACTACTGGCACGAGCTGAAAGGCGATCTGCAGAAGGCCCGCGAGGAGCGGCGTCTGATGTTGCTGAGCTACGCCGTGTACGTCCCGCCCGATCAGGACTATCCGGTCGTTCGGTTCAAGCGGAAGTCCGATCAACGCGACACCGCGATCGGCTACAACAAGGCCGCCATGGTCTTTCACATGCTGCGCGGGGAGATCGGCGACGACCGGTTCTTCGCGGCCCTCCGGACGCTGGTGGCCGAGTACGGGGGCCGGCGGATCGGCTGGCGGGAGGTGGAAGCGCTCTTCAGCCGGGTGTCCTCGCGCGACCTGCGCCCGTTCTTCAGCCGGTGGATCGAGCAGGCGGGCGCCGCCGACGTCAAGGCCGGGGCCGATCCGGACTATCACGTATTCCGTCGGATTCCCCGCCGAGAACTGCATCCCATGCTCAACCTGTTCGCCACTGACCCACGGCGGATGGTGGTGGTTCCGGACGGAGGGACTGCCGCCGGGGAGCCCTATCGAGAACTCGCGGAGCGGGTCGCCAAACAAGAGGGTGTGGTGCTGCGGTCGGCCGGCGATGTCGGCGCGGCCGGGAAGGATCTTCGTGACGCGTCGGTCTTGTTGCTGGGAGGGCCGAGCGCGGGGCCGGCCTTTGCGTGGGCGGCGCGCGGCTTTCCGCCCGGCGTGGAGCTCCGGCCGAAAGGGTTTCGAGTCGGAGGCAAAGACTATCAGGGGAGCGGGATGGCGCTGCTGCTGTCCTTCCGGAACCCGGACGATCCCGCTCATGTCGTCTCCGTCTTCTACGGTCTCTCGCCGGAGGCGGTGAAGCCGGTCGCGCGCCTCCTGTTCTTCTATGGATGGAACAGCCACCTGGTCTTCGAGAACGGCGTGGTGATCGTGCGCGGCGATGAACCGCCTCGTCCCGCGGAGGGCGCGGCGGCCGGCGCCGGGACCGAACGGCACCTGCGCAAGCTCCGCCAGCTCACGCACGGCCGACAGAACGCCGAGGCCTATTTCTCCTTCGACGGGCGGTCCCTGATTTTTCAATCCACGCGGGAGGGGCGCGGCTGCTACCAGCAGTACGTGATGGGATTGGACGGGAGCGACGTGCGGATGGTCAGCACGGGTCGGGGGACCACCACCTGCGGCTATTTCCTGCCCGGGAACCGGCGGGTGCTCTTCTCGTCCACGCACGCCAAGAGTCCGGAGTGCCCGTCCAAGCCGCCGGCCCAGAGCCGGTACCTCTGGTCCCTGGACGATTACGACATCTACATGGCGACCCTCCGTGGCGAGGACCTCGTGCGGCTGACGGCGACGCCCGGCTACGACGCCGAAGCGACGATCGCGCCGGACGGCTCCCGCATCGTCTTCACCTCGGTCCGCGACGGCGACTTGGATATCTATTCCATGAAGCTGGACGGCACGGACATGAAGCGCCTCACGTCGGTGGCGGGCTACGACGGCGGGCCGGTCTTCTCGCCGGACAGCAAGCGGATCGTGTACCGGGCCCACCATCCGACCGATCCGGCCGAACTGGCGCGCTACCGGGAGTTGCTGGCTCGGAACCTCGTCGAGCCGAGCAGGCTGGAGATCTTCGTGATGGACGCCGACGGCGGGAACCAGCGCCAGGTAACCCGGAACGGCGCGGCGAACTTCGCCCCGTTCTTCCATCCGGACGGCCGGCGCATCATCTTTTCGTCCAACGTCCACGATCCCCAGCGGCGCGCGTTCCACTTGTTCCTCATCGGCGACGACGGGCAGGGCCTCGAGCGGGTCACCGCTGAGGGGGGCTTCAACAGCTTCCCCATGTTCTCGCCGGACGGCTCGAAGCTCGTGTGGGTGTCCGACCGCGGGGCGAAGGAAAAAGGGGAATTCAACATCTTTCTTGCCCACTGGGCGCCATGAAGCCGTGGGAGCGGGTGGTCTTCGGGCTGGCCGCCTTGGCCTTCCTCGCCGCGGTCGGAGTCAAGCTGCACGAGCTGGACATGCCGGTTGCTCGCTTCGTGCGGTCCTTCGACATTGACGAGCTGAATCGAGTCGGCGACCTGGTGGCGCTTCCCGGCAAGGGGGTGGTCGTCGCCGGGGCGTTTATTCTCATCGGCTTCCTTGGATGGTGGCGTCAACGGGATCAGCTCGCGCCGATGACGTTTTCGATGGCCGGGTTGGGCCATTGGGCCAGCGACTGGTGGCGTCAGCGCAATCAACTCACCGATGTAGGCTTGCGCGGGCTCCTCGCGCAGCTGGGCATTTCGGCCGTCACCCAGCTCATCAAGCATCTGATCGGGCGGCCGCGCCCACGCTTTGCCCACTCCGATGCGTTCTCGCTGGGGCCCTCGCTGGCCACGGGTTTTGATTCGTTCCCGTCGGGCCATGTCGCGAACGCCTTCGGTGCGGCGACCGTCCTGGCCTGGTTTTTTCCTGCCGTGCGGATCCCGCTCTATCTGGTCGCCGGCCTGGTCGCCGTGTCACGCGTGCTCCGGGGCTCGCACTTTCCCACGGATGTGTGGGCCGGGGCGGTGCTGGGGGTGGTGGTCGGAAGCGTGGCGGCGGTGGGCCTCAGACGATGGGCGAACGACGCGCTGCCGGGACTTCTGAGGACTGGCGCGCCTGTGGCCGTCTCGACGTTCGCAATTCTCTGGATCGTCCTGCATCCGGCGCCGGCCTGGTCTCATGAGGTCATCTTCCTCGGGGTGGGAGTCGCGCTGGTGCTCGCGGGCGGTCTCGTGCGGGGGCTGTCCTGGACCTATCTGGAAGGAGAGGATAAAGGTCCGCTGCGGGCCGTCGGACGCCTGTTATTGATCATTGGAGTAGCGGTCGGTTGTGCGCCCTGGTGGGCCGCCGTCTTGCTTGGAGTGGTGCTGGTGCCGCTGGGGCTTGCCGGATTCCGCCAGGAACACGCACCCGCTACGAAATCCGCGCACGCGTGGGCGGCGGTTCCGGTGTGGGGGCGGGAAGCGCTGGCGGTGGGCGCGGCGCTGGTGGTCTTGGCCGCTCTCCAATCCGTGCAGGGACTTCTCCCGTTGGGGCAGGCGCTTCTTCAAAGCGCCCCCTAGCGAGCTGAAACAGGCAGGACCCGCCACTTCATGATGGTCCACAAGATGATCAGCCCGTGCCTCCAAGTGATCTGCTTGCCGTGGGCATAGGTCCGCGGCGTGTAATGGATCGGGACTTCAACGATACGCGCTCCCTTCCGCATCAGCTTGCAGACGAGTTCGTTATCGAACTCGAAGCCCTTCGCCTCAACGGGCGTCGAGGCCAGGATCTCGCGGGTGAAGGCCTTGTAGCAGCCCTCGTAATCCGTGAAGCGCTTTCCGTATAGGAGGTTGGTGATGGAGGTGATGAGCATATTGCCGATGTAGTGCGAGAGATACGGCGACCGACGTTTTCCGAAGAACTTCGGTCGATAGAGGATGAAGCGCGAGCCCATCACCACATCGCTGGTTCCCTCCACGATCGGTCGGATCACGGTCGGATAGTCGTTCGGATCGTATTCCAGGTCCGCGTCCTGGACGAGGAGGATATCGCCGGTGGCCGCTTGAAAACCGGTCATCACGGAAGCCCCTTTTCCGGCGTTCCTTTCATGCGAGATGTACCGTATTCCCGAAAGTTCCTTCAGGATCTCGGTCGTCCCGTCGCGAGACCCGTCATCGACCACGATGATCTCCTTTTCGATGGGACCGAGGTTCACGGCCTGCACGCGGCGCACGACCGCTTCGATCGTGCGCCGCTCGTTGTGGGCGGGAATGACGACTGACAGCCGCATGATTTAAAAGACAGGCTTTTGGGCGAGCAACACGTACCCGTGCCGGCTCACGACCAGTTGGTAGGTGGAGACGGGAGCGGGGAGCTTGGTGCGCAGGCGATCCAGGGTGAGGATCATGATCTGGCCCGGACGGTCCAGCACCGGACGCAGCTTCTCCTCTTCGCCGGGTTTGATGACCTCGATACAGGGTTTGCCTGCCGAACAGCGCCGCTTGGCGTAGAACAGAAGGCTGGGCTTGGGGCGGCCATAGACCACGAGGGTGTCCGTCTCCTCCAGGTTGAGGCTGGCGATGTCGGCAAGCACCTGTGGAGGCTCGATGAAGTACTGATTGAACCGTGGCAGCGCCACGGTGATGATCACCAGCGCGATCCCGACCATGAGCCCCGAGGCGATGCCGAAGCTCAGACCCGCGCGTCCCGCCGTTAAAGCGGCATAGCCGAAGAGACCCATTCCGCAGAGAATGAGAAATCCGACCGCCATAGGGGCCCAGCCCGGATCGACCTGCGCGGCCGCAGGGAACTCCTGGGCGATCAGAGCGTTAAAGCGCTGGTAGCCCCAGTCCAACCCAACGAAGGCCAGGCCCAGGAGACATCCCACACCCAGCGTCAGCCAGAGCGAGACCGCACCGGCGCGTCCGCCCTGCGCCGAGAGGAACCGGTCCCAAGAGGCGGCGACCAGCAGAGCGGCGGCCGGAAAGAGCGGCGCGATGTAATGCGGGAGCCGGGTGGAAGTGAAGGTGAAAAAGATGAACACGCCCAGGACCCAGACCGCGCACAGGAACTGCACGGCGCGTTGCGGATCCTCACCTCTCTCCCGCAACGCCTGGACGAGCGCGGCCGGCAGGAAGCCGCTCCACGGGAAGAAGCCCAGGAACAGGATGGGGATGTAGAACAGGATCGTCCCGCCGTGTCCGCCGATGACGGAGGTGAAGCGGGTGAGCGTGTCCCCACGCGCCGACTCGGCGTAGCCCGCCCCGTGAAGCAGGATCATCGCGACGTACCACGGCGCGGCGATCAGGAGGAAGACCGCTGTCCCTGGCAGGAGGCGGCATTCCCGGGCAACCTCCCGCCAGCGGCGAGTGAACAATAGATAAGGGATCACAGCCAGCAGCGGGACCAGTACTCCGACAGGACCTTTGGTCAAGGTCGCCAGGGCCATGCCGATATAGAAGCCCCAGTACCAGCGTTTCGCCCGGTCATTTCCAGCGGGAGGGGGCCCCGCAGACGCCCCTCCCGTACCCACCCCACCGGGAGGGGATGCTGCGAGAAAGAAACTGAAAATGCTCAGGGTGGTGAAGAACACCAGGACCATGTCAGTCAGGACCATCCGACCGATCGCCAGGACCTCGAAGTTCAGCAGGAACATGAGGGCGGCCTGAAAGCCGACCGTCGGTCCGAAAATCCGCGTGGCGAACGCATATTGCATCAGGACGAGAAGGGTGCCGAAGAGGGCGGACGGGAGCCGGGCTGTGAACTCGCTCACGCCAAAGGCAAGGTACGAGCCGGAGATGAGCCAGTAGATGAGGATCGGCTTGGCGAAACGCGGGACCCCGTTCAGCGTCGGCGTGATCCAGTCGCCGGAGGCGACCATTTCCCGCGCGGCTTCGGCGTTGGATCCCTCGTCGCGGTCCGTCAGGCCGAGCGTGCCCAGACCCAGCAAGAAGAGCAGGGCGCAGAGGGCGAGGAGTAATGCCAGGTGGGCACGGGAGGGGGATGCAGCAGCGTGGGGCCCCCTCCCCATAGGGTGGGCGCGCGGGCTCATCAAGCCTTCAAGTCGTCCATGGGCGCACGCTTCCGATAAATGAGCATGAGGTTCCGCAGGTAGACGAGGGCCCCCACCGCCTGGCCCGTGATGAACACCGGATCCTTGCGGTAGATGGCATAGGCCAAAGTGATCAGGCCTCCGATCAGACTCAGATACCAGAACGACAGGGGGATCGTGCTCTCCCGTTCCCGCTCGGAGCGGAACCACTGGACGATCCACCGGGTAAAGAACAATCCCTGTCCGCCGAAGCCGATGAGGATCCAGATGGTTTCGGTTGTGGTCATGCTTCGTTATTCGTTATCCGTTAATCGTTAAACGTCTCAGACATTTCTTGTCAGGTTTCTTCACGATTAACGAATAACGATTAACGTTTAACGGTTCCAATTGGGATCATTAACGATTAACGTTTAACGTGGAATCCCGGTAGCGATACTGGAGGCACCGGCGTTGCATCCACCGGACAGCGAGGAGGTCGCGCAGGGCCTTGAAGATGCGGTTGCCGATACCGTACTTCGACTGGCCGTGGATCCGGGGGAAATGGCGGACCGGCACCTCGGTCACGGTGAACCCGTGCATGCGGGCCAGCGTGGGAAAGAAGCGGTGCATGCCTTCGAAGAGCGGGATGCGTTCCACCACCCGCCGGTGGAAGACCTTGAGCGAGCAGCCGGTGTCGTGGACGCCGTCGTGGACCACGGCCTTCCGGATAGCGTTGGCGATGCGCGAAGACAGCCGCTTGACGAGGGTGTCATGGCGATCCTTTCGCCAGCCGCAGACGAGATCGTAGTGTTCCGCCAGGGGAAGCAGCGTGAGGATGTCCGCCGGATCGTACTGGAGGTCGCTATCCAGGGTGGCGATCAAGTCTCCGCCGGCCTGATGGAAGCCGGCATCGAAGGCCGACGTCTGCCCGTAATTCCGGTCGAAGTGGAAGACCCGGACCTCCAGGTAGTAGCGTGCGAGTTCGTCCAGCAGCGGCCCGCTCCCGTCGGTGCTCCCGTCGTCCACGTACATGATCTCGAAGGAGCGGACCTGGCCGGTCAGGGCTTTCAGGATCTGCGCGGTCAGGGGAGACAGGTTGTCCCGCTCGTTATAGACCGGGACCACGACAGAGAGGCGGAGTCTTGCAGGTTCAGACATGGGCGTGGTGGTGGCTCCTTGATGCGGTATCTAATCAAACCGGCCGACTGCGCGTCAAGGAAATAGGTTCAAGGAAATAGGTTGTGATAGAATCCCGCACCGTTATGAGCATCATTCCCTCGCTGACGGCGCACGAGGAGACGCCCCCGCAGCTCATCGGCGAATTCAAGCCGGTGGACGAGTGGCAGGCCCACATCAATGCCATCTTCTACGGGCTCCGAGGGGGGCGAGTCCGGGACTACTACCAGACGATGGCGAGCGCCGATTACCGCCTGGCGCACGCGCTCGCCGCGGACTACTACGAGGCCTACAAGTCGCGCAAGGACCTGCCGGCGACGCTGGTGGTCCAGGAATGGGGCTGCGGAAACGGCAACCTGGCCGCCTGCTTCCTGACTCATCTGAAGGCGCTGGATTCCACCGGCGCGATCTCCCGCAAGACCCGGTACGTGCTCGTGGACGCCAACCGGGACGCCCTGCAGGCCGCCCTGGCCCATCCGGACCTGCAACCCCATCGAGAACAAGTGACTGCCCTGCAAGCTGATGCCCAGGATCTGTCAGGCGTGAAGGACGGGAGCGTGCATTGGATCCACTGCAATGAGCTCTGGAACGAACTGCGCACCAAGGTCGTCCTCCGCAAGGAGGGGGAGATCATCGAGGAGCAGGTCCGGCCCAATCTCAGCGACGCCAAGACCAAGGAGTTCGACGACTGGTCCGCCTTCCTCCGGGCCTTCGAAGCCAAGGACATCGCCAGGCTTCAAGGGGGGCCTTCCTTCCTGGACGAGATCATCTGGGAGAAAGACTACCAGCCCATTGACTGGAAGCGCGTGCCGTACCGAAAGACCATCACCGACTTCGTGAAGCAGATCGGCGAGTTGGTGATCGTGCCGGCGAATTTCGGGGCCTTCGCCACGATCACGGAGGCCCGGCGCCTTCTGGCGCCCGGGGGCTGCTTTACCAGCCTGGATGCCGGGACTCCCGACAGCGCCGTCCTCTCGAACCCCGATAAGCCGTGCTACGGGCTGTATGGCGGGCAGTACTCGTTCATCGTCAACTTTGCGCTCTGTGATGAGGTGGCCAGGTACCTGGGGATCAAGGAGGTCGCCGTCGAGCCGCAACGGGAGTTCGTCTCTCGGATGTTGGGGGTGAACGTGCTGACCGTGGTGGACCTCCTTGAGACGTACCACTCCCTGGGACGACTCAGGCCCTGGCAACGGGACCGGCTGATCTTGCAGACCCTCAAGGCCCTGGCCGGAGGCTACCGCTCCCCCTATCACCGCGTCATCGACTTTCCCATCCGGGCCGGGATGCCCGACCCTGAGCGGCAGGCGTTGCAGCTCCTCCTTGAGAGTCTCCCCCCGACCGGGGTCCCGGACACGATCGCCTACCTCAGCGAGGAGGAGGTGCTGGGGGCCCTCCCTGACCTGGAGGCCTTGGGCTTTGAGCGGGCCCGGGTCCAGGAGATATTGGCAACCGGCCCTAGGCGGGACATCGACTATTACCGGTTGTCGTTTCTCCAAAAGTAGCTGAAGAATCTATCGAAACGGCAAAATACCCGCCTGGCAATTATTTTCTTGAATTGACAAAACCTGTGTGCTAGCATCCCGCCCAATTTATAGGGAACATGTGGAAATTCACGCGATTGCCGCTGTTGCGCTGTACAGGCAGGTCGGGACTGAAGAGGTGACGTAAGTGTTTGGATTTGGCGGGTGGGAGCTGCTGCTGGTCTTGGTCATCGTCCTCATTGTGTTCGGGGCCGGCAAGCTCCCCCAATTGGGTGAAGGTCTCGGGAAAGCCATCAAGGGATTCAAGAAGACAGTCCACGAGCCGGAACCGGAGCAGATCACGGAGGCTCAGCCACCGACGAGCCAAGCGTCGTCCGCCGCCGGTACTCCCGCTGGCGCGCCGCCACGGCAGGAGGCGGGCAAGACTTGAAGGCATGTTTGGCCTTGGTGTCACGGAGATTCTGGTCATCCTGATCGTGGCCTTCCTACTGTTCGGGCCGCAGCAGTTGCCCGAGGTGGGACGGCAGGTCGGCAAGGCGGTCAAGGGGCTGAAGGACGTCACGGAGGATGTCAAGAAGACGGTCGAACCCGAGTTAAACCTGATGCAGGCGGAGGTGAAATCCGTCGAACAGGACCTCGAATCGTCCATGAAGGAAGCGGAAGAGGCGATCAAGAAACAGGCCGACGACACCCAGGAGGAGGTCAAGAAGGCCTGAGCAGACAGAGGTAAGGAGGGTGCAGGTAAACGTTCCGTAAGGACAACGGGGCACAGGGCACAATCAACAGGAGGGTCGCTATGCACATCATAAAACGTTTTTCAGGGTGGTTGACCTTGGCCTTTTTTGCCACGGTCGGGGGGGCGATGGTCGCCGCCGACCCCGCGTTCGCGAAAGTGGACGTGGACAATCTGACCATCGGCGGGGAGGGACGGGTCCGGTACGAGATCCGGAACAACGCGAGCTTGAATAGCAGCGGTCGTGGGAACGAGAGCGCCGCCAGCCATCGGATCCGGGTCAATGTCGGGTATGACCTGACCCCGGATGTCTCGTTCTTCGCGCAGATCCAGGATGCCAGGACGTGGGGGAGTGAGGCTGGTGCGGCGTCGGCGTCGAGCGGTATTAGCAACGTATCAAGCGCCAATAACGGTTCGACCGGTGTGGACCTGCACCAGGGCTACATCCAGGTCAAGAATCTCCTGGTTCCTGGGCTCAGCCTCAAGGCAGGTCGCCAGGAAATCATCTACGGCGACCACCGGCTGTTCGGCAACTTCGGATGGAGCCAGGTCGGGAACGCGTTTGATGCTGCCAAGCTCATGTATTCCACGCCGATGGCCGATCTGGACGTCTTCTGGGCCCGCATTGTTGAAACTGAAGCTTCTGCCGCCTGTCCTACTGGTGCAGCAGCAGGCTCTTGCACCGGGGTCATCTTCCCAGGCGCTGCAACCCAGGGGACGACCGACCAGGACATTTACGGCGCCTACTTGACCATAAAGATGGTGCCGGGT
>JAXIOW010000126.1:0-12209 GCA_045403215.1 Nitrospirales bacterium | reverse complement strand
GGAGTTCAGAGGTTCGCGTGTGCGTAATCGTCGTTCGGGTTTAGGCTCAGAGCCTTGCGATATTCGGCTAGGGCCCCGGCCAGATCGCCTTTGGCTTGGAGCGCAGTTCCCAGGTTCGTGTGCGCGGCAACGTCGTTCGAGTTAAGGCGCAGAGCCCTACGATACTCGACAATGGCCCCGTCGAGATCGCCTTTTCTGTGGAGTGCAACTCCTCGGTTGTAATGATCAGCATCATTCTCTGACGTTTGCTCGGTTTGAACAGAACCAGTAAGTCCGGCGCCGCTTTGACAGCCTGCGAAGCTGAATAGCGCCGGCGCAACCGCAAGGACGAAAGAGCAAACCAAGCGTCGCGCCATTGTGACCTCAGCAGGCTTTCTACCGGGCCTGGATCAACTCCTCGCGCTGGATGAAATACGAACTACGGAGCTCGCGGTATAGGGGCTCTTCCATGTTCTGGTCTATCTCCAGGTGCAGCCCTCGGTTATTGACATACGCCAGGGTATCTTTTGCCAAGCCTCCTGCAAATGGTATCGGAACGAGGACTGTGAACGGGCTCAGCCCGATGTCGACAACGGCCCCCACACCGTCGCGGAGCGTGAGCGAGGGCACAAACGGCACGACCAGATAGCGGCTTCCGGTCCACCCCCAAATTTCCAATGTCTGGCCAAAATCCGTATCGCTTTTCTCAATCCCAAACTGATACTTGGCCACGTCGGCCATGCCCAGGCCCCCAAGCGTGGAATTGATGAGAAAGCGCGACAACTCCCGGCCGGCACCGCGAAATTTCCCTACGAGGAGGCTGTTGACGAGCCGTTTCGGCATGGTGAGGTTATCGAGCACGTTACGGATGAGCCGCCGCTCGCCCTCACCCACTATCGTGATGTAGATTCCGGCCACGGGCTTCATGATATACGTGTCGAAAAAGTCGGTGTTAAAGGCATGGATCGCACCGTTGAACGGCTTCCACGGATCGTAGACTTCGGGGAGGATCACTTCGATCGTGGTGGCCTGTGGCTCAAGCGCCAGCGACACGGGAGTCTGGGAGGCGGGTACGATCGTGGTGGTCTGTGGCGCAGTCGCCAGCAATTCGAGAGGCGTGGAGGCGGGTACGGTCACGGTGGCACACCCAGCCCCAGCCAGGATTACGACCAGCAACGCTGCGCTGAAAGGGCTTCCTCTGCAGCCGACACATGAGATTGCGGCGCTGTAGTCGGCACTTGTCCGTCCTTCGCCGACCTTGGTCAGAAAGATACGGGGATCGTCCGTGCGCAGTTGGTTGTTGACCTCCTGTATCTGCTGCGCCCTGAGGAAAATCATGGATCCTCCGAATGGGTAAATAGTTTAATAAACGCAAATGTCTTGCCAGATTAAGCATAGAGAACGTGAACCTTGGACTCCGCGAAAAGAAAGCTAAATTGAATAGTTGTATGCGACATGCGGAGGCACTTCCACTCAAAACACCTCACAACCGATGCGTCTAAACAGGCAACCGGCGAAACCAGTATGATACTTAATGGACGTTTTTGGACAGTAGGGCACCTCAGGAAGGTTCATCGATGGGGGTGCGAGGGCAGGAAGGATGAAGCAGGCGGGGGAACAATTAATTGTTGTTTTGGAACTGGACGTCCCGATAGGCGGCGAGGGTCTCGGCCAGGCGGGTCTTCAGCCTCCGCTGTCGCTAAATCTGCTTGTAGACGAAGACGCCCAGCAGGATGCCGATGAAGGTCAGGAGGTTCATCTTCAGGGTGAACCCCGCGCTGATTGTCAGCAGCCAGAGATCGACCTTGAACGGGGGATTGATACCTAGACTCACGGACTGAGTGAAAATGTTCTGGATGACTCCAGGATGAAAGACCGCGACCAGGATTTCCCCGAGTAACCCGCCAAAAAGACCGCCGACCACAACACAGGTGACTAGAATCCAGGGGGATTTACGCATGCCTCGATCTTGCGTCCCGGGTTTGAGAAAGGCCGTTCCATCGGCGGCACTCTACTAAGGAATTTCCCGCGAAGTCAAGTCAAAATCCTGTGCCAGCACCAATCAATAGCCATCTGCATGCACCGGTCGCAGCGGGCGGAAAGCATAAGTTGCCTTGACAGTTCCGGCACGGTCCGGTAGACTTACAAATCCAAAATCTTTATGATTTTTCAACCAAATAGAGGTGTCTGTGCTCAGCGCCCTCTCAGCCAAACTTGACGGGATTCTGAAGCGTCTCCGGGGCCACGGCGTCCTGACCGAGGCCACGATTTCCGAGGCGCTCAAAGAGGTGCGCGTGGCACTCCTCGAGGCCGACGTCCACTTCAAGATCGTCAAGGAATTCATCGAGCGGGTGCGCGTCAAGGCGATCGGCCAGGAGGTGCTGCAGAGCCTGACGCCTGGGCACCACGTGGTGAAGATCGTCTGGGAGGAACTCTGCGCCCTCATGGGACAGCAGCAGGCGGGACTGGCCCTCTCCTCGATGCCTCCCACTGTTATCATGGTGGTGGGACTCCAGGGTGGGGGCAAGACGACCACGTGCGGCAAGCTGGCGCGTCATTTCAAAACGAACGGCAAGCGCGTCCTGTTGGTGGCGGCCGATCCGCGCCGGCCGGCGGCGGTGGAGCAGTTGGTGGTCTTGGGAACGGCACTCGACGTGCCGGTGCATCGCGCCGACGCGCCGGGTGTGGATGCTGTCTCCGTCTGCGTGGACGGGGTCGAGCGGGCCCGCACCCAGGGGTTTGACGTGGCGATTCTGGATACGGGGGGCCGCCTCCACATCGATGATGAGATGATGAACGAACTGGTGGCGATTCGTGCCCAGACCTCCCCGCACGAAGTGCTGTTGGTGACCGATGCGATGATCGGGCAGGATGCGGTCACCATGGCCGAGCAGTTCGACCGACGCGTGGGGCTGACGGGGGTGATCCTGACCAAAGTGGAGGGGGATGCCCGCGGCGGGGCAATGCTCTCGATCAAGGCCGTCACCGGCAAGCCGATCAAGTTTCTCGGCACGGGCGAGCAACTGGACGCCCTGGAGCCCTTCCACCCGGACCGGATGGCGTCGCGCATCCTGGGGATGGGCGATGTCCTGTCGCTGATCGAGAAGGCGCAGGAGGGGGTCGAGCGGGACCAGGCCGAGGCGATGGCCCGGAAGCTGCGCGCAGATACCATGACGCTCGAGGACTTTCGGGACCAGCTCAAGCAGGTCACCAAGCTGGGCTCCTTGGAGCAGGTCCTGGACATGTTGCCTGGAGGGCAGCGCTTGAAAGAGCTGACGGCGGGCTCGATGCCGGGCAAGGACAAGGAAGTCGGACGCATGGTGGCGATCATTGACTCGATGACCCCACGGGAGCGGCGCGATCACACGCTGCTCAACGGCAGCCGCAAGCAACGGATCGCCAAGGGCAGCGGGACCAGCGTGCAGGACGTGAACCGGCTGATCAAGCAGTACTTGGAGGCCCGCAAGATGATGAAGATGTTATCCGGGCGCGGCGGCCGTCAACGGCTCGGCCGGTCGGCGCGGACGTTCTCGTAGGAGTTCATACTTACTAACCTAGAGAAGAGGAGAAGACACACGTGGTGCGACTGAGACTCACGCGAGGGGGCCGGCATAAGCGGCCCTTCTATCGAATTGTGGCGGCGGATTCCAGGATGCCGAGAGATGGGCGGTACATCGAAGTCCTGGGCACGTACGACCCGTTGAAGACGCCGGCTGCCGTCGCAGTCAAACAGGAGAGGGTGTTGGAATGGCTCAAAAATGGAGCCCAGCCGTCGGTGACGGTCCATAACTTGTTGAAGCGGACCGGGGTGCTCAAGCAACTGAAGGCGGCGCCCGCAAGGCGTAAGTGACATCGTGGTGACAATCGGGAAGGTCACGCGCGTGCATGGGATGTGCGGGGAGGTCAAGGTGCAGTCTCTCTCCGATGTGCCGGGCCGGTTTGAGACGCTGGAGCGGGTCCTCGTGGCTGATCGGCATGGAACGCTTCGGGAACTGGCCATCCGGGCCACGCGACGCGCGGCCACCGACTATCTTCTCGCCTTTGAGGGGATCACCACGCCCGACGCCGCGGCGTCGCTGGTCGGGTGCTGGCTCCAGATCGCGGCGGAGCAGTCGGCGCCCCTGCCGGACGGGCGGTATTTCGAACGCGATCTGCTGAGGATGGCCGTCCGGACGGAAGACGGGGCGCTGGTCGGAGAGCTGACGGAGATCCTGCCGACCGGTGCCAATGCCGTCTTCGTGGTGCGCGGAGCGACGGGGAAGGAGCATCTCATTCCGGCGACCCGAGAGGTGGTCCGAGCGGTGGATGTGCCGGGCCGACTGATGACCATCCGCCCGATAGCGGGACTCTTGGAGGATGAGCCGGACCATGCAGTGTGACATCCTCACCTTGTTTCCCGAGATGGTGGAGGCGGTGTTGAGCGCCAGTATCCTCGGACGTGCCCGGGAGAAGGGCCTCCTGGATGTCCGCGCGGTGAACTTGCGAGACTATGCGGAGGGACGGCACAAGGTTGCCGATGACTATCCGTATGGGGGAGGCGTGGGGATGGTGCTCAAGCCCGAACCCGTTTTCCGGGCCGTGGAGGCTCTGCGTGCTCGGCCCGGCGACGTGCGGCTTGTGCTGATGACCCCGCAGGGGCGCACGTTTACGCAGGCCGTGGCAGCCGAGTTCGCCGCGGAGACGCGGCGCGTGGTCTTCATCTGCGGGCATTACGAAGGCATCGACGAGCGGGTCAGAATGGGGCTGGCTCCGGAGGAGTTGTCCGTCGGCGATTACATCCTGACCGGTGGCGAGCTAGCGGCGTTGATCGTTGTGGACGCGGCGGCGCGTCTGATCCCGGGTGTGCTGGGAGACCAGCAGTCCGCGGAGGCTGACTCGTTCGCCGATTCGCTGCTGGAGTACCCCCACTATACCCGCCCGCCCGTTTTCCGGGGAATGGAGGTGCCGGAAGTCCTTCGATCCGGGGACCATCGGGCCATCCGGGCGTGGCGGCGGGCCCAGTCCCTGTTGAACACCTATGCCAAGCGGCCCGACTTGTTGGAACGGGCGGCGTTGACGCCGGAAGATCGGCAAGTGTTGAACCGGTTCTCGCGTGGAGACGACGCCTGACGGGCGAGCAGGAAAGAGAGAGGAGAGACGGTCATGAATCGGCTGCAGCGGTTGAATGCGACATTGGTCAAGAAAAATGTGCCGGTCTTCGAGATCGGGGACACGGTCCGGGTTCACGTGCGAGTCATGGAGGGCGAGAAGGAGCGCGTGCAGGTGTTTGAAGGCGTGGTCATCAGTCGCAAGGGCGGACAAAACGCGGAAACCTTCACTGTCCGGAAAGTGTCCTACGGCGTCGGCGTCGAGCGGATCTTTCCCCTTCACTCGCCGGTGATGGAACGCATCGACGTCGTGCGGCAGGGGCGTGTCCGGCGGGCCAAGCTGTACTACCTCCGCACGAAGAAGGGCAAGATGGCCCGGGTCGCCGAACGGGACTACCTGACGGAGGGCAAGCCCAAGCCGGAAGCTGCGTCCGTCGCTGCTGAGCCGGAGCCCGTGAAGGCCGGCGTCTGAGGCCAACGGAGTCGCGTGTCGCTGGAACCCGACGACCTCTTTGAATGCGAGGCATGGGCGCGCGGGTTTCGGCGCATCGCCGGGGTGGATGAGGCAGGACGCGGCCCCCTGGCCGGTCCGGTCGTTGCGGCGGCGGTCATCCTGCCCCGCCGATACTCCCTGGCTGGCTTGCGGGATTCGAAGCTCCTGAGCGCGGCCCAGCGCGAGCACCTCTATGGGCAGCTCCTCGCGGGGGCTCTCGATATCGGGGTAGGGGTGGTGGAGGCCGAGGTCATCGATGCGGTGAACATCCTCGAAGCGACCCGACTTGCGATGGTCCAGGCGGTGCAGCACCTCACACCTCCTCCGGAGTATCTCCTCCTCGATGCGGTCATCCTCCCGTCGCTTCCCGTTGAGCAGCGCGCGGTCATTAAGGGCGACCGGTTGAGCCTGTCCATCGCCGCGGCGTCCGTCGTCGCGAAGGTCCTCCGAGATCGGCTCATGGCGAGGGCCCACGTCTGCTACCCCCAGTACGGGTTTCTCACGCACAAGGGGTACGGGACCGCCGAGCACCTGCGGCAGTTGGAGCGCTACGGGCCCTGCAAGTTGCACCGGCGCAGTTTTCGGCCGGTCGTGGAAGGAGCGGGTGGCCGTGACCGGGCGTAGCGTGCTGGGGGAAGAAGGCGAGCGCGTGGCGGCCCGGTTCCTGGAAGCCCGCGGCTACCGGATCTTGGAACGCAACTACCGGACGCGGCGCGGGGAGATCGACCTCATCGCGGAAGATGGCCGGGTCCTGGTGTTCGTGGAAGTGAAAGTCCGGCTCGACGACCGGTTCGGCGGGCCGGCGGCTGCCATCACCCGTGCCAAGCAGGCCCGGATCGCTCGGCTCGCCCGGCAGTATCTGGCGTGGCGGCGGGTCGGTGACCGGCCGTGCCGGTTCGATGTAGTGCTGATCTGGGGCGCTGATCCCGACACCCGGCGGATCGAGTTGCTGCCAGGCGCATTCGAGGTGCCGGAGACCCGCACGTCCGCATGATCGAGTTCTATCATGTCTCCAAGGCCTATAGCGGCTGGCCGGCCCTCCAAGACGTCAGTTTCAAGGTCGACAAGGGGGAGTTCGTCTTTGTCACCGGACCCAGCGGCGCCGGTAAGACGACGCTCCTCCGATTGATCTTCCGCGCGGACGCCCCGGATGAAGGGCAGATCCTGGTGAATGACCGGAACCTGTTGCACATCAGAGAGTCCGAAGTCCCGTACCTGCGTCGGATGATCGGGTTCGTGTTTCAGGATTTCCGGCTCCTGCCGAAGAAAACGGTCTTCGAGAACGTCGCGCTGGCGTTGAAGGTCAGCGGCGTGCCGGAAGGGATGCTGCGGGTGAGGGTGGCCGACACGCTCGGCGCGGTCGGGCTGGGGCACAGGCTGGACGCTCTGCCGATGACGCTCTCCGCCGGGGAGCAGCAGCGGGTGTGCCTGGCGCGCGCGATCGTCAATGATCCGCAGATCCTCCTGGCGGATGAGCCCACGGGCAACCTGGACGCGGACCTGTCGGGAGAGATCCTGGAGCTCATGAAGTCCGCCAACGCGCGCGGCACCACCGTGGTCCTCGCCACGCACAACCGAGAACTTTTGAGGCGGTGGCGGCGCCGCGTCATGCGGCTGGAACAGGGGCGCGTGGTGGAGGACGGGTATCCCGAGGGATGACGCGGTTGCGCTATCTGCTCCGCGAGGCGGTGGACAACATCAAGTCCAACCGGACCACCACGTTTGTGGCGTTGGTCACCACGACGTTCACCATGCTGGCGATGGGCGTGTTCCTGCTTCTCTACCTGAACGTGCAGGAGGCCCTGGGCTCCTTGCGCGAGGAGATCAAGGTCATCGTCTACCTCCGGGACGCGGTGCCGCCGCAGGCCGTGTCGCGCTTGCGCGCGGAGCTCGGTCAGGACCCGGCCGTTGCGGGGATCGACTACGTGTCGCGGGAGCAGGCGCTGGCCACGTTCCGGGCGCAGTTTCCCTCGGAGGAACGGTTGCTTAGCGGGTTGGGCGACAATCCCTTTCCGGCGTCCCTCGTCATTAAGGTCAGTCCGGCGTATCGTTCGTCGGAGCAAGTTGGCGAGCTGGTCCAGAAACTGAACACGTTGTCTGAGACCGAAGAGGTGCTCTATAGTCAGGACTGGATCGAGAACCTGGCCGTGGCGCTGCGGTATTTGAAAGCCCTGGGGCTGGGCATCGGAACGGTGTTGGCCGCATCCATGGTGACGATCCTCGCCAATACGATCCGACTGACGCTGCATGCGCGGCGGGATGAGATCGAGATCATGAAGCTGATCGGAGCCACGACGGCCTTCATCAAGACCCCGTTTGTGCTCGAAGGGGCGCTGTTGGGGGGCGCGGGCGCGCTCTGCTCGCTCTTCTTATTGCGGACCCTGTTCGGGCTGGCGGAGGCCAAGCTGGCCCTCAGGGGGACCTTCTGGGGCATCGGACGCGGGCTGGTGTTCTTGCCGGATCGCGTGACGGTCGCGTTCCTGCTGCTGGGGATCATGCTGGGGTGCCTGGGGAGTGTGGTTTCCTTGCTCCGACTGCGCGGGGCGAGGAGTTGATGCGGGTCGCGGCGCTGGCGATGCTGGCTGTGCTGGCGACGAACGCGTCCGTGCTGGCTGCGCCGTCCGAACGCAAGGAGCCGCTCTCCGAGAAGATCAAGAAAGAGCGCCAGTCGCTGGAAAAACTGAAGGGGGAGATCAAGGCGAAGAAACGGAAAACGGAGGAGGCCCAGCGAAAGGAAGCCTCGGTGCTGCAGCAAATCGAAGAGGCGGACCACCGGATCAAGCTTCGCCGCGAGGACTTGGCTGCAGTGAATGCCAAGATCAGGGAGAAGGACCGTGCAATCGCGAACACGAACGTCTCTCTCCAGCGTTTTCGGGAGCGGATCGCCCAGCGGGAGGATTCGATCCGCAGCCGGTTGCGGGTGATGTACAAGGAGGGACCGAACGGGCAGTTGAAGCTTTTGCTGGCGTCGAGCGGGTACAATGACTTGCTGGCCCGGTCCGCGTCGTTGCGCTGGATCTCGCGACGGGAATACCAGCTGCTCGAGGGCTCTCGCGGCGATCACGCGCGGCTCGAAACGACGGAGGCATATCTGTTGAAGGTCCGTGGGGAGCTCCGGGGATACCAGCGGGAGATCACCACCAAGCTGGCAGCCCATCGAGAAGAGCGCGCCAAGAAGGACCGGCTCCTGTCGCGGGTACGGAGCGAGAAGGCCGTGTATGAACGGGCTGTCGGCGAGTTGGAGAAGTCCGCGCAGCGCATCGAGGTCCTCCTCCAGGGGTTCGAGGCGCGGCGCCGATCGGCCGCCTCGGTTCGCGCACAGCCGGCCGGCGAAGGACTGGCGCGCTTCAAGGGCCGGCTGACGTGGCCCAGCGACGGGAATGTGGTGGCGTTGTTCGGGCGCCAGAAGCACCCGAAGTTCAACACGTACATGCAACGGAAGGGGATCGAGATCCGGGCCACGCAAGGCAGCGTCATCCGGTCGGTCGCCGACGGGGTCGTGGCCTTTGCGGACTGGATGCGGGGCTACGGACTCCTCACGATTGTGGATCACGGGGAAGGGTTTTTCTCCCTGTACGCCCACGCGTCCAAGCTGCTGGTGAACGTGGGAGAGACCGTCCGGGCCAACCAGCCGATCGGGGAGATCGGGGATACGGGGCTGACCGGGGAGAACACCCTGTATTTTGAGCTGCGGCAACGCGGTGAAGCCTTGGATCCGCTGGCGTGGCTGGCCCGGCGGTGATAGGGTCCGGTTGGAGGAAAAGGAGCACGGTCATGGATGGGATGCGACAGTCAAACAAAACGAAGATGGGCTGGGTGGCGCTGTTTCTCGTGACCCTGCTCCTGGGGGTTCTCATCGGAAAAGGCTGGGACCGCGCAGTCCTGGCGACCGAGACCTACGAAGAGCTGAAAACCTTCACCGAGGTGCTGGCCCACGTTCAGAAGCACTACGTGGAAGTGGTCAAGACCAAGGATCTGGTCTACGGCGCGATCCGGGGCATGCTCGCGACGTTGGACCCCCACTCCGCCTTCATGCCGCCGGACGTCTACAAAGAAGTGCAGGTCGAGACCAAGGGCGAGTTCGGAGGGGTCGGCATCCAGATTGGCATCAAAGACAATCGTCTGACGGTCATTGCGCCGATCGACGGCACGCCGGCTGAGCGGGCCGGCATCAAAGCGGGTGACTTCATTATCAAGGTGAATGAGGAATCGACCAAGGACATGAACCTCGTTGACGCCGTCCAGAAGATGCGCGGGCCGAAGGGGACCAAGGTCACGCTCACGATCCAGCGCGAGGGGGCGGCGGAGCCGATGGTCTTCGTCCTGACCCGGGAGGTCATCAAGATCGAGAGCGTGCGGTCCAAGATGCTCGACGGCAATATCGGCTACATCCGGGTGACCCAGTTCCAGGACCTGACCGCCAAGGACGTGAGCGCAGCCCTCCGCAAGCTGCGCGAGCAGAAAATGCAGTCGTTGATCCTCGACCTCCGGAACAACCCGGGTGGTCTGTTGACCTCTGCTGTGGAGGTGTCCGAGCATTTCGTCGGCCCGAATCGGCTGATCGTGTACATCAAGACCCGCGAGGGACGGAAAGACGATTACGTCTCCCACAGCAAGGAGCAGCAGCCAGACGACTATCCCGTCATTGTCCTGGTGAACGAGGGGAGCGCCAGCGCGTCCGAGATCGTCGCCGGGGCGCTCCAGGACTGGGGCCGCGCGGTCGTGGTGGGGGTGCAGACGTTCGGGAAGGGATCCGTCCAGACCATCCTACCGCTCGGGGACGGGTCGGGCCTCCGCCTGACCACAGCCAAATATTACACGCCCAAGGGGCGCAGTATCCACGGGGTCGGCATCAACCCGGACATCGTCGTGAAAGGGAAGCCGACGGCGACCCCGCCGATCCGCGAACGGGACCTCGACAAGACGCTCCGCGATCCGGGGACCTCGCCCCAGCCCTCGCCTCTGCAGGAGAATCCGGCGGCCCCGAAGCAAGAGCCCAAAGACGGGAAGAAGGACCGTGAAGCGGCGAAGGACAAGGAGGGTAAGGAGAAGGACGAGGAGGACCCGCAACTGCAGAAGGCCGTGGAGTTGTTGAAATCCTGGATAATTTTCAAGGATTTACGACCGGTTAAGCGGGATGACCGGGTCGAGCGTTCGATGTAAAAAAATATCACGCGGGATTCAGCCGGCAGGGGGTTGATTGGTTTCAAAGCAGCTTTACATTATGGAGGTAACTTGCGCCCAAGGTGTGCCCTCTCGGAAGGGCGGGGTTTTACCAGGAACGGATCATCTCACTGAGGACTAATTGCAAGGAGGGAAGAGCGTTATGGCCGTGGAGACGAAGGAAAAGGAGAAGAAAGTAGCGGCGGGGTTTAAACCTCTCAAGGATCGGTGTTTCGTCAGCTACACCGAGGAACTGGAACGCACGGCGGGCGGAATCTACATCCCGGATGCTGCCAAGGAGAAGCCTCAGCGCGGGAAAATCGAGCGCATTGGTGCTGATGTGAAGTCCGTGAAGGAGGGGGATATCGTCCTCTTCGACAAGTATTCCGGCAGCAAGATCAACGTGGACGGCACGGATTACTTGATCATCAAGGAAGAGGACATCCTGGGAATTTTCGAAAAATAATCAGCGCCCATGTGCATGGGCCCTGACGATTGAATGAATGAAGGAGGACCGACATGGCAGGGAAGCAGATTCTATATAGTGAGAATGCAAGGGCCGCGATTCTACGAGGCGTGAATCAGCTGGCGGACGCCGTCAAGGCGACGCTGGGCCCGAAAGGACGGAACGCGATTCTCGACAAGAAGTTCGGCGCGCCGCTCATCACCAAGGACGGCGTGACGGTCGCGAAGGAGATCGAGCTGAAGGATCCCTATGAGAACATGGGGGCCCAGTTGGTCCGGGAAGTCGCATCCAAGACGAGCGACGTGGCGGGGGACGGGACCACCACCGCGACCGTGCTGGCGCAGGCGATCTACCGCGAGGGCGTCAAGAACATCACGGCCGGCGCGAACCCGATGGACATCAAGCGCGGGATCGACAAGGCCGTCGACGTCGTGGTGGAGGAGCTGAAGAAGCTCAGCAAGCCCTGCAAGTCCAAGAAGGAGATCTCGCAGATCGGGACCATTTCGGCCAACAACGATTCCACCATCGGCGATCTCATCGCCGAGGCGATGGAGAAGGTCGGCAAGGACGGCGTCATCACGGTCGAGGAAGCCAAGTCCATGACCACCTCCCTCGATGTCGTGGAGGGTATGCAGTTCGATCGCGGGTACATCTCCCCCTACTTCATCACCGACGCCGAGCGGATGGAAGCCTCGCTCGAGGATGTGTTCATCCTGATCCATGAGAAGAAGGTCAGCGGCATGAAGGACCTGCTCCCGATCCTCGAGCAGGTGGCCAAGATGGGGAAGCCGCTGGTCATCATTGCCGAGGACGTGGAGGGCGAGGCGCTGGCGACGCTGGTCGTCAACAAGCTGAGAGGGACGCTGAACGTGGCGGCCGTGAAGGCGCCGGGCTTCGGAGACCGCCGCAAGTACATGCTCGAGGACATCGCAATCCTGACCGGCGGGCAGGTGATCTCGGAGGACCTCGGGCTCAAGCTCGAGAACGTCAAGCTGACGGATCTGGGCCGGGCCAAGCGCGT